>JAZOVN010000238.1:0-19885 GCA_045658725.1 Acutalibacteraceae bacterium
GTTTTTTCCATTGTTTTATCATTCCTTTTTCTGTTGAATATAATTATCAGACTTTTCCTACCCTGCATTTTACCTGCTGATGCAACAAAATCCTGTCAGTTTTTATCTTCATAAATGAAAATATATAAAAAATTTTTTGTAAAAATAATAATAATACTGTTCAAATTATTTATTTTGTGATATAATTGATTGAATATAGCTGAAAAACAGGAGGAGTCTGCTTTATGGAAATGCAGAATGAACGCCAGGGACTTATAATCGGACGAAATGCCGTTGCGGAGGCTCTCAAAAGCGGCAGAACCATCGACTGTCTTATGGTTGCAAAGGGAGAGAGAGGCGGCTCCGTCGGAAAAATTATCGGTCAATGCCGTGACAGAGGCGTTGTTATAAAAGAAACAGACCGCAGAAAGCTTGATAAGCTCTGCGAGGGCGAAAATCATCAGGGTGTTGCCGCCTGGGCGGCGGTGCACGAATATTCTTCAATCGAAGATATTCTTGCAAATGCCGAAAGCAAGGGTGAAGCACCTTTTGTTATCGTTTGCGATGAAATCGAAGATCCTCATAATCTCGGTGCAATAATCCGTACTGCAGATGCCTGCGGTGCACACGGAATCATTATTCCCAAAAGGAGAGGCGTTGCCCTGACCTATGCGGTAGGCAAGGTTTCGGCAGGTGCGGTTGAATATGTGCCCGTTGCAAGGGTTTCAAATCTTCCCTCTGCGATTGATGAGCTGAAGGAAAAGGGTTTCTGGGTCTACGGTGCGGATATGGACGGCACCCGTTGGGATAAGCAGGATTATTCGGGCGCGGTTGCACTTGTTGTCGGCTCTGAAGGCAAGGGTGTCAGCAGACTCGTTAAAGAAAAGTGTGATTTTATCGTATCCCTTCCCATGAAAGGAAAAATCAATTCTCTCAATGCCTCCGTGGCGGCGGGAATTTTAATGTATGAAATTGCAAAGAACAGGTAGGTGAAAGCTTTGGACGAATACATAAACAAAACTTCGGGCGGCGATGAGCTGGAAGCAATACTTGCTCAGGTCAAAAAGTCGAAGCAGGAAAGCAATGCCGAAGCTCCGTCAAAAACCTGGTCGCTCGACGATATTGATAAGCTTATTGCTCAGACAAACGGCGAGGAGTATGTGCCTGCGACAGCGGCACCTGCAACTCCCGCAAAGGATTTTGAAAGAATACTCAGCCGTGAATTTGACACGGGAATATTTACTCTGAAGCCGATATCCGAAGAGCCTGCGGCTGAAATGCAGGATATTTCATCTGTTTCCGATGATTCGGATGTTGACGGTCAGGAAAGATTTTTTGAAAAAACCTATGAGTTTGACGAGGAGCTTTTCGAGATTGAAACGGTGATTGTTCCCGAGGATATTCCCGAGCCTGCACCTGCTATGTTTGCATGGCAGGAGCCCGAAAACAAGCCTCAGAAGAAAAAAGAACCCTCTGAAATCAGGGTTTTCTATGAGGGTGATGCAACGGCGGCGGAATTCTTCGGCAAAACGGAAGAAAAGAAGGAAGAACCCGTTTACATCAAGGAATCCGACTATAAGACCCGATTCTTCACAACCCTGAAGCTTGAACAGACGGCTGAAATGGAGCCTGTGGTTGAAGGCCCTGTTGACAGATCAGGAATCGTTGTTGCAAAGGCGGGAGAAGCCGAGGACAGCGGACTTGAGGCGATGCCCAGGGTTTTTGCTGCCGAGGATGCCAAGGAAATTGTTGACGAAAAAACAAGAATCATGGATCCTCTCGGTTCATCTTCAAAAAAGAAAGCTGAAATGAGCGATGATGTTGAAGGTCAGATAATGCTCACGGGCTTTGAGACCGAAGACGACTGGAGCCCCGAGCAGTCAGACGAGAGCGATGTTGAGGTTCAGCTTTGGGAAAAGCGTAAGCAGAAAGCGAAGAATTTCAGGCTTATCGAAGCGATTGACCTTGATTCGGATTTTGAGGGCGATTATGAAGCTCCTCCCGAGGATGTGGCAAGAGCCGAAAAGGCAAAAAAGAAAAAAGAAAAGAAGCTTGAGCTTGAGCAGGAAGAAGAGCTTTCGGTTGCAAATGAATATTCTTCACCTGCGGAGCGTGCTTCGGTTCATAAAATGCTCAGCGATGCCGCCAAAAAGGCAACAACAAGCCTGCTTTGCGTGGGCGGTGTTGCGTTGGTGATGATAATTCTCAATCTTATTCCCGCAATTGCATCAAAGCTTTCGATTGAAACGCAGATGTTTGTTGAGGGATCAACTGCAATGTGCGTTATCAATGCCGTGCTTCTTATTGCGGCTGTTGCACTTGACAGCGGAAAATTTGTTGACGGACTTACGGCGATTGCCAAAAAGAAAATAACCTCATCAACTGCTGTCAGTCTTTCCGTGGTTGTTGCACTTCTGCAGAATACCCTTGCCGCTGTTATTGGCGGCAACGGAACGGAAACTGCGGTTTTCTCTGCGGCGGCGGTTATTGCCGTGCTTATCGGAAAGCTTGCGGACAAGATGGATGCAGAGCGTATTCTCGGCAACTTCGAGGTCTGTGCATATAAATATGAGCATAATATGTATGCGGTGCATCCGTTTGAAAACGAATCCGAGATTTTTGAACTCGGCAGAGGACTCATGATGGGCAATGCGGAGCTTCTCTATTCCTCAAAGCTTGCCTTCCCCTCGGATTTTGTCAAAAACTCAAAAACCGATGTTTCCGACAGAAAGCTCATGCAGATTCTTCTGCCTGCTGCTTTCGGTGCGGCAGCGGTTGTTGCAATAATTGCAGGAATTTTTGAAAAGAGTGTTATGAGTGCGTTTTCGGCATTTGCAGGCACATTCTGCATGAGTGCACCTGTTTTCTCTGCATTTATACCTGCGTTTATCGCAAGAAGCTCAAACCACGGACTTAATATCAGCGGCACGATGATTGCAAGCCTTGATGCGGCTGAAAAAACAGCTTCGGCGAATGCTGTTGTGCTTGATTCTGCCGATATTTTTGACCGTTCACGCTGCACAATGCACGGCATGAAGGATTTCAAGAATATCCGGATTGACGATGTGCTTCTCTATGCAGCGGCAATGATTATAAAATCGGGCGGACCGCTCAGAGAAAGCTTTGAGCAGGTTGTTGACGGCAGACAGGACTTGCTTCCTTCCGTAAAAGAGCTTGTTTATGAGGATAAGCTCGGAATTGCGGCGAGAATTCACAACCAGAAGGTGCTTCTCGGCAACAGAAACCTTCTTGTGCATCACAACATTGAGGTGCCCGAAAAAGCACTCGAAGAAAGATATTCCCACAGCGGCAGAAAGGTTATGTATCTTGCCGTTGCAGGCAAAATAGCGGCTCTTTTTGTTGTCAGCTATGCGGTTGACAAAAATCTTGAGGGCTATCTGAAGCTTCTTGTAAGCAACGGTATTCAGATTCTTGTGCGTACAAACGATGTTAATGTTACCGAAGAGCTTATTGCAGAGAGCTTCGGTATGCCTCAGCAGAATTTCAAGGTGCTTTCATCCGTTGCAGGCAGACTTTTCAAGAGAAGAAGAGATGCCGTCAGCGATAAGCTTCCTTCAAGAATCGTTCACGACGGAACGGCATTTTCGATGCTCAAGGCGGTTGCCGCTTCCTGCAATATCGTAACCAAGAAAAAGCTCGGTGCAGTTCTCCAGATTGTGCTCAGCGCAATTGCGTTTATACTTTGTGCCGCCCTTTATTGCACGGCACTCGGATATATTCTCAACGGTCTGACTGCCTCACTTTTCCTTGTTGCAGGGCTTGCAGTTTCGGCAGGACTCATGCTTGCAGGAAAAATAAAATAAAAAATTGCAAAAACCCCTTGACAAATCAGGGGATATGTATTAAAATAACTTGCACAATAAAGCAGAGCAGGTTTGCTCTCACCTTCCGGGAAACGCCCCGTGTCGGTCAATAGCTTAAGGATTTATGCACTGTAAGTGCGTGAAAAGCGTTGATTAGCGAGGCGGAGATTTCCTGCCTCGCTTTTAATTTTATGTTGGAGGTGCTTTAACATCAGCAGCAAAGAACAGCAAATCAATGAGGAAATCCGTGATAAAGAAATAAGAGTTATTTCTAATGACGGTGAGCAGCTCGGCATCATGTCCGCAGCAGAGGCTCTCAAGATTGCGGAAAGCAAAAATCTTGATCTTGTCAAGATCGCTCCCGCAGCAAAGCCGCCCGTATGCAAAATTATGGACTACGGTAAGTTCCGATTTGAAAAGGCAAAGAAAGAGAAAGAAGCAAAGAAAAACCAGAAGACCATCGAAATCAAAGAAATCAGACTTTCTCTCAACATTGATACTCACGATTTTGACACCAAAATCAACCATGCCCGCAAGTTTATCTCGCAGGGTAACAAGGTTAAGGTTTCAATCCGTTTCAGAGGACGCGAAATGGCTCACAGTGACCTCGGTCTTGCAACCATGCAGCGTTGTGCAGAAGCTATGGCTGACTGTGCGAGTATCGAAAAGCCTGCCAAGCTTGAAGGCAGACAGATGCTGATGTTCCTGGCTCCGAAAAGCTCAAAGTAAAAAGGTTTTATATTATTAAGGAGGAAATAACCATGCCTAAGATTAAGACTCACAGCGGCGCAAAGAAGCGCTTCAAGATTTCAAAGGGCGGCAAGCCCATCCGCGCCCATGCTTACAAGTCACACATTCTCAACAAGAAGAACACAAAGCGTAAGAGAAATCTTCGCAAGACAACTGTTGCTGACGTAACAAACTGCAAGCAGATCAAGCGTCTTGTTCCTTATAAATAATCCAGGAACTTTGACTTTAACTACAGATTAACGGAGGATATAAAAAATGGCTCGTATTAAAGGCGCACTCATGACTCGCAAGAGAAGAAATACAGTACTCAAGATGGCTAAGGGCTACTATGGCTCAAAGAGCACACTCTTCAAGACAGCAAAGCAGGCTGTTATGAAGAGCGGTAACTATGCTTACATCGGCAGAAAGCAGAAGAAGCGTGACTTCCGCCGTCTTTGGATTTCACGTATCTCAGCAGCTTGCAAGATGAACGGCATGAACTACTCAACATTCATCAACGGTCTCAAGAAGGCAGACATCAATCTCAACAGAAAGATGCTTGCTGAAATCGCTGTTGCAGATCCCGCAGCATTCACTGCTCTTACCGAAAAGGCAAAGGCAGCTCTCAACTGATCATAGTATTCATTCATCAGAGATGTGGCATTCCGTTACATCTCTGATTGTTTGTTTTTACTATATATAAAGGTATCAAATATTTAAACAATATAGTGAGAATATTATGGAGAAAATTACCGCGAGAACAAACGAAAAAATCAAATATGCCGTCCGTCTTGGAGAAAGTGCTTCGCTGCGAAGAGAAGCGGGGGAATTTTTTCTCGAAGGCGCACGGCTCTGCTTTGATGCCGCTGAAACGGGCATCGAAATAAAGCAGGCGTTCTTCACTTCAAAAGCACTCCGTAAATATGCAGAATATACCGATGTCATAATCGAAAAAAGCGGCATATGCTGTGAAATAGGAGTTGAGGTTTCTCAGAAGCTTTCCGATACCGAAAATCCGCAGGGCGTTTTCTGCATCTGCAAAATGAAAAATTCCGCAGATGAGGATTCGGTTAATCCTCAGGGAAAATATCTTGCACTTGAAAATCTGCAGGATCCCTCAAATCTCGGTGCGGTCTGCAGAAGTGCCGAGGCACTCGGGCTTGACGGTCTGATTGTCAGCGGCGGATGCGATGTTTATAATCCCAAGGCATTGAGAGCTTCAATGGGTTCTCTTTTAAGAATGAATGTCATTTCTGTGCAGAATCTTGAAGAAACCGTCGCAAAAGCAAATTCGCTCGGAATGAAAACTCTCGCTTCCGTACCCAGAAACACGGCAACCGATATCAGAACCGTTGATATGAGCGGCGGCGTTATCTGCTGTGTAGGTAACGAGGGTTCGGGTCTTTCGGAAGAGGTTATCTCAGAATGCAGCGAGCAGGTCACCATTCCGATGAGCGGCAGAGCAGAATCCTTCAATGCATCTGCGGCGGCGGCAATCCTTGCATGGGAGCTGAAACGATGAACAACGAGAAATACTGGGTCTGGCTCTCACTTGTACTCGGTACGGGAACGAGAAATGATGAAATTTTAACGGCATTCCCCGACCCGAAGAAGCTTTTTGAAGCGTCGGAAACCGAAAGAATGTCAGCAGGAATTTTCAGCAAAAGGCAGTTTGAAAAGCTCAGCGAAACCCGTATGACCGATGCCGAAAAGATAGTTGAAACCTGCCGCAAATACGGCTGGCAGATTGTCACTCCCGACAGCAGAATTTATCCCGCAGGTCTGCGGAAGCTTGTTGATATGCCGCTTGTTCTTTATGTTGACGGCGATATAAGCTGTCTGAGGGGAAAGGTCATAATCGGCGTTGTCGGAACACGCAAGCCCTGCTATGAAAGCATAGCAATCGCACGCAAAATCAGCTCCGACCTTGCTTGTGCAGGTGCAGTTGTTGTAAGCGGCGGTGCACTCGGAATTGACAGCTCTGCTCACGAGGGTGCACTCAATGCCAAAGGCAAAACGGTCTGTGTTCTCGGCTGCGGACTTGGAACGGATTATCTCAGAGAAAACGAGGCACTCCGCCGTGAAATCAGCAGAAACGGTGCGGTTGTGACGGAATATCCGCCGATGAAGACTGCAACAAGATACACCTTCCCCGAAAGAAACAGAATAATTTCGGGCATGAGTCACGGAGTTCTTGTGGTTGAAGCGGGAGAAAAAAGCGGTTCGCTGATAACGGCAAAACGGGCGGCAGAGCAGGCAAGAGATGTTTATGCAATCCCGGGCAGTATTCTCACAACGGCTTATAACGGTGCGAATGCACTTATCCGTGACGGAGCAAAGGCGGTTTCGGGAGCAAGGGATATACTTGCCGCATATGCGGTGATTTATCCTGACCGACTTGATCTTGACCTCATTTCCGATGCACCGATTGTTGTTGAAAAAACCGAAAAAAAGGAAAAAGCACACGAAATAAAAAAACAGAGCACAGATGGTCTTGATTCCGAATGTGCGGCGGTTTACGCTCTTTTCGGTGAAGAATCTCTTCATCCCGATGAAATCAGTGCCGCAACGGGCTTTCCGCTTTCAAAGGTAATATCTCTGCTCATGCAGCTGCAGATGGATGATTATATCGAAATTGACGGCGGAAAGAATTACAGATTAAAATAATAATTTTATATATAAACAGGGAGAAAAAACCTATGTCCAAGCTTATTATAGTTGAGTCCCCGGCAAAGGCTAATACCATAAAAAAATATCTCGGAAAGGATTATGAAGTCATCGCTTCAAAGGGTCATGTAAGAGACCTTCCCGCAGCAAAGCTCAGCGTTGATGTCAAGAATAATTTTGCTCCGAAATATGCACTTATCAAGGGAAAGGAAAAGCTTGTAAAAGAGCTCAAGAGCATGGTTGACGAGAGCGAAGCAGTTTATCTCGCAGCCGACCCTGACCGCGAAGGAGAAGCAATTTCATGGCATCTTGCAACCGTTCTCGGTCTTGACCTTAACAAAGAAAACCGCGTTACTTTCAATGAAATCACCAAAACGGGTATCGCAAACGGTATGGCTAATCCCAAGAAGGTTAATCTTGGCCTCGTTAATGCTCAGCAGGCAAGAAGAATTCTTGACAGACTTGTAGGCTACAGACTCAGCCCGTTTGTTTCTCAGAAAATCAGAAGAGGTCTTTCCGCAGGCAGAGTTCAGAGCGTTGCGGTCCGTCTTATCGTTGACCGTGAAGATGAAATCAATGCCTTTAATCCCGAAGAATACTGGATTATCGATGCAAAGCTTGCAACCTCGCAGAGAAGAACCTTTACTGCAACCCTCTATTCCGATGAAAACGGAAAAATCAAGATTGCAAACGAAGCTGAAGCAAAGAAATATCTTGACCGCCTTGACGGTGCAGAATATTCCGTTAAATCAGTCAAGAAGGGCACAAGAAAAAAGAATCCCGCTCCTCCGTTCATAACCTCAACCCTTCAGCAGGAAGCTTCAAGAAAGCTCGGATTCCAGGCCGAAAGAACAATGAAGGCGGCTCAGGAGCTTTACGAAGGTGTTAACATCAAGGGCGTCGGCATGACTGGTCTTATCACCTACATGAGAACTGACTCGCTCAGAATTTCGGAAGAAGCAAGAGCGGCAGCGGCAGATTATATAACAAATACCTTCGGAAAAGAATATATTCCCGAAAAACCCGTATATTATAAATCAAGAGCAAATGCCCAGGACGGTCACGAAGCAATCAGACCTTCAGCACCCTCGATGACTCCCGAATCCGTCAAAGGCTCTCTTACCTCAGACCAGTATAAGCTTTATAATCTTATCTGGAAGAGATTCATGGCAAGCCTTATGGCAAGCTGTGTTCAGAACACTGTGAAGGCAGAAATCCTTGCATCAAAAGATGATAACTCAAACGAATTCTGCATTTTCACAGCGGCAGGCTATTCCGTTAAGTTTGACGGCTTCACAAAGCTTTATGAGCTTCCCGAAGAGGATGCCGAAAAGGGCGTTCTTCCCGAATTCAAGGCAGAAGAAAAGCTCAAGCTCCGTGAGCTGAATTCAAATCAGCATTTCACTCAGCCTCCCGCACGCTACACCGAAGCTTCACTCATCAAAGAGCTTGGAGAAAACGGTGTCGGCAGACCCAGTACCTACGCAACAATCCTTTCAACCATTATCAGAAGAGGTTATGTTCAGAGAAAGGCAAAGCAGCTTGTGCCCACAGAGCTTGGCTGTGCAACAACAGGTCTTCTCAAGGATAAATTCCCCAAGATAGTCAACACAAAGTTCACCGCTTCAATGGAAACAAATCTTGACCGTGTCGGCGGTGGCGAGGTTGACTATGTTAAGATGCTTGACGAATTCTATACCGACTTTGAAAAGACTCTTGACAAAGCAAAGGTTGAAATGAAGAATGTCAAAATCCAGCTTGAAGAGGATACAACCGATATCCCCTGCGACAAGTGCGGCAGACTTATGGTAATCAAAACCGGCAGATACGGAAGATTCCTTGCATGCCCCGGTTATCCCGAATGCAAGAATGCAAAGCCGCTTATCGTTAACACGGGTGCAAAATGTCCCGTTTGCGGCGGTGAGATTATCGAAAGAAAGTCAAAGAAGGGCCATGTTTTCTATGGTTGCGGCAACTGGCCCAAGTGTAATTTTATGAGCTGGGATGCACCTGCAGGCGAGGCTTGCCCCGATTGCGGCAAATCCCTTTTCAAGAAGAAAACAGGAAAGCTTGTTTGTATGACAGAAGGATGCGGCTATGAAAAAGCGGTTTCCGGAAAGAAAAAGAATAATGAATAAGGTTAAAATAATCGGCGGAGGCTTTGCAGGTGTTGAGGCTGCGTGGCAGCTTGCAAACAGAGGAATTGAAGTTGAGCTTTATGAAATGAAGCCCGTGAAATTTTCCCCTGCCCATTCGGGTGAAGGTCTTGCAGAGCTTGTCTGCTCCAATTCATTCAAGGCAATGCGCCTCGGCTGTGCGGCAGGAATGCTCAAGGCGGAAATGGAGCTTATGGGTTCACTCTGCGTTGAGTGTGCAAAGGCAACGGCTGTGCCTGCAGGCGGTGCACTTGCGGTTGACAGAGATAAATTCTCCGCACTCGTTACCGAAAAAATACTTTCAAGAAAAGAAATAACCCTCATCCGTGAAGAGGTAACGGAAATTCCCGACGGCGTTGTTATTATCGCCGCAGGACCTCTTGCATCGGAAGGAATATCGGAAAAAATCAAGGAGCTTTGCGGCGGCAACCTCAGCTTTTTCGATGCGGCAGCTCCCATTGTTACGGCTGAAAGCATCGACCTTGAAAGAGCCTTCATGCAGTCAAGATATGACAGAGGCGACCCCGATGATTATATCAACTGCCCGATGAACAAAGAGGAATATGAGGCTTTTTATGAGGCACTTATAAATGCGGAAAGTGCTCCGACCCATGAATTTGATAAACGCAAGGGTGTTTATGAAGGATGCATGCCGATTGAGGTTATGGCATCAAGAGGTCACGACACAATCCGTTTCGGACCGATGAAGCCCTCGGGTCTGCGTGACCCTCACACGGGACACAGACCGTGGGCAAATCTTCAGCTCCGCAAAGAAAACACGGCAGGCACTATGTATAATCTTGTCGGTTTTCAGACCAACCTGAAATTCGGTGAGCAGGAAAGAGTTTTTTCAATGATTCCCGCTCTTGCGAATGCGGAGTTTGTGCGTTACGGTGTTATGCACCGCAACACCTTCATTGATTCTCCCCGTCTTCTCGGAAGCGATTTCGGTTTCAGAGAAAAGGAAGGCTTATATTTTGCAGGTCAGATAACAGGTGTCGAAGGTTATATGGAGTCTGCGGCATCGGGTATTCTGGCAGGAATAAATGCGGCAAACAGAATTCTCGGAAAAGAAGTTTTTCTTCCCTCCGAGCTTACCATGACGGGTGCTCTTGCACGCTACATCAGCGATGAAAGCGTTAAGAATTTCCAGCCCATGGGAGCGTCATTCGGACTTCTGCCGCCGCTTGATGAAAAAATCAGGGATAAAAAGCTCAGATACGAAGCTCTTGCAGAGCGAGGTCTGAATGAACTCAAAAATCAGCTTGATAAATAAACGGTTCCTGTAAATCAATGAATAATTAATAATTTTGGGTGGGCGATGCCCACACCCGAATATAAAAAGCGTCGCAGACCCTTAATTTTTCACTCTTCATTATTCATTAAAACAGTTAGTGAAAGGAATGTTTTTATGCTTGAAAATCTGATTTCTTTTATTTGCGAAGAGCTCGGATGCGATGAGTCAGCCGTCAGCGGAGAAACTCTGCTTGGTGAGCTTGTCGGCGATGAAATTGAGCTTCATGAGCTTGTTGAGGCTCTTGAAAATGAGTTTGATTCCCGATTCGGCGAAGAAATAAGCGGAGAGGTTTCGCTTTCTTCGCTTGCGGATTTGATTGAAGAATAACAAGGTGAAATAAAATGAACAATAATCTGATTCTTCTCCAAAAGAATCTCGGCTACAGATTCAGGGATATTTCGCTGCTCGAAACCGCTCTGACCCATTCTTCATATGCGAATGAGCAGAATGACGGCACCGTCTGCAACGAAAGACTTGAATTCCTCGGTGATTCGATTCTCGGATTTATTTCGGCAAAGTATTTTTATGAGAATTACGATTCACCCGAGGGCGAGCTGACAAAGCACAGAGCGGCAAGAGTCTGTGAAAAAGCACTCTGCGTTTTTGCAAAGGAGCTTGGCATAGGTTCTGCTCTCAGGCTCGGCAAGGGCGAAGCAAGAACGGGCGGAAGTGAAAGACCCTCAATTCTTGCAGATGCCTTTGAGGCGGTGCTTGCAGCGGTTTTTCTTGACGGAGGACTTGAAGAGGCAAGCAAAATCGTGCTCAGATTTATTCCGCGTCACGATGTGCTTGACGAAGCGAAGGACTATAAAACCACTTTGCAGGAGGTTATTCAGCGTAACCGTGAGGAACATATCGAATATGTTCTCACCGATGCAAGCGGACCCGACCATGCAAAGATTTTCTCGGTTGAAGTGCATCTTAACAGCAATGTTATCGGCAGAGGTACGGGCAAAAGCAAAAAGCTTGCCGAACAGCATGCCGCAAGAGAAGCACTTGAGCTTATGGGGATAAAATGAAACACATAAACATTGCTCTTTTTGTTGTGCACAAGGGATGTCCGCATATGTGTTCATTCTGCAATCAGCGGAGTATTTCGGGCAGCCAAAAAGATATAACAGCCGATGATGTCCATTCTGCGGCACAGACCGCAATTGCTTCGCTTACGCAGAGTGAGGCTTGCGGAGGCGAAATTGCATTTTTCGGCGGAAGCTTCACTATGATTGAGAATTCATATATGATTTCTCTTCTTGAAGCGGCTTATGAGTACATACAAAAAGGAATTTTCAAAGGAATAAGAATTTCAACCAGACCTGACGGCATCAGCCGTGAAATCTGTGAAATTCTTAAAAAATACGGAGTAACTTCGGTTGAACTGGGTGCACAGAGTCTTGATGACAGAGTGCTCATGCTCAACGAAAGAGGACACACCGCAAAGCAGGTGTGCGATGCATGCGTTCTTTTAAAAGAATACGGCTTTGAGGTCGGGCTTCAGATGATGACGGGGCTTTACGGCTCCGAGGATGCCGACAGTATTGAAACCGCAGAAAAAATTGTTGCACTTGCACCCGATACGGTGAGAATTTATCCCACCGTTGTCATAGAAGGGACAAGACTTCATACGCTTATGCAGACGGGTGAATTTGTTCCGAAAGGCATTCCCGAAACTGTTGAGCTTTGTGCAAAGCTTATCCCCATGTTTGAGAATGCGGGAATAAAGGTTATCAGAGTCGGTCTGCATTCGGGCGGCGATGTTGAAGGCAGTTTTGCGGGCGGTGCGTATCATCCTGCGCTCCGTGAGCTTTGCGAGGGCAGAATTTATTTTAATTATGCGCTCGGAGAGCTTGAAAAACTCGGCAAAGGCAGCTATACGCTGTTTGTTTCGCCGAAAGAAATTTCAAAAATGACAGGACAGAAGAAACAAAATCTTACGCAACTTCTTGAAAAAGGCTATAACTGTACCGTAAAAGGTATGGAGGGTCTTTCGAAATACGAGGTTAAGGTGATTAAATGATATTAAAAGCACTTGAAATGCAGGGCTTCAAATCCTTTCCCGATAAGACTGTGCTCGAATTCGGAAAAGGCATAACGGCGGTTGTCGGTCCCAACGGTTCGGGTAAGAGTAATATCTCCGACGCCGTGCGCTGGGTTCTCGGTGAGCAGTCAACGAAAACTCTCCGCGGTGCAAAGATGGAGGATGTTATCTTTGGCGGCACAAGTCAGAGAAAGCCTCTCGGCTATGCTGAAGTAACTCTGCGTCTTGACAACTCCGACAGAGGTCTCAACAACTATGATAAAGACGATGTTGCCGTAACCCGCCGATATTACCGTTCGGGTGAAAGCGAATACAAAATCAACGGTGAGGTATGCCGTCTGAGAGATATTCATGAGCTTTTCATGGATACGGGTCTCGGTCGTGACGGTTATTCAATGGTCGGTCAGGGCAGAATTGCAGACCTTGTTTCCGCCCGTTCAACTCAGAGAAGAGATATGCTCGAAGAGGCGGCAGGTATTTCGGCTTTCCGTTACAGAAGGGCAGATGCAAACCGCAGACTCGATCAGGCAGAAGAAAATCTTGTTCGTCTGCGTGATATTCTTGCAGAGCTTGAGGGCAGAATAGGTCCCCTTAAAACACAGAGCGAAAAAGCTCTCAAATTCCTTGCCCTTGCAGATGAAAAGAAAACTCTTGAAATCGGTCTGTGGCTTCACACAATAGAAAAATCAAAGAACGGTCTGCGTGAGCAGGAGCATAAGCTTTCCGTTGCCGCATCTCAGTATGAGCAGACGGAAACAGAGCTTGTAGAGCTTATTGAGCAGATTGAGCAGGCAATCAAAGAGGGTCAGGAAATGACTCTTGAAATCGAGCGTCTGCGTCAGAGCATTTCGGAAGGCGAAGAGGAAGCCGCTGTTATCGACGGTAAAATTGCCGTTGAGAAAAACACGATTGAACATAATGAGCAGACAATCGAGCGTATCACAGGCGACATGGGCGACAGCGAAAGCTCAAAGGCAGAGATTGACGCACAGATTGAAGCGGCACAGAAGGATACAGCCGAAAAAGAGGCTCTTGCCGCAGAGAAAAAAGCTGCTCTCGAGGCTGAAATCCGCAAGCTCGGCGAGCTTATGGGTCAGAACAGCGAAAACAGCGATAAATCAAGAGAAATCAACGAAAAGATAACTGCCGCAGCTCTTCATCTTGCAGATATGCGTGTTGAAAAATCAACCGCAGAATCCGCAAAGCACGAGCTTACGGCAAGAATCGCAAACATAGATGAGGTTATCGAAACAAGAGGCGGAATAATTGATGCTCTCGAAAACGAAAAAGCGGCGGCTCAGAAGGAGCTTGACCGTCTTAACGCAGAGGCGGCAGAGCATGAAAATTCGCTTGAAGGCTACCGCATGATTATCGGTACAAGATCCGATAAGGTTGAAAAGATGCGTAAGGAGCTTGAAAATATCAATCTTGACATTTATCAGAAAAATGCAAGAATCAAAATGCTCGATGACCTTGAAAAGAATCTTGACGGCTATGCAGGCAGTGTTCAGAAGGTTATCAAAGAAGCAAAAAGAGGTGCTCTCAGAGGAATTCACGGAACCCTTTCACAGCTTATTTCAACGCCTTCGGAATACGCAGTTGCGGTTGAAACTGCTCTCGGTGCGGCAATTCAGAATGTTGTTACCGATGACGAAAACACCGCAAAAAGAGCGATTAATTTTCTTAAAGATAACAGAGCGGGCAGAGCAACCTTCCTGCCTCTGACTTCGGTAAAATCAAGACCGTTCACCGAAAAGGGTCTCGAAAATTGCGAAGGCTTTGTTGATATGGCGGATAAACTGCTCGAATATGACGGCAAATATTCCGAAATCATCGGCTCGCTTCTCGGCAGAACAGCCGTTGTTGACAATATCGATAACGGCATTGATATGGCGAAGAAATATTCCTACCGTTTCAAGATTGTTACCCTTGACGGTCAGGTGCTCAACGCAGGCGGTTCGATGACGGGCGGTTCGAGAGGCTCGGGAGCAGGTTTCCTCAGCAGAGCAACCGAAATCGAAAGCCTTAAAGAAAAGGTTGCCGTGCTTGAAAAACAGCTTGATGAAAAGCAGGCATCCTTCAAAACCGTTTCGGAAGAGCTTGCGCTTGTTCAGGCAGAGCTTGATGCAAGTGAGGCAGAGCTTATAAAGACTCAGGAAGATATCATCAGAGCCGAAAGTGCGCTGAATCTTGTCAAAGACAGATATTCCGCCGCAAAGGGTCATATTGATGAGCTTGAAGCCGAAAAAGAGAGGGCAAGGGCAAGAATTTTTGACTCTGAAAAAACCGAAAAGAAGGCAGAGGAAGAAATTGCCGCTGTTACAGCAGAGAGCGAAAAACTCAACGCTCAGCTCGGCGAGCTTAATGCAGAGCGTGAATCGCTCGAAAAGCTTCGTGAAAAGTCAGCGGAAATTCAGAATGCACTCAATCTCGAAATTGTTGCACTTCATAAGGATATTGAAGCGAATAACGAAACCGTTGCAGGCTGCATCGAGCGAAAAGAGAATTTCAGCCGCCGTGCGGACATGCTGAATGAAGAAATCGCACAGATCAAGCAGGAAAACGAAAACATCCTTGCCAATATTGCCGGAATGCAGGCAAAGGCGGCAAGCCTTCGTGAAAATTCGGTAAAGACAAACGAAAAAATAGAAGAGCTTCGCGAAAAAAGAACTCAGGGCGAAGCAAAGAGCACATCGCTGAGAAGCAAAGAGAGAGAAATGACCTCTGAAAGAGAAAAACTCAGCGGCGAGCTTGCAAGGCTTGAAGAACGCCGTGATTCAATGCAGAGAGAGCTTGAAACGGCACAGAACAAGCTTTATGACGAATATCAGCTTTCGCTCCGTGAAGCAGCGGATATGAATATCGTGCTTGACGATATTCCAAAGGCTCAGCGTACTCTTCAGGAAATCAAAAATAAAATCCGTGCACTCGGCAGCGTCAATGTCGGTGCGGTTGAAGAATATAAAGAAGTTTCCGAAAGATATGAATACATGAGTGTTCAGATCGGAGATATCGAAAAATCCCGCGAAGAGCTTATAAAGCTTATCGAAGAGCTGACGGGCAAAATGGCTGAGCGTTTCAGAGAGCAGTTCAGACGAATCAATAATAATTTCACCGAAACCTTCAAGGAGCTTTTCGATGGCGGCCGTGCGGAGCTTGTGCTTGATGACCCGCAGGATGTTCTTGAATGCAACATCAACATCAGGGTTCAGCCCCCCGGAAAGAATGTTCAGAATATCGACCTTCTTTCGGGCGGTGAAAAGGGTCTTGCCGCAATTGCACTTCTTTTTGCAATTCTTAAAGTTACCCCCGCTCCCTTCTGTATCTTCGACGAGGTTGAGGCTGCTCTTGACGATGTCAATGTCAGCCGTTACGCTTCATATGTAAGAGAAATGACGGGCAACACCCAGTTCATCCTCATCACCCACAGACGAGGCACAATGGATGAAGCGGATATGCTTTACGGTGTAACCATGCAGGAAAAGGGCGTTTCTAAGCTTCTTGAACTTAAAACCGCTGAGATGGCAAAGAAACTTGGTCTGGAGTAATGAACAAAGTGTTAAATGTTACAAAATAACACAAATGCATGGAAACATCTACTTGATTAATTAATTTTACCATGATATAATCTAAAAGTAACAATATATTCTTTTTAAGGAGGATTCTGAAATGTCAAACCACGGTATTATCAATTATCCCGATGCGCAGGCTGTTCAGAAGCAGCTTGACGAACTTATCAAAAAGCCTATTTATTCAATCAGCCCCGAGGCTCTCAAGGCTTATGAAGCAGATTATTTTGATGCAAAGTGTGCAAAGTCAAAGGTTATGATCGAAGAAGCAAAGCAGGCCATTCCCGGCGGCGTTCAGCACAACCTTGCTTTCAACTATCCGTTCCCCCTCGTTTTCACAAAGGCTGAGGGTGCATATCTTTATGATATCGACGGCAACAAATATTATGACTTCCTTCAGGCAGGCGGTCCCACCGTTCTCGGCAGCAATCCTCCCGCAGTTCGTGAAAAGGTTATTGAGCTTCTCAATACCTGCGGACCTTCAACAGGTCTTTTCCACGAATATGAATACAAACTCGGCAAGAAGATTTCCGAGCTTATTCCTTCGGTTGATATGTTCCGTATGCTCGGTTCAGGTACTGAAGCTTGTATGACAGCTATCCGTGTTGCCCGTCTTGCAACAGGCAAGAAGAAGATTCTTAAAATGGGCGGCGCTTACCACGGCTGGTCAGATCAGCTCGGCTACGGCATCCGTGTTCCCGGCTCAAAGTTCACACAGGCAACAGGTGTTCCCCTGTTCTGCTTCAAGGATACAGAAGAATTCTTCCCCGGCGACCTCAATGACCTTGAAAGAAAGCTCAAGGCAAACAGACTCAAGGGCGGCACAGCTGCTGTTATGCTTGAGCCCGTTGGTCCCGAAAGCGGTACAAGACCCGTTGACAAGAACTTCTGCAAGGGTGTTGAAGCTCTTTGCCGCAAATACGGCGCACTCCTTATCTTCGACGAAGTTGTTACAGCATTCCGCGTAAGCATGAGCGGTGCTCAGGGTTACTTCGGCGTTTCACCTGACCTCACAGTATTCGGTAAGGTTATGGCAGGCGGATATCCCGGTGCAGGCGGTCTCGGCGGTAAGAAGGAATACATGAAGCACCTCGGTGCAGGTCTTGACGATACAGGCAAGAAGATCAAGAAGGCATTCTGCGGCGGTACAATGTCAGCTAACCCCCTCAGCTGTGTTGCAGGTTACACAATGCTCGAAGAAATGGAAAAGGCAGACGCTTGCTACAAGGCAGCTCTCATGGGTGACAGACTCACAGCAGGTCTTCAGGAAATCATCAAGAAGAGAAACCTTCCCTTCGTAGCATTCAATCAGGGTTCAATCTGCCATCTTGAAACAGTAGGTACCCTCAACTTCTCCATCAACTGGAAGAAGCCCTGGACTATTCCTTCAGTTCTTGATGCAACATCAGCACGTAAGAAGGAAATGACTCACATGGGTGCTGCTTACATGGCAGAAGGTCTTGTAACTCTTGCAGGCAGCCGTCTCTACACCAGCGCTGCTTACACAGAAGAAATGATTGATGATGCAGTTGCAAGATTTGACAAGGTATTTGAGAATATCGTTTGCCTTGATAAATAAATTATAAACAATCAACGGCGGGATACCCGATATCCCGCCGTATTTCAAATGAACAATTAATAATGAAGAATTAAACATTCCCGACCCTTAATTTTTCATTATTCATTTTTCACTTTTCATTATGAAAGGAAAA
Source organism: Acutalibacteraceae bacterium (assembly GCA_045658725.1). Classification (GTDB taxonomy): domain Bacteria; phylum Bacillota; class Clostridia; order Oscillospirales; family Acutalibacteraceae; genus CAG-177. The sequence goes on from JAZOVN010000238.1 coordinate 17,969, forward strand.
CTATCATGGATGTTTTAACCGCAAAAAAGCTTGTTATTGAAGCAGGCGAAAGACTTGTTGAAAAAGGTCTTATTGCAAGAACATGGGGCAATGTCAGCTGCCGTGTTGACGATAAAACCTTTGTTATAACTCCCAGCGGCAAGCCCTATATCGGTCTTACTCCCGACGATATTGTTGAGGTTGCAATCAACACTCTCGAATGGGGCGGCAATGTTAAGCCTTCATCAGAAAAAGGTATTCATGCCGAGGTTTACAAGCAGTTCTCCGATGCAAATTTTGTTATCCATACTCACCAGAAGGTTGCATCTGCGGTAAGTGCTCTTTCAAACGGCATTGAAAAGGTAACGGGCGAAGCAGCAAACCTCATCGGCAGCGTTATCCACCTTGGCGGCTACGGTCTTCCCGGCACAAAGAAGCTCAAAAAGGGCGTAACAAACGCACTTAAGCTCGGCCCTTCAAAGGCTGTTATCATGGCTCATCACGGTGCACTTTGCTTCGGCAAAGACAGCGAAGAAGCTTTCGAGGTTGCAAGCTCACTTGAAACAGTTTGTGCAGATTATATTCTCGCAAACGCAAAGTCAAAGCTCGGAATAAAGTCAGACAATCTTGATGATTTCTGTTCTGAAATCGCCGATAAGTTTGCAAAATCTAAAAAAACTGTTGAAATTGATAAGTCAATGCTGTATAATAGTACATGCAACAGAGAAAGCGGCGAAATCATTTTCACCGAAGCAGACGGCTCTGAAGCATCAATGGATCTCAACAGCGGTGCAACCAATTATGTTCTTTCAGATGTGGCTCAGGCACACAGAGAAGTATATCTTGCTTGCCCCAAATTCAACAATATAATTCATAACGCATCAAGCGAGGTTGTTGCTGTTTCCAGACTCGGAAAAACAATGAAGCCCCTTCTTGATGACTTTGCTCAGATCTGCGGTCCTACCGTTAAATGTGCAAAAGCTCCCGAATACGCTGCAAAGAAAATCAAAGGCAAAAATGCCGTGCTCATCAAGGATATGGGTGCTCTTTGCTGCGGTGCCAACGAAGGCGATGCACAGGCAGTTGACATGATTATGAGCAAAAGCAGCCTTACCTTGCTCACCTCAAAGGTGTTCGGCAAGTCAAAGGCTATCAACCCTGCCGAAGCATGGATAATGAGAATTGTTTATACTCTCAAATATTCCAAGCAGGCAGAGAAATAATTATTCACTTAGATTACTACCATCTTTTGTCCCCCCCGTTTTATACGAGAAAAATCCGAGGCTTCAGGCCTCGGCTTTTTCTTTATACAGATATTTTCAGTCAAAAAGAAATCCCCTCTGCCGCGAAGCAGAGGGGAAGTTTATTTGTATCAAAGATTAATACTTGATGTTTGTGAATGCACCTGTTGTTCTTGCAGCGCCGTCACCGTTAACATTACCAACAAGGATCTTAACCTGAAGAGTTGCAGCGAAATCATACTGATAGTTGATTTCTGCAATCTTGCCGTCTACAACCTTAACTTTAACCTTGATGTTTGTGTAGTTAACATCTGTGCTGTTGAGCTTGATGAGGCTGCCTGCTGTATCCTTGATGCTTGTGTCAACTTCTTCGTGAGTGATGAAGTCGTTTGTGAATCTGTGGAATGAAGTTGCGCCTGTCTTCTTGGGGTTAGCAGCGTTTGCAAGAGTGAAGCTGTAAACGCCGTCTGCATAGCTGAAGTTCTGGAGATCAGCTTCCTTGAGGCTTGTTGCCTTGAGCTGATAGTCTTCATCGGGCTTATCCTTGGGGAAATTACCCTTCTTTGTGCCGATACCGAGGAAGCCACCAACAACTGAGCTGAGGTCTGAGTTTTCGTCAACCATCTTGATAACCTTGTTGAGAGCTTCTGTTGAATCGCCAACATCGATGGGATCTGTGTATGCACAGGTTCTGTTG
>JAZOVN010000239.1:0-4920 GCA_045658725.1 Acutalibacteraceae bacterium
AAAGCATTGAATCCGTTGCTTCAAGAATCTGTGCACCTGTGACACCGTCTTCAGGGTTCATCTTTGAAACGGGTGAGAATGTAACGGGTTCTTCTGTATACTTTCTGATAAGCGGGTCTGAATATGAGTGTGAAAGCTGACTCATCATAATTGCCGCTTTGATAGCAGCCGCTGATTCTTCGCCTGTCATAGCATTTATATCAAATACGGGTTGTCCCTGAGAAACGGGGGCATTATAGTATGCGCCTCTGTTTGAATTGGGGGCTGAGCCGAGAAGTTCCGCAATTCTTTCAGGAGTCATGACTTCAACGGGAACGGGTCCTGATGATGAAGATGAAGCCATATTGTTCATTCTGCGTCTTTCTTCCTCTTCTTCGTCAACAGCATAATAATCATTTTCTGTTTCTCTGATTATACTGCCTTCGGAATAACTTCCGATAATGTTATCGGTAGAAAGAAGAAGAATCTCTTCATCATCGCCTATACAGACCGCAACCTCTTCTTCGATTCTGTCAATGCTGTAAAACATAGCTTTCACCTCATGGTTTTCGTCATCAAATCAATTGCCATAATAATCCTGACTCCTTAAACCAACACACCAACAAACCCAAAAGCAAAATAACGGCTAACAGAATTATAATATGGTGTATCTTATGATTTCTGTTCCATCGGTTTAAATAATCATAATACGCCTGCTTTTCTTCGGTCTCTTCGTGTTCGGGGAGTCTTTTCACTTAATCACACTCCGTCATTGATTATCATAAACAACATTGAATGTTTTTCCGTCGCACAAAATAACGATATCTCCGCAGATATCATTGCGGTAAATCTCATCTGCATATTTTGCAAGACGCTCAACAATATTCTCGTGAGGATGACCGTAATCGTTACCTGCACCGACCTGAATCACGCAGATTTCGGGAGTAACCGCTTTAAGAAAATCTGTTGACGAAGATGTACCCGAGCCGTGATGACCGACCTTGAGCACATCGCAGTCAAGATCTGCACCCGTTGCAAGAATTTCACGCTCCTCCTCTTTTTCGGCATCGCCGGTAAAAAGAAATGTTTTTTCACCGTAAGTAAGTTTCACCATAACCGACATGTTGTTAAGATCTTCGGCATCATTTGTTACAGGACCGAGAATTTCAAATTCAGCACTTCCGAGAGTGTATTTTGCACCAACCTCTGATGCAATCACTTTTGCTCCTGAATTCTTTACTGAATTGAGAAATGCTTTGTAAGTGCTGTTGGTAGGTGTCTGATCTTTTGTAAGCCTGGGCATGATAATATTAGCCGCACCTATCTCATCAAGCACCTCGGGTAATCCGCCGATATGGTCGGAATGCTGATGGGAAGCGATGATATAATCGAGCTTATCTATATTTTGCTTGCGAAGATAATCGAGAACCTTGGTTTCGTTACCGTTTTCGCCCGCATCAATAAGCATGGTTTTACCGTCGCAGACTATAAGCGAGCAATCGCCCTGACCGACATCGACATAATGCACGCTGAGATAATCGACAGGCTCAATATCATTCACCTGAGTACCGACAAACGGCTCGCCGTCAAATAATTTATCATAATTATCCAGACCAAAAACTGCAGAAACAACAGATATGATGAGAACAATTATAAGATATACAAGCTTCTTATTTTTTAATATTTTTCCCATATTTCCCTTTGCTCCTTACTTTATTTGCAGGTGCAGACTGTTTTTTCGGCGTAATAAGGCATTTATCACCGTAACCGATAAGGTCGTGTCTGCCTGCTTTTTTCAACGCTTCACGGACAAGATCCGCATTCTTCGGATTGAAATACTGAAGCAAAGCCCTCTGCATTGCTTTTTCGTGAGGATCTTTTGCAACATAGACCTCCTGCATGGTATACGGATCAAGACCTGTGTAAAACATACAGGTTGAAACCGTACCCGGTGTGGGATAGAAATCCTGCACCTGCTCGGGTCTTATGCCGATTTTTTTGAGAAAAAGAGCAAGCTCAACCGCATCCTTCATTGTGCTTCCCGGATGCGACGACATGAGATAAGGAACAAGATATTGCTCCTTGCCTTCTTTTTTGCTGTATTTAAAATATCTTTTCGAGAACTCAACATATGCTTCGATATGAGGCTTTCCCATCTTATCAAGCACCGCCGCAGAGCAATGCTCAGGAGCAACCTTAAGCTGTCCGCTGACATGATGAGCCACAAGCTCTCTGAAAAAAGCATCGTTTTTATCGGCAAGCATATAATCATATCTTATGCCCGAGCGGATAAAAACCTTTTTTATTTTCGGCAGAGAACGAACCGTTCTCAATATATCAAGATATTCTTCGTGATTTGATTTCAGATTGGGACATACCGTGGGTGCAAGGCATTTTTTCCCCTTGCAGAGTCCCCTCTTTTCCTGACCGTCACATGAAGGACGGCGGAAGTTGGCGGTCGGTCCTCCGATATCATGAATATAGCCTTTGAAATCGGGAAGTTCAGTTAATAATTTTGCTTCATTAACGATTGATTTTTTGCTTCTTGTTGTTATATATCTTCCCTGATGAAAAGCGAGAGAACAGAAGTTGCATCCTCCGAAGCAGCCTCTGTTATGGGCTATTGAAAAACGCACTTCCTCGATTCCGGGTACTCCGCCTTCCGCTTCATACATCGGGTGATATGTTCTCATAAACGGAAGAGCATAAACAGCATCCAGTTCCTCCTGCGAAAGAGGAATTGCAGGCTGATTCTGAACGAGCATTCTGTTTCCGTGGCGCTGTCTTACAGCTTTTCCTCTGAAAAAATCCTGTTCATCCTGCTGGATACGGCATGAAACGGCATATTCTTTTTTTGAATTACAGACATTTTCAAACGACGGACATTCCGTTCCGTAATAAGGTGTTTCACGCACATCAACGCTGTAGCAGGTACCTCTTATATCACGGATATCGGATATGCTTTCACCTGCATCGAGTCTCTGAGCAATCTCAAGCATTGAACGCTCACCCATACCGAAGGAAAGCAGATCCGCCTGAGCATCAAGAAGAATCGAGCGGCGGATTTTATCATCCCAGTAATCATAATGAGCAAACCGACGGAGCGATGCTTCAAGACCGCCGATAATAATGGGAACATCACCGTAAATCTCTCTTATTTTGTTGCAATAGACTATTACGGCTCTGTCGGGTCTTAAACCGAATTTTCCACCCGGGCTGTAATAATCAGAGCTTCTTTTTTTCTTTGCAGCTGTATAGTGAGCGACCATTGAATCAATGTTGCCGCTGCTGACGAGAAAGCCGAGTCTGGGTCTGCCGAAACGCTGAAAATCCTTTGTGCTTTTCCAGTCGGGCTGTGCAAGAAAAGCAACTTTAAAGCCTGCATTTTCAAGCACTCTTGTAATAATAGCCGCACCGAAAGCGGGATGGTCAACATATGCATCGCCGCTGACATAAACAAAATCAGCCTGCTCCCATCCCCTTGCGGTCATATCTTCTTTTGTAACGGGTAAAAATCCGTTCATATTATTCAAAATCATCCTCCGCACCTGCGAAATCATCGTCATCGGCAAAAACAGAATCTATATTCGGTGCACCTTCACCTGCACCGTCTGCAAGTGCCTGCATTTCATACCATTGCTGTTTTGAAATCAGAACAGCTCTGGGCTTTGCACCTTCTGAAGGCCCGATAATACCTCTTTCTTCAAGCTCATCAATAACTCTTGATGCTCGTGCATAGCCGAGTCTGAGCTTTTTCTGAAGCATGGTTGTTGAAGCACCGCCCGCATTAACAACAACCTCAATAGCATCTCTGACAACGGGATCCATTCCGCCGTCATCGGAATCATCACCGCCGACATCCTTCTTCTTTGCGTTTTCGGATGCTGCAGCCTTCGCTTCGATTTCATGCATTGTTTCTTCGTTATATGTAGTCTGTGCCTGAGCTTTTATGTGGTTTACAACACTTTCAACCTCGGCATCGGAAATAAAGCATCCCTGAACACGGGTGGGCTTTGATGCGCCGACAGGATTGAAAAGCATATCACCGTTACCGAGAAGCTTTTCTGCACCGACAGCATCAAGAATTGTTCTTGAGTCAACCTGCGATGAGACGGAAAGAGCGATTCTGCTCGGAATATTTGCCTTGATGATACCCGTGATAACATCAACCGAAGGTCTCTGAGTTGCAATAACAAGGTGAATACCTGCAGCTCGTGCCATCTGTGCAAGACGCTGAATAGAATCTTCAACCTCTTTGGGCGATACCATCATAAGGTCCGAAAGCTCATCAATAAAAATAACAATCTGATGCATTTTAACAAGGTCATCCCTTGTTTCGCAAAGCTTGTTGAATCCCTTGATATCTCTTACGCTGTTTTCGGAAAACTGCTTATATCTCTTTTCCATTTCGCTGACTGCCCAACCGAGAGCACCTGCAGCTTTTCTCGGATTTGAAACAACGGGTACCTCAAGATGAGCAATGCCGTTATAGATGGTAAATTCAACCATTTTTGTGTCAATCATAAGAAGTTTTACTTCATCGGGTTTTGCATTATAAAGAATGCTTACAATCATCGAGTTGAGGCAAACGGATTTACCCGAACCAGTTGTACCTGCAACAAGAAGATGAGGCATTTTTGCAAGGTCCGCACAAATAATATTACCCGTAATATCCTTACCGAGAGCAACATTAAGCTTACTCTTGGCATCTCTGAACTGAGGAGTATCAATAATTTCACGCATTGATACCATTGACTTTGCACTGTTGGGAATTTCAATACCGATAGCTGCTTTACCGGGAATTGGAGCTTCAATACGGACACTTGTTGCTGCAAGGCGAAGAGCAATATCATCTGCAAGCGTTGTTATTTTGTTGATTCTGACACCTGCTTCGGGAACAAGCTCATATCTTGTAACCGAAGGACCGCGGCAGATATTGGT
>JAZOVN010000240.1:0-2516 GCA_045658725.1 Acutalibacteraceae bacterium
AAAAATCAGCCGATATCCGGCGGAAAGTAACAGGAGATTTTATGAGTAAATCAAAAGAAGAATTAATTGAAGAAAAATAAAAAACGAAAAAGAAATGGAAATGTCTGAGTTGTAATGTCACTTTTTCATTTCCACATTACACAGATAAAACGGAGTGCCGGACAAGTGCAGTTGCAACAGAAAATAACGATGAAGGTTGATACTTCTGCTATTGAACAGAAAACAGCAACCTACGAAAAACAGCTTCGTCATAATTATTCCGTCATAGCTAAAATAACAGAAGAAATTGACACTCTTGATCCCGATGACAAACACTGTATAAAACGCAAGTCAGACCTTGACTACAAGCTTTACAAGATGTATGATAAGACAGAATACACAAAAGGAGAAATGAATATGTCAAACGGAATGACACGCAGAGAGCGTGAAGTAACAGACATCAATGAAATCATAAAAATACTCGACACCGCAAAGGTGCTTCATCTCGGTCTTGTTGACGGTGATGAGCCTTATGTTGTGCCTATGAATTACGGCTACACCATGGAAAACGGCAAGCTCACAATCTATCTTCACGGTGCAAAAAGAGGCCGCAAGATTGATGTTATGAGAGCAAATCCCAAGGTCTTTTTTGAGGCTGAATGCAACATAACTCCGTTTGAGGGCGACATTGCCTGCCGCTACGGCATTGCTTATGAATCAATCATGGGAAAGGGTATTGCGGTTTTTGTTGAGGATGTTGAAGAAAAGAAAAAGGCTCTTTCAATCCTTATGAAAACCCAGACGGGCAAGGATTTTGAGTTTGAAGAAAAGATGACTGCTTTCGTGAGCATTATCAGAATCGATGTTGCCGAATACACGGCAAAATACCGTCCCATGCCTGCAGCCAAGCCCTGATATATAAATTTTATTGTTGACATCCGTAACTTTTTTTGGTTAAATATTATTATAATTTTTACTGGAGGAATAACAAATGAAATCATTCAAAAAAGCATTGAGCATTCTCCTCAGCATCGTTTTTATTATGCAGCTCGGCATCTGTGCTTTTGCAGCTACCGACTACACAATCGTCAATCCTTATAAGAATGTTATCTGGTCAGGCGAAGGTGCATGGGGTGCATACAAAGGCACACTCCACAGCCACACAACCTACAGCGACGCTGACGACACTCTTCCCGTTATGGTAAAGGAATACTATAATCAGGATTACGATTTCCTTGCAATTGCCGACCACGGCATAACAGGCGTTGACTGGAACAAGGCTCCCGAAATCCAGCCCCTCTATCTCTATCAGTATATCATCGGCAATCCCTATGAGCACCTTACAGATGAAGAATATGAGCAGATTACAAGCGGCACATATCCTCTTTATGACGGCACAATCCGCAATAAGAAGATTGTTCCCGTTCTCGGTGCAAACGAATTCAACCATTTCTCACTCACCAAAAACCATGTTAACGGATTCTGGCTTGAAGGCACAACCGGAAGCGGTTATGCAGGCATGGAAAACGAATACGGTTTTGAGCAGGTAATTAAATTCATCGACGAAAACGGCGGTCTTTCACACATCAACCATCCCGGTGACTGGCTCAACTCCAACGCAAATCCCGATATCGTCAACGACGAAGCAAGCATCAAATTCTTCGGCGACCTTATCCTTAAATATGATTCATGCCTCGGTATTGAAACCCTTAACGAAAGAAACGGCACAACAGGCTATGACAGAATTCTCTGGGATAACCTTCTTATGTACTGCCTTCCCTACGGCAAGAATGTTATGGGCTACAGCAACACCGACGCACACCACACAGGCACCGTTGACACTTCATTTATGTATTTCATGATGAAGGAAAACAATCCTGAAAACATTAAGGAAACCATGCAGACAGGTGCATTTTTCAGCATCACCAAGAAGCTCCGTCCCAACGATAAAATCGGTCCCGCAGCAGAAATTGATGTTGCAAACGAAGGACTTAATCCCCCGATGTTCACAAGCATCAGCGTTGACGGTCACAAGGTTACCGTTACCGCAAAGGACAGCCACACTCTTCAGTGGATTGCAAACGGCGATGTTATTTACAAAACAGAAATCGGCACAGAACCTGTAACAATCGACCTTGACACAATCGCAGGTGCAGAAGATTTTCAGTATATCCGTGCAGAGCTCTTCGGCGAAGGCGGTCTCTGCCACACTCAGGCATTCGAAATTGACGACGGCACAGCTCCTCTTAAATTTGTTGCGGAAGAACTTACATTTGCAGAAAAACTCCTCAGCTTCTTAAAGGGCACAAAAATCTGGGCTATCATCGGCGAAATCTCAAAAGCAATGGCATAAAAAAATTATCGGGTGTGCTTCGGGGTACCCTCCATAAGGAAGTTACCCCAAGGCGGCTCTTGTAGTAAAACTTAATAATTGTAATTTGAACGGTATAGCCTTGGCTATGCCGTTTTTGTTTTATGCTGTTTTGAAATATGTTGTTGGTACGCTTCTTCCATTTCTTCAGCAGAAAGCATCTTAA
>JAZOVN010000241.1:0-8500 GCA_045658725.1 Acutalibacteraceae bacterium
TAAGACCGCTTGGCCTCCGACTTGTCAATGAAATGAACACCCCAGTCGATAAGTGCACCGCCGCCTGCTCTTGCCTTGATTGTGAAATCTCCGCCGATGCCGGGAATTGAACGGTGGCTTCTGAAAGATGCGTATACATGATAAACTTCACCAAGCTCACCGTTTTCGATAAGCTCACGGATTTTCATAACATAGGTGTTGAATCTGTTGACAACGCCGATATTAAGAATCTTGCCTGTTTCATGAGCAACCTTCTGCATTTCAAGAGCTTCCGAAAGAATTCTTGCGGCAGGCTTTTCACACATAACATGCTTTCCTGCTCTGAGGAAATCAATAGCGATAATTGAGTGGAAATCATTGTGGGTACATACAGATACCGCATCAATTTCGGGATCATTCAGGAACTCATGATAATCTGCAACAGCAGTACCGCAGCCGTATTTTTCAACGCATTTTTCCGCTCTTTCAAGGATAATGTCGCAGAAATATTTGATTTCAACATCATTATTTTTCATATATGCGGGAATATGTGCGGAATTTGCAATATTACCGCATCCGATAACTGCAACCTTGATTTTTGACATAATATTACCTCCAACTGAGTCAGTATATATTTATACAAGTAATAATATACCATAAATTTAAAAAATGTAAAGTTAATTACAAAAAAAACTTGCTAATTCATATATTGTTTGATATCATAAACATAAATAATCAAATAAACAAACCATAAAGGAGATTTTAATATGAGCAGATTCCCCATCGGTGTTATCATCAACAGTTTCAGAACAGATACCGTAACTGCAGTCAAAAAGGCAGCAGAAGTAGGTGCACAGGGCTTTCAGGTTTATGCAACCAGCGGTGAGATGGCACCCGAAAACATGACCGCAACAAAGATTGCGGAATTCAAAAAGCTTGTTGCCGATAACGGTCTTGTTATCTCGGCTCTCTGCGGCGACCTCGGCGGAGGCGGATTCAGCTTTGCTGACAGAAATCCCGAAAAGATTGAAAAATCAAAGAGAATTATCGACCTTGCAAAAGAGCTTGACACAAATGTTGTTACAACTCATATAGGCGTTGTTCCCGAAGATAAAAACCACGACAGATACAAGGTTATGCAGGAAGCATGCTTTGAGCTTTCGAGATATGCAGACAGCATCGGTGCACATTTCGCAATCGAAACAGGTCCCGAAACCTCTGCTGTTCTCAAGGAATTCCTTGATTCGCTCGGTTCAACGGGTGTAGGCGTTAACCTTGACCCTGCAAACCTTGTTATGGTAACGGGCGACGACCCCGTTGGTGCTGTTTATAATCTTAAGGATTACATTGTTCACACACATGCAAAAGACGGCAAGCAGATTTTCTATAAAGACCCCGAAATCGTTTACGGTCTTAAAAAGGATGTTATCATCACAGAGGACTCATTCCTTGAAGTTCCTCTCGGCGAAGGCAGCGTTAAATGGCCCGAATATCTCAATGCCCTTGAAGATATCGGCTACAAAGGCTTCCTGACAATCGAAAGAGAAGTCGGCGACGATCCCGAAAAGGATATCAGAGCTGCCGTTGAATTTCTTAAGAAGCTCGGTTAAGGAGATTGTCATATGAAAATCGGAGTCAGCAGCTACAGTTTTCAGCAGCTTATCAATTCGGGCAAGGAAACCCAGCTGAGCATAATGAAAAAAGCCAAGGAAATGGGCTTTGACGGAATTGAATTCATCGACCTTTCCCCCGACGAAGGCATAAGCGAAGCACAGTATGCGGAAATGATAAGAGAAGAAAGCGAAAAGCTTTCTCTGCCCGTTACGGCATACACAATCTCGGCAAACCTTCTCAAGGATACAGGCGTTGATGCCGAAGTTGAAAGACTTTATAAAAAGGTTGACATTGCGGAAATCCTCGGTGCAAAAATCATGCGTCACGATGCCGCATGGGGTATGCCTGATAACATGAAGGCAAGTGCAGGCTTTGAGCAGGTGCTTCCCGTTCTTGCAGACGGCTGCAGAAGAGTTACGGAATACGCTCAGTCAAAAGAAATTGTTACCTGCATTGAGAACCACGGATTTTTCTGTCAGGACAGCGAGCGTGTTGAAAAAATCATCACAGGTGTCGGCAATGCAAATTTCGGCGTACTTCTCGATATCGGCAACTTCTGCTGTGTTGATGAAAACAGTGCATCCGCCGCAGGCAGACTTGCGCCGTATATAAAACATATCCACGCAAAGGATTTCCACATCAAAAACGGAAACGGACTTAATCCGGGCAAGGGTTTCTTCAAATCAAGAGGCGGCAACTACCTCAGAGGCTCAATAATAGGTCACGGCGATATTCCCGTTATGCAGTGTATTTCAATTGCAAAAAATTCGGGCTATGACGGATTTGTAAGCATTGAATTTGAAGGGCTTGAAAACTGCCTTGACGGCATTGAAATCGGCCTTGAAAATCTTAAAAAAATGATTGAAATGATATAAAATCAACGGCTTGCATCGGGCACTCCCCTTTGCAAGCCGTTTTCTTTTTCATTATAAATTTTTCAGTTCTTCCTTTGCCGATTCAACCGATGCTTTGCGGCGTTTTTTCAGCTCTTCTTCAATGAATTTCCTTTCTTTTTCGTCATCCTTGACAAAGACGATAACCGCAAGATAAAGAATCGCACCGACGATGGGTCCGAGAATAAACATGGGCCATTGCCACTTCATGAAAACCGCATTCTGTGCAGTCATGGCGATATTCTGATTATATCCGACAAGTGTGAGAAGCTTTCCGTTGATGAAAAGCGAAATTGCTTCGCCGATTTTTGTGCCGAAATTCTGCATTGAGAAGGTTATGCCTTCCGTGCGTTTTCCCGTTTTATATTCAACATAATCAATGGAATCACTCATAAGCGAACGGTGAGCAATATTGACCATAAATGCAGGGATACTCTGAAGTCCCATAAAAGCGGCAACAAGAACAAGCTTCCAGATTTTATTGAAGCCGACAAAATATGAGATTATTCTCAGAACAATCGAGGACACCTGTGCGAGAATCAGCACTCTTTTCATACCGCCGACCTTATCAACAATCTTTGTTGCGGCAAACTGTGCGAATGTGCCGGGTGCACCCGTAAGAAGTCCGTAAACGAACTGAACCGTACCTGCTCCGATATTCGTATTTCCTACCTTATAGAACACCTGACTTTCAAAGAAATATGCCCATGGCACGGAAAGCTTTATGTATTCAAGGATTCTTGCGAGCGAAATGAGAAGCATTGTTTTGTTGTGACGCAAAACAAAAATCGCTTCAAATATGCTTTCTTTTTCTTTGTTTTCGTTTCTGACGGATTCTTTCATTTTATATGCCGACATTGAAATAAGCTGACCGCCGAGGCCGAGAATCAGTGCCGCACCGAAAAAGAATGATTTATCCGAAACACCGAAGTTGTTTATTGAAATATCCTTTACAAGAGGAACAAGACCCGACAAGGCACCGCCAACGGTAACACCGATTGCGGTCCACTGTGCAACCCTTGCTCTCTCTTCGGAGCGTGGCGAGCTGAGAGCAAGCATACCCCAGAGAGCAACATCCTGCATCGAATAAAACAAATCCCAGATAAGATAGAAAACAAGAATAACGATTATCGGTTTGTTGCCGCTGAGTCCCCAATCCTTGAACATCAGAAGGCTGAGCACGCCTATAATCGCAGGCAGATAAAGAAGATAGGGGCGGAGCTTCTCTCCCGATTTTCTGAAGGTGTGTCTGTCAATGATCGCACCGATAATCGGGTCGTTTATCGAATCCCACAGACGGCTGATGCTTGTTATCATACCAACCGCTTCTGCACTTATTTTAAGAACCGTGTTGCAGAAATAGAAAAGCCAACCGCTGATAATTCCGTAGTGCATATTCTGACCCGCAATACCTGCGGCATAGGCAAACAGACTGCGGTTATCAACATAACCTTCCGTGCGGATTGCATCCTGCGGGGGTGTTTTTTTGCTCATAACCATACCTCCTTTTACTTTACATCACCATATTAACATATTGAACAAATAATTGCAATATTATATATCTTTGTAATTCCGCTAAAAATCCGTATGTTTCCGAAATGTTAACGAATCGCAAAATATATGACATTCCACTAATTTTTTGCACAATATTTAGAAAAATCTTAATAATTTAACCCTTGATTTTTAATAATTCAGATGATAGAATATCAAGGGTTTTGTATAAGAGAAAATAAAACATAAAGACAAGAGTCAGGGGTGTGTTATTTGACTAAAACTTTTTATGATGTAAGAAAAATCACAGACTTAAGAGATCTGATTTCACAGAGTGCAAAGCTTTACAGCGACAGACCCGCATATGAAGTTAAAACAAGCAGCGGCGAACTCTACAAAATCACATATAAAACATATTTTGAGCAGATTCAGGCTCTCGGCACTGCTCTCACAGATATGGGTCTTGCAGGTGAAAAAATCGCTGTTGGCGGTGACAACTGCTATCACTGGTGCCTTTCCTACATGGCAACCGTAACAGGTGTAGGCGTTATCGTTCCCGTTGACAAGGAGCTTCTTTTTGACGATATCAACAATATCCTCAACACAGCGGATGTCAAGCTTTTCTTCTGCGATAAGAAGATTGCAAGAAAGCTCAATGCAAGAAAAGATGAGCTCAAAAAAGACCTCACCATCGTTATCATGAACAGCAAGAAAGAAGAAGGCGTTCTTCACATTGAAGACCTTGTTGAAAAAGGCAAGGAGCTTCTCGCAAGCGGCGACAAGCGTTATCTCAACGCTGAAATCGATCCCGACAAAATGTGCTCTCTTCTTTTCACATCAGGCACAACGGGTATGTCTAAGGGCGTTATGCTCTGCCACAGAAACTTCTGCTTCGAGGTTATGTCGGCAATGGGTGTTATCAAAATCAGCCCCGATGACTGCGGTATTTCAATGCTTCCGCTTCATCACACATACGAAAGCACAATCATTCTTTTCTTTGCTCCCTATTGCGGTGCAAAGGTAACATTCTGCGACGGTTTCAAATATGTTCTCAAGAACATGAAGGAATTCAACCCCTCAGTTTTCGTTGCTGTTCCCCTTCTTCTTGAAACAGTACACAGAAGACTTATGAAAGCTGGCAGAAACAAGCCTCACGGCGAATCGCTTTTCAAGGTTGGTAAGGTTCTTGTTAAAGCAGCTTCAAAAATCGGCATTGACCTCAAGAAAGTATTCTTCAAAGAAATCATTGATACATTCGGCGGCAACATGAGACTCATCATCTGCGGTGCCGCCCCCATCAATCCTCAGATCCTCAAAGACTTTGAGGCATTCGGTATTCAGATTATCTTCGGCTACGGTCTTACCGAATGTGCTCCCCTTGCAATCATCAATCACGATAAGCTCCACATGGCTGAATCAGTCGGTGAACCTATTCCCGGAAGTGAAGCAAAGATTCTTAATCCCGATCCCGACACAGGCGTAGGCGAAATCTGCGTCAAGGGCGGCATGGTTATGCTCGGCTACTACAACAACCCCGAAGAAACTGCAAAGGTTATTGACGAAGACGGTTGGTTCCACACAGGCGACCTCGGTTATGTTGACAAGCAGGGTCATTACTACATCTCGGGCAGAAGCAAGAATGTTATCGTTACAAACAACGGCAAAAACATCTATCCCGAAGAGCTTGAATATCATCTGAGCACAGATACAAGAGTCGGCGAAAGCCTTGTTCTTGAAGATGAAAACAGCAAGGGCGAGCCTATCGTTGCCGCAAGAATCTTCCCCAACTTCGAGGAAATGAAAGACAGATACGGCAAGGATGCCGACGAATACACAGACGAAGAACTGCACGACATCATGGACGAGGTTGTTCAGTCTGTCAACGAAAAGCTTCCTCCCTATAAGAGAATCGTTGACTTCAAAATCAGACGCACAGAATTCGTCAAAAACACAACCTCAAAAATCATGCGTCACAAGAATAAGGATTAATTATTCAGCCGTGCATTCTTATGAGTGCACGGCTTTTTTTACATTATGAAAGGAGAATAAAAATGAGCAAGAAAAACGGATTTTTCAAAAAAGCCGCCTTTGCAGGTGCAGTTGCAGGTATCACCTCTGCCGCAATCGGCAACTGGTATATCGAAAACTTCATGAGCAAAAACGGCATTAAAAAAATAATTGAAAACGGCTCCATGTCTTCGGATGACAGCAAATGCTTCTACGAAAGCGAAGAGGCTCTCAAAGGAATTGAATTCTACAGAGAAAAGGAATGCGAAGAGATATATCTTTTCAACCGCTACGGATACTGTCTTTATGCGGATTACTATGAAAATCCGAGCGATGTTTATGTTATTTCATGCCATGGATTTACGGGCATCCCTTCGCAGAACAACATTTACACAAAGCATTTTTACGAAAAGGGATATAATGTTATTCTCCCCTATCTGAGAGCACACGGCAAGAGTGAACACAGTCATTGCACCATGGGATGGCTCGAACGCCTTGATGTTATCGACTGGATCAATTATATAATTGACAAAAACCCCTGTGCAAAAATCATTCTTCACGGTGCATCAATGGGTGCGGCAACAGTTATGAATGTTACGGGCGAAAATCTCCCTGCAAATGTTATCTGCTGCATTGAAGACTGCGGCTTCACTTCGCTCTGGGAGCAATACACCGTTCAGATAAAGGGAATGACAAAAATCCCTGCCGATATTATTCTCAACCTTGTTAACACAGTCACAAAAAGAAGACTTAAGTTTGATATCAAAGCAAACTCACCGCTTGAGCAGGTCAAAAAGAGCAGCACTCCCACCCTTTTCATCCACGGCGATAAAGATTCGGTTGTTCCCTTCTGGATGCAGTATCCTCTCTATCAGAATGCGGAATGCGAAAAAGAGAGACTCGTTGTTCAGGGTGCAACCCACGCCGCTTCGGGCTATGTTTATCCCGAAATATATTGGGATGCAATTGATAAATTCATAAATAAATATCTTTAAAAATTATAATCACCCAAGAATACGAAATTTCTTGGGTGATTTGTTTTATGTTTATTTGATTTCCGCAATCCATGAGAATTCAAAATTCTCTCCCTCTGCGAGGCGCTGAATTTCTCTTTTCTTTGAAATATCATCCTTCACATCTCTGTCATCATTGATACCATACCACGGCTCGATACAGACATAGGATGCACCGGGCTTTGCCCAGATGCCAAGCACGGGGCAGTCACCGAAAGTGAATTCAACCTTGTTTTCGCCTTTGATTGTGAGTTTCTTTGATTTGATGCCCGAAAGAATAAGTGCATCTTTACTGAAAACATCCTCGGTAATCACGATCTCCTTTGAATTTTCAATTACGGGGAACTTTTCGGGAATAAGAAGATTATCGCTGTCAATGCGTTCGGTTGCAAGGGTTTCGGGCTCTTCAAATTCAATAACATCACCGATTTTGCAGTTGAAGCCGGGATGTGCACCGATTGAGAAATACATATCTCCCTTGGTTTTGTTGATAACAGTCATTGTGTTGACAAGTGACTTTTCTTTAAGCTCAAATGCAACAAGAAGCTCAAAATCAAAAGGATAGCTTTTGAGTGTGTTTTCATCGCTTTCAAGACTGAAAACAGCCTTTGCTCCTTCGCACTCCTTCACTTTAAAAAGAAGCTTTCTTGCAAGACCGTGCTTGGGCATTGTGTATTCAGCTCCGTTATAACGGAATTTATCGTCAATAAGCTGACCGATAACGGGGAAAAGCACGGGTGCCTGACCGTACCATATATCGGGGTTGCCCTGCCATATATATTCTTTTCCGTTCTCTTTAAGCTTCAGAGAATGAAGCTGAGCTCCCATATCATCAATTTCACATGTCAGAAAATCATTTTCAATTTTATAAAACATAATCTATTCTCCTTTAATTTTTCTGTATATAATTTATCACATTACCGCACAGATTGCAACACCGTTATCTTTTAAGCCTGCGCAAATATTTCTTTTGTTCTTCTGTTATACGATAACTTTCAATTGCCTTGCGAACGGTTTTATTGTGAGTATCAGGGTCAAGTCTGTTCTCTTCAAGATAAGGTATAACTGCATTATACTGCTTTGCAAGTGCCGTTGCAAAATACCATGCCTGCATCATTTTTATATAGTATTCATCAGAACGGATTTTTGAAATCATTTCGGGATATGAAATATCAAAATCACCGTCAAGATAATAACACATCAGCATTTCAATTGCAAAACGAACGGTGTATGTATCGCCCGAATTCATCCATTTTTTAACAACGGGCAAAAATTCCGCAAGATGTTTTTTCAATATCTTCGGTCGCATCATGTCGCATGTTGCCCAGTTATCAACAAACGGCAGGAATCTGTTAATTTCCGCAACACAAAGATCATAATCCTTTATCTGTTCAATCAGAAATGCGTGCAGATTGTTTTCTTCATAATATTTATGAGGCAGAATTTTCATGAAATCATCTGCAATCCGTGTTTTGGCAATTTCTTTTGCAAATTTTCTTAATT
>JAZOVN010000242.1:0-6157 GCA_045658725.1 Acutalibacteraceae bacterium
TAAAGATATGCTGTTTTACATTCAGAATCAATTTTTTTGCATTCAATAAGGACTTTATAATCAAAGCTTGAAATAAGAAGCGAATCAAAAAGTCCGTGAGCCTTTACGGCATCAATTGTTTTACTGACAATTTCATAATTGCCGTCAAGAGGCGGTTTGATTTCGATATTCACAATTTCAATGTCTGCGTTTTCACAAAGAGAAAGAAATTCTTCAAGAGTCGGTAAGGTTGTTCCCTTATATTTTTCATGGAAATAAGAGCCGAAATCATATGTACGAAGCTCTTCAAGCGTCATATTTCTGATTTCACCCTTACCTGTTGATGTTTCATCAATAGTATAATTATGACAAACAACAGGAACACCGTCTTTGGTCAGATGAATATCTGTTTCAAAACCGTCAACGCCGATTTTTATGGAATGCTCAAAAGCAGGAATGGTATTCTGCGGAGCTCTTCTGTTAGCACCTCTGTGTGAAATAACTTTACAAGCCATACATATCACCTTTCGTAGAAAAATTATGCTGATACCATTCTAACATATTTTTGAAAATTTTCAAGAAAATATTTTCAATATAATTGTTTCTTGACTTTGCATATGATGAATGATAAAATTTAATTCAATGAAATATGCAAAGGATGATACATTATGTATATGGAAAAATATGAATTCTGGTTTGTGGTCGGCAGTCAGTTTCTTTACGGTCCCGAGGTATTGGATACCGTAGCTGCAAGAGCAGAAGAAATGGCAGAGAAAATGAATGCCAGCGGTCTTCTGCCCTGCAAAGTCATTTATAAAGTTACAGCCAAAACAAGCGAAGAAATATCAAAAGTTGTCAAAGAAGCAAATTATGACGATAAATGTGCAGGCATCATAACATGGATGCACACTTTCTCACCCTCAAAGATGTGGCTGAACGGTCTTAAAGAGCTTCAGAAACCATATTGCCATTTTGCAACACAGTATAACCGAGATATTCCCAACGAAGAAATTGATATGAATTTCATGAATCTCAATCAGGCTGCTCACGGCGACAGAGAACACGGATTTATTGCTGCAAGACTCCGCACTCCCAGAAAAGTTATCATGGGTTACTGGCAGGATGAGAAAGTTCTTGCAGAGCTTGGAAAATGGATGCGTTCCGCAGTCGGTGCCGCATTCTCAAAAGGACTTAAGGTAATGCGTTTCGGTGACAACATGAGAAATGTTGCCGTTACCGAAGGCGATAAGGTCGGAGTTCAGGAGCAGCTCGGTTGGGAAGTAAACACATGGCCTGTAGGCACTCTCGTTGAATACATCAATTCAGTAACCGATGATGAAGTTAACGCTCTTATGGCTGAATATGCCGAAAAATATGATTTCGCAACAGACAACATAGATGCAGTCCGTTATCAGGCAAAAGAAGAAATCGCTATCAAGAAAATGCTTGATGAACAGGGATGCAAAGCGTATACAAACACATTTGAAGATCTTCACGGAATGGAACAGCTTCCCGGTCTTGCAAGCCAGCGTCTTATGGAACAGGGATACGGCTACGGCGGTGAAGGCGACTGGAAAGTTTCTGCAATGACAGCGATTCTCAAAGCAATGACCGAAGGCATGAACGGCGGTTCCGCATTCATGGAAGACTATACATATAACCTTGCACCCGGTGCGGAATATTCGCTCGGTGCACATATGCTTGAAGTTTGCCCGACCTTAGCTGCAGATAAACCCAGAATCGAAGTTCATCCTCTCGGAATCGGAGGCAAGGGAGATCCCGCAAGACTTGTTTTTGAAGGTAAGGAAGGTTCTGCCGTCGTTGTCAGCCTTATTGATATGGGTGGAAGACTCAGAATGATATGTCAGGATATTGAATGCGTAAAACCCATTCTGCCCATGCCTAATCTTCCCGTTGCAAGAGTTATGTGGAGAGCAATGCCCGATCTTTGCACAGGTGCAAAGTGCTGGATTATCTCAGGCGGTGCACATCACACCGTTATTTCTTACGATGCTGACGCTGAAATGCTTCGCGACTTTGCCCGAATCATGAACATTGAATTTGTGCATATCAATAAAAACACCACTCCCGAAGGTCTCGAAAATGAACTTTTCCTTAATGACCTTGCATGGAAACTTAAATAATTCAACAAACGACCCGATAATCCGTCAGCGATTATCGGGTCGTTTCAATTTAATCAAGTTCATTAAGGGCTTCGGGAAACAATTCAATGCTTCTTTTTAGTATTCCGTGCATATATGCAATTGCAATTCCGTAATTTGTCATAGGCACTTTACAGTCGTTTGCGTGCCCTGCCCTGTACTGCATTTCTCTGTTATTGAGCATACATCCGCCGCAATGAATAACGAGAGAGTATTTCGACAGATCTTCGGGAAAATCCTTGCCGCTTGTAAACTCAAAATTAATATTTTTCTTTGTGTGATTCAGAACCCAATTCGGCATTTTCACCGTTCCGATATCGTTGCACTGTCGGTGATGAGTACATCCCTCGGAAATAAGAACCGTGTCACCGTCATCAAGCTTATCAAGCATTGCAGCACCGTGAACGGCTGCTGTCAGATCACCTTTGTATCTGACAAACAAAATTGAAAAAGATGTCAGAGGTATATCCGAAGGTGTATCTTTCGATACTTTTCCGAACGCCTGTGAATCCGTTATAACAAGCTTCGGTTTTTTGCCGAGAGAAACGAGAGTTGAGGTAAGTTCCGTATCACGGCAGACAACGGCAATTGCTCCGCTTTCAATAACTTCGCGTATCACCTGCTGCTGCGGAAGGATGAGTCTTCCCTTTGGAGCTGATTCATCAATCGGTACAACAAGAACAACCAAATCACCTTCTTCAATCAGATCGGCAACAATCTTTTTGCTGTTTTCCCTGATATTTGCTCTTCGGGCAATCATTTCTTTAAGTTCATTTATGTTAGTGCCGTCAACAGCACTGATATAAATTTCATTATCACCTGCGTCGGGAATACCGTCAATCAGATCAGCCTTATTATACGCAATAATATAAGTGATTTTTTTGTTTTCAAATGAAGCTAATAAATCTTTATCGGCTTCCTGAATTCCTTTTTCGGCATCAACAACAAGAACAGCAATATCACAGTAATTAAGTGCTTGCTTTGCTCTTTTAACACGCATTTCTCCAAGCTCGCCTTCATCGTCAACACCGGGAGTGTCCACAATAACAACGGGTCCGAGAGGCAAAAGCTCCATGGCTTTTTTTACAGGGTCGGTTGTTGTTCCTTTAAAATCAGAAACAAGCGAAAGATTCTGACCCGTTACAGCGTTGACAACGCTTGATTTTCCTGCGTTACGCAATCCGAAAAAACCGATATGAATTCTTTCGGCAGAAACAGTTTCATTAAGGCTCATATTTAACTCCTTAAAATCTGAAATCGCGGCGGTTTGATGCTTTGATATCTTCTATATTCTTTTCAGCAATCGCTCTGACTTTTTCTCCGGTAATCTTTTTAAGTTCATTTTTTATAAGTTCAAAACCGATTCTCTTTGTTTCGGGGCTTGCATAGTCAACAAGATATTCAGTAAGAGTCATAAGTGCGTTGGGATGGCAGCAATTAAGAATCTGTCCGTTTTTGCAGAGCATCATGAATCTGTCACCCGTTCTGCCTTCACGGTAACATGCGGTACAGAACGAAGGAATGTGCTTGAGTTCCATAAGCCAACGGACAACTTCATCAAGAGTTCTCTGATCGGAAACATCAAACTGCTCGGAATCATGAGGTCTTTCTTCTTCGGTATATCCGCCGACTGAAGTTCTTGAAGCACCGCTGATCTGTGAAATGCCGAGACGGAGTGCCCTGCCTCTGACGGCTTCAGACTCTCTTGTTGAAATAATCATTCCCGTATAAGGAACAGCGATTCTGATACAAGCTATAAGCTTTTCAAAAAGCTCATCTGCAATTCCGTTATCAAAAGCATCGGGGTCGATATCATCAGCTCTCTTGAGTCTGGGAACACTGATTGTGTGAGGACCGACACCGTGAACGGCTTCAAGATGCTCTGCGTGCATCATAAGACCTGCGAATTCATATTTATAAAGCTCAAGACCGAAAAGAACTCCGAGACCGACATCATCAATACCGCCTTCCATGGCTCTGTCCATAGCTTCGGTATGATAGTCATAATCATGCTTCGGTCCTGTGGGATGCAGCTTGAGATAACTCTCTTTATGATAAGTCTCCTGAAAAAGAATATAAGTGCCGATGCCTGCATCTTTAAGTTTGCGGTAATTTTCAACGGTTGTTGCCGCAATATTGACATTAACACGGCGGATTGCACCGTTTTTATGGTTAATGCTGTAAATTGTCTTTATGCTTTCAAGAATATATTCAATCGGATTGTTAACAGGGTCTTCGCCTGCTTCAATGGCAAGTCTCTTATGACCCATATCCTGGAGCGCAATAACTTCCTTTGCTATTTCTTCCTGTGTAAGCTTTTTTCTTGCGATATGTTTATTTTTCAAGTGATAAGGGCAGTAAACACAGCCGTTAACACAGTAATTGGAAAGATAAAGAGGTGCAAACATTACTATTCTGTTGCCATAGAAAGCCTGCTTGATTTCCTCTGCAAGTTTAAGCATTTCTTCATTTTTTCCAGGAATGTCACACGCAAGAAGAACAGAAGCTTCTCTGTGGGTAAGACCTGCACAGGTTGTGCCTTCTGCAGTTCTTTTGGGACGGGCTTTTTCAAGAATACTGTCAATGAGTTCAGCATTGTTTTTATTCTGCTCTGCATATTCGATGGTTGCAAGAATTTCTTCGTGATTGATAAATTCCTCTGCTTTAAGTGATTTGGGATTATAAATTGCCATATCAATTTCCTTTCTTATAATTTCCGATATCGGTAACTATTTTATATCCTATTGAATTCATTCTTTTTTCAAGCAGACGCTTGTTTTCTGCCGCTTCAGCACCGCTTGAAAGTTTATTGTCATATAAATTATATTTTTGTTTTGCATCTTCGGGAGAAAGATTCGGCATCACAACATTTGCACCCGAAAGAATTCCTTTTTCTCTGCCGTAAGGATCAATTGAACCGAGAGCTGTTGTGGCAGGAAGAAGTATATTCGGAGAAATCAGCCTGATTATTGAAAGAAGATAGCATGTCAGCTCAACGCTTCCTGCAGGATAACCGTTAAACACAGTATCCTTATGCGGAATAAACGGACCTATACCGCACATTTCAGGCTTGAATTCCTCTATAAACTTCAGATCCTTCGCAAGATTTTTTTCGGTCTGAAACGGAGAACCGACCATAAAACCGCATCCCGTCTGAAAACCGATTTCTTTCAGATTATCAAGACATTTCATCCGGTTTTCAAAACTCATTTCTGAAGGATGAAGTTTTTCATAATGTTCTTTATCCGCTGTTTCATGACGGAGAAGATATCTGTCTGCACCTGCATCATAAAATCTTTTATAGCTTTCAAAGCTTTTTTCTCCAAGCGAAAGCGTTACAGCACAGTCGGGATATTTATTTTTGATTTCCTCAACAATGTCACAAACAAAATCATCATCAAAACCGTTATCTTCACCGCCCTGAAGCACAAAGGTTCTGAATCCGAGAGGATAACCTGCATCACAGCATGAGATAATCTGTTCTTTTGTAAGACGGTATCGCTCGCATTTTTTGTTTCCTCTGCGTATTCCGCAATAAAGACAATCGTTTTTGCAGATGTTTGATACTTCAATCAGACCTCTGATATAAACATCATTTCCGTATATTTCTTTTCTTTTTTCTTCAGCTTTATTTGCAAGGATTTCCGCAAATTCACGGTTACGGTTTTTTATGAGATATTCATATTCGGAAAGGGTAAGACTGCACTCTTTTTCAAGCTTATTAATTAACTCAATCATTGAATATTTTATTTGAGTAAGCGGTTTTAACGCTTATCCCGTCAAGCTTTCCTATTTTTCCAGTCAGTTCCGAAATAACATTCTGAGGAGCATCAACCGCAAGACTCACAATGCTCAGATTTCTTTCTTTATAAGGCAAGCCCATTCTTCCGATAATAAAATCTCCGAACTCATGCAACAAACAATTAAGCTTTTCAACCGAATCTTTGTTTTCAACAATTATACCGATAACCGCTATCCTTTTTTCCATATAAACCTCCGTAAAGCACCAGGGGCAT
>JAZOVN010000243.1:0-2459 GCA_045658725.1 Acutalibacteraceae bacterium
TGTTTTGATTTCGAATTTCTTGAAATCCGCATAGAAGCCTGCATCTGCAAGGTCACATACGATTGCGGTTTTAACGGGCTTTCCGTCTGTTTCGCGAAGTCTCATAATAATATCACCCGATCCGTCTTCGCAGAATTTAAATGCATCAAGACGGATATTGGGCTTGCTGATGCTGATGAAGCTCTTTTCAAGAGGCATTGTGCCCTTGTGGTATCCGACGGGAACGGCAACAAGCTTTGAATTGAGCATCAATGCGATTTTCTGCACTTCACTGCATTCCGCTTCACCCGAGTGAGGATAAATTGCATATTCAAATCTGTGCATTCCTTCATCACAGTAGTTGAAATCTGCTTCGGGTCTCGGAGAATAATGATCTGCAAAAATAGAATTACGGATCATGGTAAGACTTAATTTGTTACCGTTGCAATCATAACTGTATTTTGAGTCGCTGATAAGCGAAATGCCGTTACGCTTTTCAACTCCTGCTGTGATATCGCCCCAAGTGAGAGCAGGCTCTTCTTCGCCGTTACAGGGTCTCTTGATGATTCCTGCAGGAATTTCATAAGTGGAAACGGGATTATCACCGTTGATTGTAACGGGCATTTTAAGAATGGTCAAAGGCTCCTGCCATAGGCACTTGCATTTGACTCTGATATATTTACTTTCAGAACCGAGAATATAGTCCTGGGTAAGATAAGATCCGTTATATTTATGCTTCACACGGATAACAGCTCTTACGGGACCGTTTTCGATAACTTCAATGGACTGAAGCTCCATTTTGCCGATTTCTTTATCGAATCTGAAAATATTGTGTGCCCATGTGTCGGGTTCGGAATTATCAATAACAGTAGGAACGCAGAATTCTCCGCCGACATAATCCGAGCCGTCTGTTTTTGAAATAAGCTTTTTAATTCCGCCTGTATTTTCGTCGAATATTGCTTTGATATACATGTTTTCAATTGAATATTCGCCAACAGAAACATCACCTTCGGTACGGAATTCACCGACATATTCGGAATCATAATGCCAGAGCCAGTATGTTGCATAGCCGAATGCAGGAACTCTGGCTTTGAAAACAGTATCATGATGTGTATCGTTTGAACGGGATGAGCGTACATTCTGGAAAAGAATTGCCTCTCCCCTGCTGTCAGTAACCTTCTTTGAAGGATGATATGTTCTGACATTTGTTTCAACTTCAAAAGAATTGGGGTTGAAAACAATAATAGGTCTCGGGAATTTAAGATTACGGCAATGATGGCGAACCTCGCTTGAAGCGGAATCTGATACACCGTCAAGCCATGTGTCAACCATTCCTGCAATTTTAAGCATGGCTTTGTTTTCTTCGTTTGCTGCAATCTTCATTGCATAACCCATGCTGTCACGCACATCGTCATATGCTTCCATAATTGAACATCCGCAAAGAATATCATGGAACTGATTGAAGCATACTTCTTTCCATGCCTTACCGAATTCTTCGGTTGCTTTGGGAAGATTTGATAATTTTGCTGAAACGGTGTTCCATTTTTCTGCATTGGCAAGCCAGAATTCAGCCTTTCTGTTAAGCTGTTTAACCATTGATGTTGCAGAATAGCAACCGCTTGCATGATGCTGCATTTCATCATTCCATACGGGAATTTCCATTCTGTCTGCACACATATCTTCAAAATATTCATCAGGTGATGTATATTCAAGCTCTTCGTAACCGTTTTCTTTGAGTTCAAGAAGATAATCAAGATCACCCTTTGTAGGTCCGCCTCCGTGATTACCAACTCCGAAGAAGAACATCATTCCGTGTCCGCTGTCTTTAACTCTTTCACGAAGTGATGAAAGCTCGCTGTCAATTGCGTTTTTACCGTTGACACAGTAACATTCAGGAATTCTGTAAGTCATAACACGGGAACCGTCAGGGCTGTCCCACCAGAAAAGATTTTCGGGAATGTCTGCATTTTCGTGCATACCTGGACGCATCATAACATAACATCTCATACCTCCGAGATTAAGAAGCTGCGGAAGCATAGCATTATGACCGAATGAATCAACATTATATCCTGTTTTGCAAATCTTACCGAATTTTTCATAATAGTAAAGCTGGCTGTAAAGAGCCTGACGGGCAAAGCTTTCACCGCTCGGCATATTGCAATCGGGCTGAACCCACCATCCGTTGACGGGTACCCACTTACCTTTTTTTACAAGCTTTCTGATTTCCTCGAAAAGTTCGGGATCAATTTCTTCAACCCATTTATAATATGATGCAGAAGAGCAAGTAAAAACAAGACCTTTATATTCTTTAATTCTGTCAACAGCACTTCTGAAGGTCTGAAGAACTTCTCCGCATCCTTCCTGCCATCTCCAGAGCCAGATAGGATCAAGATGTGCGTTGCTGACAATGTGTAATTTATTATTCATAAATGCACCTCATTATTCAAAAAATCCGTAATATCTGCCTGCCCAGTAGCCTA
>JAZOVN010000244.1:0-1865 GCA_045658725.1 Acutalibacteraceae bacterium
TCCGAAAATTTATGCGTGATATTTTTAAAAAGAAATCCGATTACAGCACCTATAACCGTTGCAGCTCCGACACCGAGTGCAGTCAGTAAAACCATTGTCATATAAATCACCGCCTATAATCATTATACATAAAAATCGGCAAAAGGGAACACATTAATTAAAAATTTAAAAAGAAACATTTTATATTAAAAAACACTTTACACTTTTGTAAAAAAGTGATATTATGTTGTTAAAGTTTAGCAAAATGTAAGGAGAAATCAAACATGAAAAAAATCGGCATGAAAATTCTCAGCATTATTCTCGCCATGTCGCTCCTTATCGGCGGTGCATCGTCAATTGGTACGGCAGCAGCTGCTGATATCGGCAAAACATTGGAAAATGCAGGACTCGGAATCATTGAAGTTATTTTCACCACTCTTGTCGGCGGAATTAACATAATCGTCCCTGACAGCCCCGAATTTGTTGATGTAAGCGAACGCAACACCGATAATTTCTACACAGGCACAAAATGGGCACCCAAGACCCCCGAAAACGGCAAATGGAGCCTCGGTCACGCAAAGGCTTCTCTCGTTCCCACTGACTGGGAAACAAAGGATTATTATCTCGGCGGTTTCATCGATCCCAACAACGGCATGACAAACAAGGTTGAAGAAATCATCGATGACATGCAGATAAGAGTTATTGCTCTTTCAGACGGCACAGGCAGAGGCGTTTCTGTATTTGCAAACATTGACTGTATCGGTTTTTCAAACGGTGATATCAAGGAAATCCGTAAAGCACTTGTTGAACTTCTTCCCGATGTTGATTTCAACAGCATCAATGTTTCATCAACACACACTCACAGCTGTATCGACACTCAGGGTCTCTGGACAAACCTTTTTGCAAAGCTCTTCAAGAACCTTGCTCTCTCATATATTCCCTTCGTTGAAAAAGAGCCCGGCGTTGACACCGAATACATGGAATTCATCTATGCAACCGCTGCTCAGACAATGAAGAACGCTGTTGAAGCAATGGAACCCGGCACTCTTACATATGCTGTTAAAGAAGTAAACGAAGAATACTTCAACAATAAAAACAGAAGCCAGTCAACATCTATTATTGATGAACTCGCAAGATTTGTTTTCACACCCGACAACACAGCATCAAAGCCCACAATGATTGTTAACATTGCTGCTCATCCCGATGTTGCCGGTCTTCCCGTTGATGATATTGATAACGGCAGAGATCTTTCGGGCGACTATGTTTACTATCTTGGCGAAAAAATCGAAGAAAAAGGCTTTAACTTCATGTTCTTCAACGGTGCTATCGCAGGTATCTATGAAGGCAGAGGTCCCGCAAGCGACGGTGTTCCTACCGAACGCAGATACGAAGAAACTCTTCGTTACGGTTATGAAGTAGCAAACATGGCTCTCAGCCTTACAAAAACAGTTGAACAGATTGAAGCTGACATGACTGCTGAAGAAAAGGCTACCATGGAAAAAGAAAAGGAAATCGGCGGCGAGCACTATACTCTTTGGTATGAAGGCTGGACTCCCGTTGAAGAAAAAGTTCTTGAACCCAACCTCAACATCATCATTGATGAAGTCGGAATCAAGGTTACAAATCCCCTTATTCAGCTTGTTGGTAAGCTTAATCTCGTTAACTACACAGTTTGCAAGAACGGTCCCTTCGAATACATGATTTTTGCTGAAATCGGTTACATGGAAATCGGCGGTGTTAAGGTTGCTCTTATGCCCGGCGAAATTGTTCAGGACCTTATCTGCGGCGGTGCATCACTCACAGCTGAAGGTTCATTCTCAGGCAAAGACTTCGGTTACAAGTCAATCTATGAACTTTTCGGTGAAGATACAATCTGCTTCGGTCTT
>JAZOVN010000245.1:0-1934 GCA_045658725.1 Acutalibacteraceae bacterium
CGTTTACTATTACGGTACCAAGGAACAATGGGAAACTATCGAGGTCGGCATAGATAACACGCATCTGAAAAATGCAAATATAGTTTATCTTGATGGAACTCCAGACTAATTACAAAGCGATTATTTGAAAAGAGGTAAGGAAAAACCTGCACTCTGTTAACGGGTGCAGGTTTGATTTGTTTGAATGGATTCGAAAGCCCGTGAAGAAAACGCTCCAACGGAGTGTTTCAGGTCATGGGAATAATACGGCGGATTTTTATAAAACAAAAAGGGGCTGTTTTTACAGCCCCAACACTTAAATGATATCATACGCTTTTCTCGAAGTCAATATAAAATTGCTGATTTGTGTGCATAATAACCAAAAATCTCTGTTTTATATAATCGAAACGGCGTAACTTTGTACAAAATTCCATCTTGAAAACCATGAAATTCTATGCTATATTATAGTCAAGGAAAGGGTGATACGAATGAGAAGGTAAAAACCTTAAGACCTGAAATTTTCAAAACAAAAACTGAAAGCTGAAAATAAAGGTCTTGATCCAACAGTCTTAAATAAAACGAAAATCAGATATCGCAGAGTTTAAGATTGGACAATATCGCAGAAAGAGAGGTTAACCAAAGATGTTAGATAACAAGAGTTCAGAGAGATAGCCCTTGATGTTTGTGTAAAGAAACAACATCAGGGGCTATTTCTTTTTTATATTGTTCTGTGCGTTGAAACTGTAAGAGTTTCAGCGTTTTTTTGCTTTAAAAGGAGCGAACCGTGCAAGCGGCTCGCTCCCTGTTGATTTTAATATCCTCCGCCGACTGTGATTATGTAATCAATCTTTGCGTCGGCTTTCTTTATCATGATTCCGCTTATGTCGAGATTCCTGATTTCGGGATCGCAGGTGTATTTCCATGTGCCTTTCTCAATATAACCGTCTTTGTTGATTTTAACCTTTACGGTCGGATTGACATAGTGAATATCAATATCTGCATTTTCAACATCAACATCAAACTGCGGAAATTCCGCAAGGACAAGCGAAATATCACCGAGAACCGATATTGCGTGGCCTACAGAACCTTCTGTAGCAACAGCATGAATCGGGTCGGTCTGCGGCTTCATTGTCATTTCAATAACGGTATATTCACCGCTTTTATATGCCTTGAGATTCTGAGCATCATCAACGGTGAGATTTTCAAAACCGCCTGTTATTCCTTCAAATTCAAGGGCATTCTTTTTGATGACTGAGGCAATTGCAGGTTCGAGAATCTTAACAAAGAATGCGAGTGCACCGTCACCGTCGTTAAAAATCAACTCTTCAAGCACCATAACCTGAGTGGATTTTGCTTTCGGATGAGTCTTTTTTGCTGCTGTCTTATAAAAATCAATAATTTGTTCTTTGGTCCATTGAGAAGGGTCATTATTAGCTGTGGTTTCTTCTGCAACATTTGTTTCGGTGATTGAAACATCAGCTTCGGTAACGGGAGTTTCCGACAAATCCTCGCTGATTGCTTCGGTAACGGCATCGGTTTCGGGAAATTCATCAGTATTTACCGTGGTTGACACATCGTTTGCAGGAACTTCATTTTTTGTGCATGATGCGAGAGTCATAATAAGTGCAAATGCGGTTAACAGGGAAAGAAATCTTTTCATAGTCAAACCTCCTCTTTATGCTTTTATATTACATTATAGGTTTTAACATGTCAAGCAAAACAGCCCTTCCTTTAACGGAAGAGCGAGAACAAAAATCTTTCTGACAAAAACACCGTTTTATCGGATGAATTGCAAATAAAACATATTAATTATATATTTCGTCTTGAATTAATACGCTTCCTTTGATATAATGTAAATGTAAAATTTTAAAATGGAGAGTGTGCGGCATGAATAAGAACTATGTAATCAAATATCTTGCAGGCGGAAAAACCGTTACTTCAAACGCAACCGAAAA
>JAZOVN010000246.1:0-2408 GCA_045658725.1 Acutalibacteraceae bacterium
TCGGCGGCGGTATCGGCGGTGCCGCTCCCCTTCTTATTGCTCCGTTTATCATCTATAAAACAGTCGGTGTCAACAGCGAAGGCGTTCCCGTTGAAGCTGCAGATGCAAACGGCATGATGATTTTCGGCGTTATCATGGGCGTTCTTTCAATCATCTTCTACTTTGCTTGCTTCAGAACAACCAAGGAAAGAATTCCTTCGGAAGCAGATCCCAAGGTGGATATGAAGAAAACATACCTCGGAATGTTCAAGAGCAGACCCTTTGTTACCTGTGCTCTTGCAGGTGTTCTTATCAGCGGTCAGCTTCAGTTTGCTTCACTCAATCAGTATCTTTATAAGAACTATTTTGAAAACACAAGCCTTTCCGTTATCGGCACAGTTGCCAACTATCTGCCGATGGTTATTATGATTCTTCTCATGCCCAAGCTTGTTAAAAAGTACGGCAAAAAAGAGCTTTGCGGTATCGGTACCTTCTTTGCCGCTGCAGCTTCAATCCTTATGTATATCATCGTTCCCAAGTGTGACAGACTCACATCCGCTCCCGTCGTATTCATGATATTCCTCTTTATCATCGGATTCGGATATTCATTCGTAAGCATCACAAACTGGGCTGTTGTTGCCGATGTTATCGATTATCAGGAATATAAAACGGGCATCAGAAGTGAAAGTGCAATTTATGCAGTTTACACCTTCTGCCGCAAGCTCGGACAGACTGCTGCAGATACCGGCGGACTTCTTCTTCTCAACAAGGTTGCAGGCTATGACGGCGCAACCATGGGTGACAAGGGTTATATCCCCGAAGTCGGCGAAGGAATCCTTTTTGTCTGCACGGTTATTCCCGCAATCGTTTATACACTCGTGTTTATCCTCATGCAGTTCGGATATCCTCTCAACAAGAAAAATCTCGAACCTGTTTACTCCTATGTAAGAAAAGCACGCGGAGTAAACGAAGAATAATAAAATTTTAAGGGCTGTTGAAAAACAGCCCTTTTTCATTTGCACGGTTCATAATCCGAAAGTATTTCAATAATATCCTTCTCATAAATATTACTGCCGAGAATATCGCCGTTTGCACTGAAACAGATTGCACGGATATCTGTCGGGTCTTCTTCATACGGATTTTTGATTTTTTCGGTCAGATCAAAATATTCGTCAAGATATTCAAGTGCGTTACCGCTCGGAAATATCACATTCCCTTCGCTTGCTTCAATGCCCATCTGATTGAATTCGGCAAGAATCTTTCTCGTTTCGTTATTATAACAGTTATCATCATCTCTGCTCACAAGCCACGCAGGATGAACCTGCAGTTTAATATCGGAAACATTAACGGCATTTACAAACGCCTTGACATATTCAAGAGGAATAGTTTCCTGTTGAAAAGCATCAACAGAAAGCAATATTTCATTTACTCCGCTTTGAATAATCTCTTTTGCAACAATTTTTATCTTATCAATATCCTTGCTGAAAAAACCGTTTGTTATGAGCTGCCTTTGAGAAATATTCATTTCTCTTGCCGCTTTATGTATTTCACAAACAGTTTCATGACAGAGCAAAGGTTCACCGCCGAAAGTCATGACAGATTCGATGTCATATTCTTTTGCGGTTTTACGCAACGCATCAACTGCTTTTTCTTTGTCAATTCTATCGTTGCTTCTATGTGTACCTTGTGAGCAATGTTTACATTTTCCCGTGCATGCTGTGGTGACAACGAATTCTGTTCGGTTGAGATTTTTTAAATATTTGTTCATTATTCTTCCTTACTGAAGTACCATTTCAACAAATCAGGATAATTCCCTTTAAAATGATAGCTTCTTCCGTTTTTATTAAGACCGCTGTTAGTCAATCCGAGCTTTTCAAGAATACATATTGATTTACTGTTGCTGATATTAGCATAAGCTTCAACAAACCTGATATCCTTCCTTATTCGAGGAATAACAAAACCGTATAATGTTCTGAAAACACCTTTGCCCTGATATTCGGATTTAAACTGTATTTCTTCCATCATAAATGTGTCTTCGTTGGTGTAGTATTGAAAGAATCCGACAAGATTTTCTTTATCTTTGATAAGAATTATCTGTCTTTCTGCTCTTTGCAAGCCGTCAGACACACATTCGTACCAACAATTATAATCATCTTCTCTCGTGTTGCCCGTAGGTGCGATGACAGTCATATTGTCGGCAAGGATATTGAAAATCCGCTGTGCAAACAGCAAAAAATCAGGTTTATTCACATACTCAAATGATAATTTTAATAAACACATTTTTATATCCTTTTCATCAGTTTATAATATTCACCGTTATCGTCTGCACCAACGAACAAAACTTCTGTAAATCCGTATTTTTTATACAGGTGCAGA
Source organism: Acutalibacteraceae bacterium (assembly GCA_045658725.1). Classification (GTDB taxonomy): domain Bacteria; phylum Bacillota; class Clostridia; order Oscillospirales; family Acutalibacteraceae; genus CAG-177. The sequence goes on from JAZOVN010000246.1 coordinate 2,356, forward strand.
GCATTTACATTATCTTTATCTACACCAATTGTCATTTCTTCAAAGCCCTTTTC
>JAZOVN010000247.1:0-2809 GCA_045658725.1 Acutalibacteraceae bacterium
TCAAATCAACGCCCCAATATAAATCTCCCCAGTTGTTGCCTTCAAACAAAGGCATCTCTCCGGTATCTGTAAGAGCTTTTGCAAGATGAGGATTCTGCGTAAATTTGCTGTATACTATATCTTTCATCAAAGAAAGCTTCACTTCATCCCAATCTTCTCTGCAATCGACCTTTTTTCCAAGGCTCTTTGCTTCGTCAGACGACAGCTTTGCAAATCCGAGTCGTTTTTCTTCGTTTTTACATTTCTGTGCCTGATAAGCACTTTCCGAGTTTAAATATGTAACTCCGTCAAAGAATACCTTTGCAGGATAAAAATTGCTCAAAAAGGAATATTTGCCCCTGAAGCATCTGACGATATTTTCTTCTTTATCACAGCAAATCATCTTTATACCTCGTTATATTTTTCTTTCAACTCACTTCGCACGCACATAAGGATTTTGCCTAAATAGTTTTCGCCTTTTCCGTTTTTGGAATCAACACCCCAGAAGATATCATTCCAACGGTTCCCCTCAACAAGCATGGCATTTCCCGTTGCAATCAGTTTTTCGGCAAGGTCGGGATTCTGCCTGAACTTTGCTCTTGTTATTTCGAGCATTAAGTTTACCTTCACAAACTCCCAGTCACGCCTGAGATTAACCATTCTTCCAAGGCTTTTAGCCTGCCTTGCGGAAGCAGTTGTAAACGGAAGTTTTTCTTCATCATCAAGCACCTTCTGAGCCTGAAATGCCGCCTCGCTGTTCTGATATGTCAGACCGTTATATGTTATGGGTACGCAGTAAAAATTGCTTAAAAACTCATATCCTTCCGTATGGAAATCATTTATTACACGGAATGTTTTTTCTGCAAAATCATCAAATATTTCCTGTGTGCCATTGAAAAGGAACTGTTTTGCGGCTTCGCCTTTGCCCTTGCCGTACATCTCACGGATTTTTGACGAGCTGATTTCGTTTATTACGGGAGGCGTTTCAAAAAAGCAAAAGGAATCTTTGTATTTACCGAGAAAATCAAATTTATTTATCAGATTTTCTATATCGTCGCTGTTTCTTTCAGCGACAAGTATGTTGAACTGCTCAAGAAAATCCTTTGCATTACGCCATTTAGGGATTATTTTCAGCTTGTCGCTGCCCGCTATAAAATATATCTTTGCATCGGGATTTTGGTTTTGTATGTAAGTCAGACATTCAAAGGTGCTGACTGAAATCTTGCTGTTAAGCTCAAATTCTTCAATCTCAAGCCCCGGTGTTTTATCGCACATAACCTGAAGCATCGCCAGCCTCAGTTCATCGGGCATAGTCTGATTTTCGCAGTCACTTGAAGCCATTTTTCTTCTCACATACTGCTGTGAAGCAGGAAGAAAGATCCCTTTTTCGGCATTCGCGCTTTTCATCGCGGATTTTATAAGCAGATAATGCCCTATTGTGGGTGGATTGAAGCTACCGCCAAGAACAACGATTTTTTTCAAAACAATCTCTCCTTTCCTTCATATTCCGCTTAGTTTTATTCCTGACAAGCCTTATCAAGCATTTCCATAATCCAGTCTTTTCTTGCAAGAGTGTCAATCCACTCTTCGGGGATGCCGTTTTCGCCGCCGATGCCGTAATAAATACCTGCAAGACCTCCGGCAATCGCTGCAACGGTGTCCGTGTCGCCGCCGAGCTCAACCGCTTTGATAACGCATTCCTTGTAGCTTTCGGAATTGACAAAACTCCAGACCGCAGCTTCAAAAGTGTCGATAACATAACCTGAGCTTCTGATTTTTTCTCTCGGATAATCCTTCATCTGAGGAATCTTTTCGCATTCGTCAACGCAGCATCGGAGATGTGTTATCGCATCCTCTTTTGACATTCCGCTCATAAGATTTTCTGCAATCTGAACATAGAGTCTGCACGACATAAGCGAAATCTCGTGTGCATGGGTAAGCGATGACAAATCAAGGATATCATCCACGGTGTGCTCAACAAACGCAATGGGAAGAATTCTCATAAGAGATCCGTTGCCGTTATCGCTAAAGCCTCTGCCGCCGCAACGGGTTGCGGAATATCCGTTTTTATACTTTCCGACAGCGGTTAATGTGGTATGACCGATATCAAAGCATTCGCCGTAAGGGGTATATTCACCCTCATCAAACCAACGCACAAATCTTTCCATAACATCATCGCAGTCAAGCTTTTTTGTTTCAAGCATACTGTCGAGTGTTGCAAGCACCATTGAGCTGTCATCCGACCATGTGCCTGCCGGCTGATTGTGAGTTCCGTAACCCGTCATACCCGTAACCTTAAAGGTGTCACGCTCCCTGAATTCAAACGGTACGCCGAGCGCATCGGCAACAATCAAGCCGAGCATTGCGCTTTTTAAATATTCTGTATTTTTAAATTTCATTTTTTCATCCTTTCTTAAATCTGTAATATCCTCTTGATATATTCTTGTTTCCGTGCAGAAGCTTTGAGACTATTTCAACGCTTCTGTCATATATCGCAAGTTCGGTAACAACTCCGTCTGTCCAGTCTTTCGGAACATCCGCTTCACCCGATTTATATGTTGTGGGACAGACACTGCCGTCATTTATATAAATATTGTTTCTTTCTTCATCAAAATCTACGCATCCGCTGTAATCATTGGGAGAAAAATGGGTATGACCCGAAACGAAGATAATATTGCTATAAGAATCAATAATATTCTGCAAATTTCTGTCATTATCAAAATACGGCTGACTGTCGGGCTTACGTTGAGGGTTATGAGCAATCAGCGGTGCGTGGGAACAAACTATCTGATACTTTTTATCCTTGTTATTTTCAAGCTTGTCCGCAAAA
>JAZOVN010000248.1:0-2060 GCA_045658725.1 Acutalibacteraceae bacterium
TATTTTTATCAATGTTTTCTTCGGATAAATCTTTCGGGCAATACATTTTTCAAAAGAATTGCAGTTGCAATCAGTTTCACATTTTCACGAAGCTGTTTAAAGAACAACGGAAAAACAAGCACTGTTGAAATCTGAGTTGCAAGTGAAGCAACTGCCGCCCCCGATGCTCCGATAAACGGGATCAGAATTGCATTCAGAACAATATTGAGTATAACCGATAAGAAATAAATATACTTTAGATATTTCTGTTTTTTCTCACAAACCATCCATGCATCACGGGCAACGCCCAGATAAGAAAATGCAACATACCATACAACTATTCTCAGCGGAGTTACCGCAGAAAGATATGCTTCGCCGTAAACTATTCTTATAAACAATGGTGCGATAACGGTTATACCGAGCGACGCAACAACTGAAATATAAAATACTATCGCATACATTCTTCGGTTCATCAGCAGATATTCTTCTCTGTCTGTATTATGAAGCTCCATAATCCGCGGCTTCATTGAGTCAATAACAGCCGAAAGAACAAATGCCCAAATGGTGCTTATTGAAACGGCAAGAGAATAATAACCGACAGTGCTTTCATCCATCATTTGTTTTAACATAAGCTTATCGGTAGCAGCATAAATGGCGACCATCAATCCCGAGAGGATATAGCTGACGCTTAAAGATAACAATTCTTTTGATTTTTTTATTGAAAAGCTGAGCTTCGGTCCGTTGTTTTTTTTGTAAAACACAAAAATAATAAGTGCAATTATAAAATAATCAATTGCATTCGAAACTGCAAACCATTGAACACTTTTTTCTGTTATCAGCAGAACTGCTTTATATGCCGAAACAAGGATATACGCAATAAGCGTTGCAGCCGCGTAGTATTTTGATAATAATTTTGACTGGAACCAATAATTGAAGGTGTCAAAAATCTGAAAAAGAAGCCCGATACAGTAAAGTGCAACAACACAAACGGTTATCGGTTCATTACTGTCAACCACAGCAACAAAGCCAACAATTGTCAGCAAAGAAAGGAAACTCGAAACGAAACGCAAAACAATTGTTGTTCCGATTGTTTCACCCTCTTCTTCGGGATGATCAATAAAATTTTTAACAATAACGGAATTTATTCCGAGAGTGCAGAATGCCGTAAAAAAAGTTGCATAAGCAGAAGCATAGTTAATCAGTCCGTAATTACTCGGTCCGAGATATCTTGCTGTTAAAAGCCCGATCAAAAACGATAAGATCATATGGATAATCCTGCCGACAATCAACCAGCCTGCATTTTTTACTATTCTGTTTTTTAGAATATCAGTTATTTTCATAGCTTTTTAAACCAATTTTCTTTCATCTTTTCCGCCTTACTGCACGGACCGTCTTTATATATATTGGGATTTTTTTCTCCGTCAATAATATGATTAATCAAATTAACAAGTCTTTCGGATGCAACCGCCGCATTCCACTCCTCTGCAACGGTTTTGTAGGCTGCAGCCGATATCTGTTTTCTGCTTTCGGGATTATTTAAAAGAAACATAATTTTTTCGGCAATCATCTGATAATTACCCGATTCATAAACCAATGCATTTTCTCCGTTTTTTGTAAGATACGGCACCGAACCTGCTTCATGACTTGCAACAACAGCACAACCGCTGTTCATTGCTTCGTTAAGAACGGCACCCCACCCTTCATTACGGTCGCTTGTAAAAAGAAAAATCTCTGATTTTTCCATACATGTCCTTACATTTTCAGGCTTCATTGAACCTGAAAAATGAACGCAATCAGAAAGACCCTTTTTTTCAGCCAACATTTTCAAGTGGTTATCCATCTCACCCGTACCTATGAAATTGAGTTCAAAATCAAATCCGTTTTCTTTTAAAATTTCTGCTGCATTCAGTGCATCATCAGGATGCTTCCAATCGATAAAACGGCCTGCCCAGAGAATTGAATTTTTCTTCTTTTGATTAATAACATTATGAATATCATCATAATATCTTGTTTCGGGAAAATATCCCCATTTATATGCCTTGTTTCTGAAAAGACCGTATCCGGCATAATCAGACGAAACA
>JAZOVN010000249.1:0-5622 GCA_045658725.1 Acutalibacteraceae bacterium
AGGTATTTGCAATATAATTTTTATCTGTTTCAAAAATTGCCATAGTAATTACTCCTTAACCCTGAACAAACATTGTTCCGAGACCTTCGTCGGTTAAAGTTTCAATGAGAAGTGAGTGGGGAACGGTTCCGTCAAGAATAAACACCTTGTTGACGCCTCTGCGGATTGCTTCGCCGCAGCAGTCAATCTTGGGAATCATGCCGCCCGAAATAATGCCCTCGTGAACAAGCTGGGGAATATCGCTGACATAGATTTTCGGAATGAGAGTTGACGGATCGTCTTTATCACGCAGAATGCCTGCGATATCTGTCATTGAAATCATGCATTCTGCTTTGAGTGTGCCTGCGATTTTTGCGGCAGCTGTGTCTGCATTTATGTTATAGATGTTTCCGTCATCGTCACAAGCGGTTGTTGAAATAACGGGAACATAGCCTTTTTCAAGAAGATCGAGAATCGGCTCGGGGTTAATCTCGGTGATTTCACCGACATATCCGAGTCTTTCGTCCTTGACGGTTGCCTTGATAAGCTGACCGTCTGCACCGCAAAGACCGACAGCCTTGCTTCCGAGTCTGCCGAGAAGGGCAACAAGGCTCTTGTTGACCTTGCCTGCAAGCACCATCTGAACAATATCAACGGTTTCTTTGTCTGTTACGCGAAGACCGTCAACCCATTCGCTCTTTTTGCCGATTTTGCCGAGCATATCGTTGATTTCGGGGCCACCGCCGTGAACGAGAACAACCTTCACACCGATGAGCGAGAGAAGTGCGATATCGCCCATAACGGCATTTTTGAGGTCTTCGTTGATCATGGCATTTCCGCCGTATTTGATAACAACGATTTTGTTTGAATATTTCTGAATATAGGGCAGGGCTTCAACGAGCACCTGACCTCTGAGTGCATTTGATAATTCCATTTTCATACATCCTTAATTCTGCTGTTTTTATGTTCTGTAGTCGCCGTTTATTTTAACATAATCATATGTCAGGTCGCAGCCCCATGCGGTTGCATCAGCTTCACCGCTGTTGAGGTTGATGAGAACCTGAATTTCTTTTTCGGTAAGAACCTCTTTTGCAATTTCCTCGGAGAAATCGATACCTGCTCCGTTTTTGCAGACATCAACCTGACCTGCGGCTGATTTAAACGAAACATCAATTTTGTTGACATCAACATCCGCACCGCTGTAGCCGATTGCGCAGAGAACTCTGCCCCAGTTTGCATCCGCACCGAACATTGCTGCTTTGAAAAGCGATGAGCAGATGACGGATTTTGAAACGGTAACTGCGATTTCTTTTGAAGCCGCACCCGTAACGATGCATTCGAGAAGCTTTGTTGCACCCTCACCGTCGCCTGCAATCATGCGGCAGAGATGAGTTGTAACAGCATTGAGAGCCTTGCAGAATTCGTCGAAATCCGCACCTTCGCAGGTGATTTCATTGTTGCCTGCCATGCCGTTTGCCATGACGGAAACCATGTCGTTTGTTGAAGTGTCACCGTCAACGCTGACCATATTGAATGAGGATTTGACATCCTCGCTGAGTGCTTTCTGAAGCATTGCGGGAGAAATTGCACAGTCGGTTGTAACGAAAACAAGCATTGTTGCCATGTTGGGATGAATCATGCCCGAGCCCTTGGCAATACCGCCGATTTTACATTCAACACCGCCGATTTCAAATGAATATGAAACGATTTTTTCAACCGTATCAGTCGTCATAATAGCTTCAGCCGCATCGTTGGTATCTGCCTTAAGCTCTTTTACAAGAGCAGGAATTCCGTTTGCGATGGGAGTGATGTCAAGGGTCTGACCGATAACACCCGTTGAAGCAACGATGATGTCGGAAGCTGAGATGTCAAGTTCCTTTGAAATGAGGGCACACATTTCCTCTGCAATTTCAATGCCGTTTGCGTTGCAGGTGTTTGCGTTGCCGCTGTTGCAGATAACAGCCTGAGCATAGCCGTCGGCAACATTATTCTTGGTGACTGTTATGGGTGCACCCTTAACAAGATTGGTTGTGTAAACACATGCCGCCGCAGCTTTCTTTTCGCTGAGGATGAGAGCGAGGTCTTTTTTTGTTTTGTTTTTTCTGATTCCGCAATGAACTCCGCTTGCGGTAAATCCTTTTGCGGCACAGATGCCGCCCGAAATCTGTTTCATTTTATTTTTCCTTTCAGAATCAGAGAGTCAGACCCGTTCCGGGGTCGATTCCCATGAGAATATTCATACATTCAACTGCCGCACCCGAAGCACCCTTGCCGAGATTATCGTAACGGGCAAGAAGAAGAATTCTTTCTTCGTTACCTTTGACGAGGATTTCCATGCCGTCATTACCGCTCATTTTTTCTGCGGAAAACATTGCATCATCGCCTGTTTCTTCGGTGTATTTAACGAAATCCGAGCCGTATGTATTTTTGTAAGCATCTATTATATCACAAATACCCTTGCCATTGCAAAGGTTTTCTTTGAAAAGAGGAACGGTAACTGCCATTCCGCTGTAATAATCTGCAACAATGGGGCTGAAAAGGGGAGCTTTTTCAATTCCCGATATCGCCTTCATCTCTTTGAGATGCTTGTGTTCCTGAGTGAGAGCATACTGACGGGGAGAATTGAGGAAGGCTTCTCTTTTGCCGCTTTCATACTGAGCAATCATCTTTTTTCCGCCGCCGCTGTAGCCTGTTATTGAGTGGCAGGTGAGAAGAGCATCCGCAGGAAGAATGCCTGCAGCAACAAGGGGATAAACAAGAGCGATGAAGCCGCTTGCATGGCAGCCGGGAACCGCAACACGCTTTGAATTTCTGATTTTTTCAAGATGTGAAGCGGAAAGCTCGGGGAAGCCGTATGCCCATTCGGGATTTGTGCGGTGAGCGGTTGAAGCGTCAATAACCTTTACTTCGGGATTGTCAATCAGCGAAACAGCTTCAATTGCAGCCGCATCGGGAAGGCAGAGAAATGCGATGTCGCAGGAATTGAGAGCCTGCTTTCTTGATGCCGTATCCTTGCGGAGTTCTTCGCTGAGAGTTATTATTTCAATATCGTCACGGCGTGAAAGTCTTTCGAAAATCCTCAGACCCGTTGTACCTTCCTTGCCGTCAATAAAAATCTTCGTTTTGTTCATAAAATATGTACCTCGAGAATAAATATGTGAATAATTATACAGTTTTATATGTATAAAGTCAAGAAAAAATTGTATATTAACGAATTATCGGCATATATTATACAATATTTAATTGACTTTGTGGTTGCTTTGTGCAAAAAGTATAGTTAATTGATAACAAGTTTTTTCTTTGCAAATATTTCGTTTTCAAGCGGGGCGCCGTCAAAAAAGCTCCGCAGATTGCCGAGGGTTGTTTGTGCGATTCTTTCGAGTGCCTCATGAGTGAGAAATGCCTGATGGGAGGTTATGAGCACATTCGGCATCATAATCAGTCTTGAAAGCACATCGTCTTTGAGAATGCTTTCGGATAAATCCTCATAGAAAAATTCGCTTTCTTCTTCGTAAACATCAAGCCCCGCACCGCCGACCTTGCCGCTCTTGATTCCTTCAATCAGAGCTTCGCTGTCGATAAGAGCACCTCTTGAAGTGTTGAGGATATACACCTTGTCTTTCATCATTTTCAATGAATAATTATTGATGATATGATAGGTTTCGCTTGTCAGAGGACAGTGCAGAGAAATGACATCCGAGCGGGCGAAAAGCTCTTCAAGCGGCACATATTCAAGATAACCCTGAGAAGGGTACGGGTCATAAGCGATAACATTCATGCCGAGACCCCTGCAGATTTCGATAAATGCCATTCCGATTTTTCCCGTGCCGATAACTCCGAGGGTTTTACCGTGAAGGTCAAATCCGACAAAGCCGTTGAGGCTGAAGTTGGAATCACGGGTGCGTATATATGCCTTGTGTGTTTTGCGAACGAGAGTCATCAGAAGGGCAAGGGCATGTTCTGCGATTGCATGCGGTGAATATTCGGGCACACGCACAACGGGCAGGATATCCTTTGCCGCCGCAAGGTCAACATTATTATAGCCTGCACAACGCAGAGCAATAATCTCAATTCCGTTTTCTTTGAGAACCGATATTGTTTCCTTGCAGATGTCGTCATTCACAAAAGCAACAACCGCTTTTGAACCTCTTGCCATAACTGCGGTTCTCGGACTGAGCTTTGACTCGAAATATTCTATCTCAATGCCGTATTGCTCTTTGAGTTTATCGAAATAAATTTTGTCATATGGCTTGGTGTCAAAAAAAGAAACTTTATTCATACTGTATCCTTTCATAAATATATCCTTCCGGGTTTATTATTGCCCGAAAGGATAAAATTTATTATTTAAGCTTATGGATAAACAATCCGCTCAGAAGCTTGGGCTCAAACCATGTTGACTTGGGAGGCATGATTTTATCTGCATCCGCAATGTCCATGAGCTCTTTGAGTGTTGTGGGATACATCGAAAATGCAAGGCACATATCTTCGCTTGCTCTGCGTTCAAGCTCTCCGAGACCTCTGATACCGCCAACGAAATCGATTCTTTTGTCTGTTCTCGGGTCGTGGATATCAAGAACGGGTGAGATAAGATTATTCTGAAGAATGGAAACATCGAGCGATTCAACGGGGTCGTTTGCGTTGAAGGTGCCTTCTTTTGCTGTGAGTTTATACCATTTTCCGCCGAGGAGCATTCCGAAGGTGTGAGCAGATTCGGGCTTATATGCATTTTCGCCGATAAGCTCAACGGTGAATTTTTCGTTGATTTTTTCAATGAACTGCTCGGGTGTGTTGCCGTTGAGGTCTTTCATGACACGGTTGTAATCCATGATTTCAAGCTCATTACAGTCAAAAAGAACAGCAAGGAAGAAGTTGAATTCTTCGTTTCCGTTATAGTCGGGGAACTGTTCTCTTCTTTTAAGACCGACTTTGACAGCGGATGCCGCTCTGTGGTGACCGTCGGCGATATAAAGATAATCAACATTTTTGAAGAGTGCCGAGATTTTTGCGTTTGTTTCGTCGCAATCGATAACCCAAACTGCGTTTGCAATGCCGTCGTCGGTAACAAAATCGCAGTAGGGAGCATGATTTTTGCACCAATCGGAAACAAGAGAAGCAATTTCCTGCTGAGGACGGTAGGTGAGGAAGATGGGTCCCGTGTTTGCATCGCAGTAATCAACATGGTTGATTCTGTCTGCTTCTTTATCGGCACGGGTGAGCTCGTGCTTCTTGATGATATTGTTGATATAATCGTCAATGGAAACACAGCCGACAAGACCCGTCTGGCTTCTGCCGTTCATAATCTGGCGATATATATAAAATCTGTTTTCTTCATCCTGCTTGCAGATTCCGTCATTGACAAGCTTTTCAAGATTTTCTTTTGCTTTGAGATAAACTGTTTCGGAATAGAGGTCGGTGCCTGCGGGCAAATCTATTTCAGCTTTATCAACATGAAGAAATGAATAAGGGTTGCCTTCAACCATTTTTGCGGCTTCTTCGCTGTTCATGACATCATAGGGAAGAGCGGCAACTTTATGTGCATACCCGTGAAGAGGTCTGATTGCTTTAAAAGGTCTGAAAACTGCCATGGGATATCATCCTTTCGGAATAAAATATATAGATTATACTATCATACATGCCGCTTTA
>JAZOVN010000250.1:0-25927 GCA_045658725.1 Acutalibacteraceae bacterium
TTCTCGAAGAGCTTTGCGATGCAATCAAAGACGGAGCTCTCTGCGGTCTCGGTCAGACTGCTCCGAACCCCGTTTTGACAACAATCCGCTATTTCCGTGATGAATATGAAGCTCATATCAGAGAGAAGAAATGCCCTGCAAAGGAATGCGTTGATCTTCTCACATATTCGATTGATGCCGACAAATGTAAGGGCTGCACACTCTGTGCAAAGAAATGCCCTGCAAAGGCAATCAGCGGTGAAGTTAAAAAGGCACATATTATTGATGAAAACATCTGTATCCGTTGCGGTCAGTGCGTGAATTCCTGCCGCTTTGATGCGATTATTGTAGAATAAAGGAGGCGATATAATGGAACAGATTAAAATTACGGTCAACGGTAAAGAATGCATCGGCAACAAAGGCGAAACGGTTCTCAATATCGCCGCAAAAAACGGAGTTGAAATCCCCAATCTCTGCTATAACGGTCAGCTTAAAATTTACGGTGCTTGCGGTATCTGCCTTGTTGAGGCAGAAGGTATGCCCAAGCTCATGCGTGCATGTGCAACGGTTGCTCAGGACGGAGTGACTTACAGCACCCAGACCGAAAGAGTCAAAAAAGCAAGAAAAATTGCTTTGGAGCTTATCATGAGTGACCATGACGGTGACTGTGTTGCTCCCTGCTCGCTCAATTGCCCCGCACACACCGATATTCAGGGCTATCTTAAAGCAATTGCCAACGGTGACGACAAAGAAGCCGTTAAAATCATAAAAGAAAAAATCCCCATTCCTGCATCAATCGGCAGAGTATGTCCGCATCCGTGCGAATCAAACTGCCGCCGCAGATTTGTTGAAGAGCCTCTCTCTGTGGCTTATCTCAAGGCTTTTGCGGCTGATAACGACCTTGCATCCGATGATCCCTATACCGCAGTCTGCGAAGAATCAAGCGGCAAGAAGGTTGCAATCATCGGCGGCGGTCCTGCAGGTCTTACTGCGGCATATTATCTCCGTCTTTCGGGTCATGAAGTCACAATTTATGAAGCGATGCCCGAAGCAGGCGGTATGCTCCGCTACGGTATTCCCGAATACAGACTTCCCAAGGCTGTTCTTGCAAAGGAAGTTGAAGCAATTGAAAAGCTCGGTGTTGAAATCAAAACCAACACAAAAGTCGGCAAGGATATCACCTTTGAAGAAATCAGAAACGGTGCCGATGCCGTGCTCGTTACCGTCGGTGCGTGGAAGGGCAGCAGCATGAGATGCAAGGGCGAAGAGCTTGAAGGCGTTCTCAGCGGAATTGATTTTCTGCGAGAAGTCAACATGGGTAATATCCCCGATGTGGGCAAGAATGTTGCCGTTGTAGGCGGCGGTAACACCGCAATGGATGCTTGCCGCACCGCAGTGAGATGCGGAGCAGAAAATGTTTATGTTATCTATCGCAGAACAAGGGCTGAAGCTCCTGCGGAGGATATAGAAATTGAAGAAGCAATTGAAGAGGGTGTTGAATTCCTCTTCCTTACAAATCCCGATGAAATCATCGGTGAAAACGGCAAGGTCAAGGCTGTGAAGCTTCAGATTATGGAGCTTGGTGAACCTGATGCATCGGGCAGAAGAAAGCCTGTTCCCGTTGAAGGTGCATTCAGAATTCTTGATGTTGATACCGTTATTTCGGCTATCGGTCAGAAATATGCTCCCTCGGGTCTTGAAGAAATCGGCGTTACGGGTTGGGGTACAATTCAGGCAGACGAAACAACCTGCCTCACCGACCTTGAAGGTGTTTTTGCTGCAGGCGATGCCACCAACAACGGTGCATCAATTGCAATTGATGCCATTGCTGAAGCAAATATTGCCGCAAGAGCAATCAATGCATATCTTCTCGGAATGCCCATGGATTTCCCGAAGCCCTATTATTCCGAAAGAATAGTTACTCCCGAAATGCTTTCTGACAGAGAAAAGAAGCCCAGAGCGGTTATGTCCGTCAAGGCTCCCGAATACAGAAAAGGTAATTTTGAAGCAGTTCTCAACGGCTTCACAGAAGAGCAGGCAAGGGGAGAGGCAAAGAGATGTCTCGAATGCGGATGCCACGATTTCAAGGAATGCAAGCTTATCCGCTACGCAAACGAAGACCCGATTGAGCCTGGAAGACTTGCGGGTGCAATGCATGAATGCTTCAAGGAAACCCGACTTGTCACAATCGAAAGAGACCAGGGTAAATGTATTCTCTGCAACCTTTGTGTGCGTACCTGCAAGGAGATTGCAAACGAAGGCATCCTCGGTCTTGTCGGCAGAGGCTTCAAAACAGTTATCAAGCCTGAATTTGAAAATACCGACAGAGTTGCCGTCTGCAAGGATTGCCGCAGATGTGCGGAAATCTGCCCGACAGGTGCATTGAAGATTTTATAATATCAATAAGTAACCCCCGGAGTCTGATTTAACTCCGGGGGCTGTATTTTTATTCGGATGTTTTATATCTCACAACATAACCCGTAACGCTGTTGCCGCAGGTGTTGCCGTTGAAGTCGCCGTTGTCAGATTTCGTTCTGCCTGCAACAAAAATTTCATCGGCGGATGAAGAATATGCAATGCACAGACCTGCATCGTCATTTGTGCCTGACTGAGTTCCGATTTTGATTTTGTTGCCGTTTGTATCAAGAAGGCATACGAATCCGTCATCTCCTCCGCCGTTGCCGACAACGGAAAAATCACGGTTTTCAGAGTCGCTGTAGCCCGTTACCGCAATTCCGTCAGCGGTGCAGACAATATCGGTTATGAAATCATCATAGAAGCCCGAAACGGTCTGATACCATTGTCTGTTGCCGTTTCCGTCAATGCGGAAAACAAGAGTATCCGTGCCGCCGCAGTTGAAGATTCCGTCAAGAGTTCCGTTGGGTTCAGTGGATGAAACAAGAGTATAGTTACCTGCAACATAACAGCCGCCGTTTCCGTCTGCGGCAATTGATTCAAATAAATCCGTGCCCGATGTTGCAATAACATGGTGCCAGAGCAGATTGCCCGAACTGCTGTATTTGAGAATAACCGAATCCGCATAGCTGCCGAAAAGTCCGTCAAATTCAGAAAACTTTCCGTCGGTTGAGGTTGTTGTGCAGGCAATGAAAATATCGCCGTTGCCGTCAACATCAATATCCGCTATGTGGCTGCTCTTGCTTGAATTGAGAAAACGCTTCCAGATCAGGGTGTTGCCGAGATCATAATTCATGATAACAGAGCTTATACCCGTGCTGCCCGCAAAAGCACCGTTGATTGAATTCGTTTTTCCGCCTACAATATATCCGTTTGCAGTTGCGGCAACGCTGTATAAAAAGTCATCACCTGCACCGTTCAGGATGTTTTTCGAAATAAGTTTTCCTTCGGATGAAAGCCTGATTATAACGGCATCAATTCCGCCGACTTTTTCGTAGGTTGAAGGAGTATCATTTGTTCCGACCGCTACAAAGCTTCCGTCACTTAAAACTGCGATATCATAAAGAGAAACCGAAGCGGAAGAATCACCGAAGAGCTTTATCCAGTCAATTGAACCTGTTTCCGAGAATTTCACGATATATGAGAAGGGAGTTTTCCATGCGGCAGAGTTCCGGTAAAGATGACTGAAGCTTCCGTTTGTTGAAGCGGTTGTTCCGCAGGCAATATATTTGCCGTCGGGAAGAGCTTTCATATCTCTGAAAACAGTGCCGATATTTGAAGCGGAGCTTCCGCCGAATATCGAAACGGAATCAATATCGGTTCCGCCCGAAGGATTTTCGGGGTCGCTGACATTTACATATAATGTGTCGTAAAAACTGCCGCATTCAACGGTTACGATTGATGTTCCCGATGCCTTGCCCGTTACCGTGAGTTTTCCGTCTGAAAGGGTTGATTCAACAACGGAAAGGTTAGAAACAATCAGGGTTTCGGGGTCGGTTGTGTTGACGGGGAAAATTGTTACATCAAAAGATGCTGTTTCGCCGATTTCAAGATTCACACCCGAAGCAGAAAGAGAAAGATAATCGCAGTAAATACTGCCGGGCGTGACGGTAACGAAACATTTCTCGTAGAATCCGCCGTCTTTTGCAACGGCATAAACGGTTGCGTTGCCGGGCTTGAGAGCTTTGATCTGACCGTAGCTGCTGACTGTTGCAATTATCGGATTGTCGCTTTTATAGGTAATTTCTTTGTTCCGTGAATTTGAAGGAACAATGTCTGCATCAATAATCGCCGAAGTTCCTGCAGGGAGCGAAAGCTTCTTTTTGTTAAGCTCTATTTCCGTTGCGGAAATAAAATCCTTCATGCCGAATGCCTTGAAATATCTGTTGAAAAGCTTTCTGAAGGCACTTCGCAGATAAAGGAGATTATCGCTTTCGGGAATAATCTCTTCGCGGTCAAGGGGCTTGTTCTGAATAACCGTCTGAGCAGCCTGAACAGGAGATTCATTCTCTGCGGAGTATGAGAAAAGTGGAGAAATGCCGCTGAAGGCAACAACAAATGCAAGAATAACAGAGCATATCAGCTTTGTCGTAAATCCGAGGTGTGTTGACTGCAAAAAGCATCTCTCCTTTCTTAAAATCAAAATATTACAGCTTATACTTTATCATAATTCTTATAAAAAATCAATAGCCGACGGTTTTCACCGTCGGCTGTAAATTTTGGATTATATTTCAGGGATTTCGATTTCGATTTCTCTGCCGAGCTCTGCTGAGCGTGAGATACCGTCGATAATAGCCTGATTATAAAGAATCTGGCTGCAGGGAACGGGTGCTTCACCGTCTTCCTTAACAGCGTCAATGAAGGAGCGGATTTTGATATCGAAGCAGTCAACATCATTCTTCTTCATGGGAATGTAGGTTTCAATTTGTTCGCCTGCGATTTCATGATAGATAACAAGCGGACCGCCGATGCTGCCGTTCCAGCATTCGGTTGAAGGAATTCTTACCGAACCCTTTGTACCCATGATGATTGTGTCACCCGGTGTGTCAAGGTTCATTGCCCATGCAATTCTGAAGTCGAGGATGATGCCGCCTTCAAGACGGATGAAGCCTGCTGCAAAATCGTCAACACCAAAAACATCGTGGTGTTCGTATGAGGGGCTCTTGCCGAAGAAATCCGACTTGTAGCCTGAAACGGTGAGGGGCTTGGGATAGCCGATTGAGTTAAGAACCATATCGAGTGAGTAGCAGCCGATATCGCCGAGAGCACCGATACCTGCGGTCTCTTTTTCAATGAATGAAGTACCGAAGGGAGTGGGAATACCTCTTCTTCTGCCGCCGCCTGTCTGGATATAATAAATCTTGCCGAGCTCGCCTGACTGAACAACTCTCTTGAGCATCTTCATGTTTTCATCAAAACGGGGCTGGAAGCCGATTGAAAGAACAGCCTTGCTTGCTTTTTCTGCCTTGCAGATTGCAACTGCTTCTTCGAGAGTAACGCACATGGGCTTTTCAAGAAGAACGCTTACATCGTGCTCAAGAGCATAGATGGTACATTCGGCATGGGTTGCGTTATAAGTACAAACGCTTACTGCATCGCAGATGCCTGCGTCAATGAGTTCCTTGTGGCTGGGGAAGAACTTAACATCGCCCTCAACGCCGTATCTTTCGCAGAATGCTTCTGCCTTGCCGGGAACGAGATCTGCTGCAGCAACGATTTCAACATCAGGACATTTCTGATATGCCTTTACATGTGCTTCTGCAATCCAACCTGTGCCGATGATACCGACCTTGATTTTTTTGCTCATATCTCTGATTTTTTCGTCAGCGGGAGCTTCTTTGAACTTATCAAGAATGTTTGACATAATGATTACCTCGCTTATAAACTATTTTAATGAACAGTTGAAAATGAAGAGTAAAAGATTTCGGGTGAGCTTTGCCCACATCAAAAATATAATCGGTCATAGGCGGAACCTATCATTGATTTTTCACTTTTCATTATTCACTTTTCACTTTAAATTACCAATTGAGAGTCTTAAGGTATTCTCTGCTGAGTTTAACGGAATTGAGCGGAGTGTCGTTCTTTGCGGGCGAATCCTGCTCAACAACAACCCATTCAGCACCTGCATTTTCGCATGCTGCAAGGATTGCGGGAATATCCTGAACGCCGTAGCCTACGGGCATAAAGGAGAATGCATCTTCTTCCTCATCTTCCTGAGCCTCATCATCGATTCCGATAAGGTCATAGAGCTTACCGAGATTGTCACCGCTCTTTTTAAAATCCTTGAGGTGAACAACGGGTGCACGGCCGCTGTATTTTTCAACATATTCTGCAGGATTAACGCCTGCAACATTTACCCAGCAGGTGTCAATCTCTGTTTTGAGAAGTTCTGCAGGAACGGTTGAATAGAGAACATCGAGAGCATATTCGCCGTCAATGGTCACGAATTCGAAATCATGGTTGTGATAGAGAAGCTGAAGTCCGAGTGCCTTCGCAGCCTCACCGATTTTGCGGATACCTTCAACCGTTGCGGCAAAGCCTTCGGTGCCGGGTCTGCATTCTTCGGTAAGATAGGGAACTACAACATATTTGCAACCGATTTCTGCGTAGTCTGAAAGCACTTTTCCGGGATTTTCGAGCATGTCATAATAAGGAACATGGGCGGAAATGGGAACAATACCGATTTCAGCACAGAATTCTTTGATTTTTGCGGGCTCTTCGCCGAAAAGACCTGCGAATTCAACGCCGTCATAACCGAGGTCTTTCATTTTCTGAATTGTGCCGTAAAAATCCTTTTCCATTTCGTCTCTGACGGAATAGAGCTGGACAGCCACGGGAAGTTTCATCTGAAATTCACTCCTAAAAAAATATTACGCTATATATAGTAGCACATGAATGATTATTATACAAGTAGATAAAAGAATTTATTTGCTTTCGCTGAGATATTTTTCTGCGATTCTTGCCGCACATTCAACAAGTTCGGAGCAGGGACGCTTTTTATAGTATTCTTTTGTTCTTTCTTCGGGAACGGGAGCAGAGCTTTTTTCGGCAAGTCCGAGAAGCTCACGGCAGATTATTGAGCCGTTTTCCTCTCTGAATTCTCCTGCCGCTTTCTGAATAAGGGCATAGAGTGAGGCTTTTTCTTCATGGTTATTCGGGTCGGTTGAAGCGAATTTATTTGAAAGCACCATTGTCATGCCGCTGACCGCACCGCAAACCTCACGAAGCCTGCCAAAACCGCCTCCGAAGCCTGCGGAAAGACGGAGAGCCTCATCCTTTGTAAGATTTGTTTCTTCAAGAAAGGCACAGAAAACTGCCTGACAGCAGTTGCATCCGCCTTCAAAAAGTTCTTTTGCTTTTTCGGGTCTGGTCATATTCGAAGACTCCTTTTTTACCGGATTTTCAATATGTATATAATAATTAATTGCCGAAAAAAAGTCAATAAAAAACAAAATCAAAGAGATATTTCCGAAAAATTAATAAAATATTAAAAAAATACTATTCCATTTTTTGATTGAGTGTGTTATAATCCACCTATACATCCCCTTTTCATTTGGGGAAAAATATAAAACGGAGGATAAAAAAATGACTAAAACCATTTCAGCAACCAAAAAGATGCTTGCAATGCTTCTTGCCGTTCTCATGATGTTCTCAGGCATGGCAGTTATGGCAAGTGCAGAAGATGCAGCAGGTGCAGGAAGTGCAGCAGCTGCTGTTGCAAAGCCCGATAAGCCCACATTCGAGCTCAACGAAACCGATAAAAAAGTAACAATCACACCTCCCGCAGGTGCGGAAATCTCAATCAGCCCCCTTCCCAGTGACCCCATTAAGGTTGACGGTAAGGTTATCTACATTAACCTTATTCCCGGCACAAAGTACACAGTCAAGTCCTATGTTTCGGATTCAGCTACACAGTCAAATGTTTATTCAGATGCTGTTACTTTTACCGTTAAGGTTAAGCAGCCCGCTCCCACAGCTCCTGTTCCCACAAAGGTAACATCAACAACAATCACTGTTGCTCAGGTTACAGGCTGTTCCTACAAGCTCGTTGAGCTTGACAAGACAACAGGCGAGCAGAAGACTGTCAAGCAGGATTGGACAAACAAGATTTTTGTTTATGAAAAGCTTACTCCCGACACACCTTACCTTCTTTCAATCAGAAAAGACGGAACAGAAGATAAGTATCCTAGCGATCCCGTTAATGTAACTGTCAAAACTCTCAAGTCAGCAGATAAGAATGCAGCTGCAAAGCCCGTTCTTGTTGACAAAACAGATAAGACTATCGTTGTTGCAGAAGTTGAAAATGTTCAGTTCTCAATTGATAAGGGCAAGACATGGCAGACTTCAGGTACCTTCACAGGTCTTACTCCCAACACTGTTTACGGTGTTGTTGCAAGAAAGAATTTTGATAAGGCTGTTCAGGATCCCAACCCTTCAAGTGCAGTTCTTGAAACAAAAACAAACACAAGAGCACGCTATGCTGCAGCTCCCGGCAAGTGCACATTCAAGGTTGCTGAAGGCACAATCTATGCAGACAAGGCAATCGGCGTAACCGTTACTTCCGACGGCCCTGCAGGTTGCTTCAAGAATCCCAAGATCGGCGAATACGGTGACACAAGACTTATTCCCGAACAGGTGAAAATCGGCACAAAGAGCTTTGCTCTTACCCGTTCATCAGATAATGTTTACACCGGCTCAATCACTCCCGAAGCAGGCCTTGCAAACAAAAAGGATGTTGAAGTAACCGTTAAATATAAGGTTGAAAAATTCAACGGTGCAACATATGTTGCAACAACAGATACTGTTGAGTCAAAGCACACAATCGATGTAGGTGCAAAGTGGGGCATCCTCACAATTCTCGGCGAAGCATTTGCAAAGCTCGGCAACCTTCTTCTCAACACAATTCCCCAGTTTATCGTTGATATCTTCGGCAGCGAATCAGCTTCAAAGATTTTCGGCGGAATCACAGATTTACTTGGTAAACTCGGCAAATAAATAAAAAAAACCCGCTCACCTCGGTGAGCGGTTTGCATTTTGCCGAAAAACTTGTTTCTCGGCAAAATGATGGCTGTTGAGAAAGGAAGCTGAATGGCTGCCTCCCATTCAGGGGAGGTGCTGAGCGTCAGCGAAGCGGAGGGATTTAATCTTCGCTTGAAGGTGTATACAGATACATCGAAAAGCGAAAAAACGGCAAATAAACGAAAACCAACACGGCGGGATGTAGGCATCCCGCCCTACCTTTTCCACTGCTTTTGCGGGTCGTCGGGGCGCCGCCCCTTACATTTGTTTCGTTTATGCTTCAGCAACTTTATCGGCAGCCAAAAAACCCGCTCACCTCGGTGAGCGTTTAATTTTTTATCAGTCAAGCTTTGCCTTGAGATAGTTGTCGTAGAAATCCTTGACACCTGCATAGAAATCGTCAACGGTGCCGTCATTCTTCATGATGTAGTCAGCCATCTTTTCGCTTTCGCTTGTGTGGAAGATTTCCTCTTCGTGAAGATCGTTTTCGCGGAGCTTTTCAATGCTCTTGCCGTCACGCTCTGAGCCTCTTGCGAGCATTCTCTGATAGCGTACTTCGTCATCGCTGATAACAACATCAACAAGAACAAACTTATCGCCGAAAGCCTTCTTGAAAACCTCAATATCTGAGGGAGGACGAATGCCCGAAACAAGGAAGTTGGGGCTGTCTGATTCTTTGATCTTCTTAACGATCATTTCGGGGAAGAAGGTCTGACCGTTAGCGGTCATATACTTCTTTGATGTTGCGTGAAGATTATCTCTTGTAAGCTCAAGTCCGTCCTGAGCAGCAAGCTCTCTTACAACATCGCCGATTGAAATCATGGGGAAACCGTATGTCTTTGCAACATATTCAAGGAAGAAATCCTTGCCTGTGCCGTTTTTGCCGACAGCAGCTAAAACCATATGTCATTACCTCCAAAAAGTTATTGATTAAATTTTACAATATAAACGGGTGTTTGTCAACGGGAAATGAAATTGAGTTTAACGGATTTTTCATATTCCGACGGTGACATGCCCGAAATCCTGCGGAAAACCGTTGTGAAATACTGGGGTGTGTTGAATGCAAGCCTTTCCGAAATTTCGGTGAAGTTATATTCATTCTCCCTTATCATCTGTTTTGCGGCGTCAACCTTAAGACGGGAAAAATGCTCCATTATGCCGCAATTCATTTTATCCTTGAAAAGCCTTTTGATAACCGAGGCGGAAATGTTGAATTCCTTCTGGATATCGGAAAAGGTAAGGTGTCTGTCAACATTGTTTTCGAGATATTCGCAGATTTTCGGGAGCAGATTTGTGTTGCCGTCATTTTTAAGACTGATGCTTTGTTTGTTGCCTCTGATAAGTCGGATAAGCAGTTGCTCCATATAAAGCTGAATCATCTGCTCGCATCCGAAATCTCCCGAATCCGATTTTTCAAGCTCGCGTGTGTAAGGTGTGCCGAGCGGCGTTGAAAAAGCATCTGTCGCTTCGCTGATTATATGACCCATGAGCTGTCTTTCGTCGGCATTGCAGTTGATAACAATTCCTGCAACTGACATCAGCTCGGGGCATGAGCAGTCAAACGAAAGAATAACGGAGTTTGCCGCCCTTGTTCCGTCACAGCGGATTTTATGAAATTCGTTGGGTTTGTGGATATACATCTGACCTGCTTCAAGCGTCAGCTCCTGTGCACCTGCGGTGATAACGACGCTTTTTTTATCGGCATAAACAACCTCCCAGAAATTGTGGAGTTCACCCGAATAAGCGAAATCTTTGGTGTATTCAAAATAATGAATTGTATATATCCCGTCAATAACGAGAGATTTTTTCAGGTCTGTTCTTATATAGTCCAATTATTTCACCTCTGATAAATTATAACACTCCGAACCACATATTTCAACAAAAAACGGACTGAAATTATAAATATGACGGCTGTTTTTATAAGATTATCAAAAAAATATGTGCTAAAATAATAAGCAGAGATAAACAGGGGAGGAAGTTTTATGATTAAATTCGGAACAGGCGGCTGGAGAGCGGTTATCGGATATGATTTTGTTTGCGATAACATCCGTCTTGTTGCAGAGGGTATTCTCAGACTTGCAAAAGAGCAGAACAAGCTTTCAAAGCCCATTATAATCGGCTACGACAGAAGATTTCTTTCTGAAACTGCCGCAAAATGGGTTGCAGAGGTGCTTGCCGAGGGCGGTGTTGAGGTCTGGTTTCTTAACCGTTCCGCACCTACTCCGCTTATTATGCACACAGTAAAGGATAAGGGCCTTTATTTCGGAATTGAAATAACGGCAAGCCATAATCCCGCAAACTATAACGGAATCAAACTTTTTGTTGAAGAGGGCAGGGATGCATCTCTTGAAGTTACCGGACGCCTTGAATCGATTATAGAAGAAATCAGCGGACCCGTTGAATTTGTTGATTTTGAAGAGGCTGTCAATGACGGGAAAATTATTTATCTTCACAGCCCGTTCAACAAATTCCTTGATGATATTATCGGTCTTCTTGATATGAAGGCTCTGCGTGACAGAGGACTCAGAGTGCTTTTTGATACGATGCACGGTTCGGGTGCATATCCTCTTCAGGTTATTCTTCACACTGCACGCTGCACCATCGACACAATCAACCTCAATAAGGATGCTTATTTCGGCGGTCAGATGCCTGCTCCGACCGAGCAGACACTCAGTATGCTCAGCGATATGGTAATCAAGGGCGATTATGATTTCGGCATTGCAATGGACGGCGACGGTGACCGTCTGGGTATTGTTGACAAAAACGGAAGATATATCAACGCAAACGAAATCCTTTGCATGCTTTACTATTACCTTGTTAAATATAAGGGCTGGAAGGGTGCGGTTGTAAGAAATCTTGCAACAACACACATGCTTGATAAGATTGCGGAAAGCTTCGGCGAAAAATGCTATGAAGTACCCGTCGGATTCAAATATATTTCATCAAAGCTTGATGAGGTAGATGCCGTTCTCGGCGGCGAGTCTTCGGGCGGTCTGACGGTAAGAGGTCACATCTACGGCAAGGATTCGGTTTATGCCGCATCTCTTTTCTGTGAAATGGTCAGCGTTGTCGGCAAATCACCGACAGAAATCATAAGCGAGCTTGAAGAGAAATACGGCTCATACGAAATGGTTGAGGATAATCTTCATTTTGCTCCCGAATATAAAGAAGTGATCAACGGAATCATTTTCGGTGAAAAGAAGCTTCCCGAATTCGGAAAAACAGTTGCAAAAGTCAGTTATGAAGACGGATGCAAGGTTTATTTTGAGGATGACAGCTTTGTTATCTGCCGTTTCTCGGGCACCGAGCCTCTGCTCCGTATTTTTGCGGAAAGCAGCGATGCGGAAACTGCAAGAGGCTATATCAATGCTTTCAGAACATTTTTGAATATATAAAAAAAAACAGCAGGATTTGCTCCTGCTGTTTTTTGATTTATTTGGTTACCTTGCGGACATCCTCTTCTTTTCCGAGCACAAGAAGATGGTCGCCGTGCTCAAAGCGTCTTTCGCCTGTGATAACGGGCTTAACCTCTCCGTGATTTTTGGTTGCGAGAACGCTGAGGTTATATTTGACTCTGAAATTCAGTTCTTTAACGGTTTTTCCGACCCAGCGGTCATGAACACCAATTTCAAAAATCGAATAGTCACCGCCGAGGCTGATATAATCAAAAATGTGTTCGTTGCTTTCGCTGACGGCAAAACGCTCAGCCATGTTCTTTTCGGGATAAATGACTTCATCCGCACCGTTGCGGAGAAGAAATTTTTCCTGAATATCCCTGTCTGCCTTGCTGATAACCTTTTTTGCACCGCATTCCTTGAGAAGGCTTGTTATTTCAAGGCTGTTCTGAAAGTTCTCACCGATGCACACAAAACAGGTGTCGAACGAAGGAATGTCAAATGTTTTGAGCACTTCAATGTTGGTGCAGTCGCCGATTTTTGCGCTGACAACATAGGGAAGCATGTCTTCAACCGCTTCTTCTTCCTTGTCAACAATCATGATTTCGCAGTCTCTTTCGGCAAGTTTTGCACAAAGATGATGTCCGAAATGACCCATGCCTATAATAAGAAATGATTTCATAATTTTCACCTTATCCTATCGTGATTTTTTCTCTCGGGTTTTTAATCGGAGGAGCGGCTTTTTTCTCCATAAGTGCAAGTGCAAATGAAACGCTGCCGACCCTGCCGCAGAACATAAGAAATGCAACAATAAGCCTTGATGCCGTTGCAAGGTCACGGGTGATTCCCGTTGTCATGCCGACCGTGCCTATTGCAGAGATGCATTCAAAAATAACATCCGAAATTTCAAGTGAGGGCTGAATTGCAAGAATGGCAATTATGCCGATGATTGCAAGGCTGATGTTTGTGAAAACAACGGAGCTTGCCTGATGGATTGCATCTTTTTCAAGCCGTCTTCCGAAGATGCCCTTTGACTGGCGGCGTGTAATACCGTTGAAGGTTGAAATTGCGATAACGGCAAGTGTTGTTGTTTTGATACCGCCTGCGGTTGAACCGGGCGAACCGCCTATGAACATGAGAAAGATTGTTAAAATTTTGCTTGCAGGTGCAAGTGAAGCGGTGTCGGTTGAGTTGAAGCCTGCCGTTCTTGCGGTTGCCGAATCAAAAAGAGCATTAAGCAGGCTGTGACCGAACCCAAGCCCTTCGTTTGTGAAGTTTCTTTCAAAAATAAAGAAAAGAACCGCAGGAACGATGAGAAGCAGAGCTGATACGCAGAGAACAATTTTTGTGTGGAGTTGATAATATCTGAATTTAAGCTTTCTTTTGCTTACATCGTCCCACACAAGGAAGCCGATGCCGCCGATAATAATGAGTGCGGAAAGAGTGAGAATAACAACCGCATCATCCGAAAATCCCGTGAGAGAAGCGTAAGGCTCCGTTATACCCATAAGGTCAAAGCCTGCATTGCAGAATGCGGAGATTGAATGAAATACGGAATACCATAGTCCCTTGCCGATGCCGAATCGGGGGATGAATCTTGTTGCAAGAAGAAGTGCGCCGATGCCTTCAAAAATTGCCGTTCCCGTAATGATTTTGCCTGTCAGATTTTTTATTCCGCCGATGTGACCCGTATTTATGCTTTCAACCATGATTTCGCGTTCCCGAAGTCCCATTTTTCGTTTGAGAAGCATCGAAAACATCGTTGCGATTGTCATGAATCCGAGTCCGCCGACCTGAATGAGAGAAATAATGACAATCTGACCGAAGAGAGTCCAGCTTGTTGCGGTGTCAAGAACGATAAGACCCGTAACGCACGATGATGATACCGCCGTGAAAAGTGCGGGCACAAAGCCAACGCTTTCACCGCTTTGTGATGCAAACGGAAGCATCAGCAGAAGAGTGCCGATAACAATAATCGAAATATATCCGAGTGCGATTATTCTGATCTGAGAAAATTTTCTTTTCATTTTTTACCTCTTCAGAAATGAATTACATTAATATTAACATACATTTTTGTGTTTTTCAACACCGCACTTGAAAAAGAGATTTATGAATGATAGAATATAGACAGAAAAATATAAAGAAGTGATTTTTATGGAAAAATATATTGATCTGCATACCCATTCACTCAAATCCGACGGCTCGATGACCCCTGCAGAGGTTGTGCAGGAAGCAAAAAGAGCAGGACTTTCGGCGATTGCACTTTCGGACCACGACACGGTTGACGGAATTGAAGAGGCTCTTGCCGAGGGTGAAAAGCAGGGTGTTGAGGTTATCCCTGCAATTGAATTTTCGGTTATTTCCGAAACGGAAACGCACATTCTTGGATATTTTATTGACATAAATAATCCCGATCTGAAGAGAGTAATCAGCGAAATTGTTGACCTGCGTATTCAGCGTAATTATGTTACCTGCCAGAAGCTTAACGAACTCGGATTTGATATCACGATTGAAGAGGTGCGTGCCCTTGCACCGAATAATTTTGTGGGCAGAGCACATTTTGCGAGAGTGCTCATGGATAAGGGCTACACTCAGAGTGTCAAAGAAGGCTTTGATAAATATATGTCTGCAGGGCAGTATGCATATTGTGAAAAGCAGAGGCTTACCGCCAAAGAAGCAATTGAGGTTATAGCAAATTGCGGTGGTATGTCATTCCTTGCCCATCCGCATTTAACGAAATTCGACGATGAAAAAATCAGAGTATATCTTTCGGAGCTTAAATCCTACGGACTTGACGGCCTTGAAGGTTACTATACCGATTATACTCCCGAAATGCAGGAAAAATATCAGTCAATGGCAAAAGAGCTTGGGCTGATGATTTCGGGCGGTACAGATTTTCATGCAAAAATGAAGCCGCATATTTCAATCGGTACGGGGCTTGGCAACATGAAAATTCCGTATTCCGTGCTTGAAGAAATGAAGAAAGCGAGGGAGAAAAAATGAAGCTTTATATAAAGCAAAAGGTTTTTTCGTGGAGAGATAAGTTTACCGTCAAGGATGAGGCGGGAAACGACAGATATTTTGTTGAGGGCGAATTGTTTTCGTGGGGCAAAAAGCTTCATGTAACCGACCTTGGCGGAAAAGAGGTTGCTTTTATTCAGCAGAAGGTTTTCAGCTTTCTTCCCCGATATTTTGTTTATGTCGGCGGTGAAGAGATTGCTGAAATAGTAAAGGAATTTTCAATTCTCCGTCCGAAATATTCAATAGAAGGTCTTGGTTGGGATATAAACGGCGATTTCTGGTCGCATAATTATATGATTACCAAAAACGGAAATCCCATAGTTACAATCAGTAAGGAATGGATGACATGGGGTGACAGCTACGAGCTTGACATTGCAGACCCCGATGACGAAACTGTTGCTCTTGCGGTTGTGCTTACGATTGATTGCGTAATGGCAGCACAGGCGGCAGCGGCGGCGACATAAACAAAAAGCGTTGGTCTGACCAACGCTTTTTTAATATCCGTTTATTTCTTTTCTCTGCATTGCACCGAGGATTTTGCTCCTGATATCGCCGTATTTCTTTTCAAATGAGCTGAGCATTTCCTTGACTTCCTGTCTTTCGGTGTTGCCGTCGGCAGGGCATTTGCTTTTAACCGTCGGCAGATTTTCTTTGCGGCAGACTCTTGCACAGTCGCTCTCCCTTGCAAAAATCATGGGTCTTATCATATAGATATCCTTGCGTGAAAGATAAGTGACGGGCATAAAGCAGTCAAGCGTACCGCCGTTGAAAAGATTCATGATGAATGTTTCGGCAAGGTCATCAAGATGATGCCCGAGGGCAATTTTGTTGCAGTTTGCTGCCTTTGCCGCATCATGGAGAGCACCTCTTCGCATTCTTGCACACAGACTGCAGGGGTTGCTTTCTTTTCTTATGTCAAAAATAACCTCCGCAAGCTGAGTTCTTTTTATAACATATTCAACATCAAGCTTTTTGCAGAGCTCTTCAATTCCGGAATAATCTGCATCCTTACCGCCGAAACGGGGGTCAAGGGTGATTGCAACTATTTCAAATTTTTCGGGATAAAATCTGCGGAGATTTGCCATGCCTGCAAGCAGTGCCATGGAATCCTTGCCTCCCGAAACTCCGATTGCGATGCGGTCGCCCTCTTTTATCATTTCATATTGCTGACATGCAGCTCTCATGTGACTTAACAGCTTTTGCATAGTGTTTGCACCTTATTCTATAACAACGGGTTCAATGCTGACAGCCTTGCCCGTTTTGTTGTCAAATTCAAAAATGCATCCGTTCATAAAACAGTCGCCCTCTGCGGTGTCAAATCTCGCAGGCATTCCCGTGCGGAGCCACTCTATTGAAATTTCAGGCTTAACGCCGAGAACGGATTGTTTGGGACCCGTCATTCCGAGGTCGGAGATGTATGCCGTGCCCTTCGGGAGAATCTGGGCATCGTTTGTCATAACATGGGTGTGTGTGCCGAAAACAGCTGAAACTCTTCCGTCAAGATAAAATCCCATCGCTCTTTTTTCTGCAGAAGCCTCCGCATGAAAATCAACAAGAGTTATTCTGCAGTCCGAAAGCTTCGGCAGGATTTCGTCAACGGCACTGAACGGATTATCACAGTTATCCATGTAAACATTGCCCGCAAGGTTGATTATTCCGACCTTTGCAAAACCCATGTCAACGGTTGACCAACCCTTGCCGGGGTTGCTTTTATGAAAGTTTGCAGGGCGGATTATATCGTCGCGTTCATCAAGCATTTCATAAAATTCACGGCGGCGGTAAACATGGTTGCCCGTTGTTATGAAATCAACTCCGCTGTCAAAAAGATACTGTGCCGAAAACGGAGTGATTCCGTTGCCGACAGCGGAATTTTCGCCGTTGGCGATACAAAGATCAATATTTTTCATTTTTTTATAGGCAGGCAGAATACTGCGGAGAAATTCACAGCCTTTTGCGGAAACAACATCGCCTATAACGAGAATATTCATAATAATCACCTTGAAAAATAAGGGACTGCGGTTTGCAAAACAGTTATATTCGCTTTATGGCGAGTGGTATTGCTTGCACAGTGATATTACGCTTTGCGCAGTTATATTGTCCGCAGGACAGTTTAATGTGAATATAATATCACAAAAGCCACAGGCTTTTATATCACTTTTGTTTTTTGCAAAAATATCACTGTGAGATTTATCTCACAATACAACCTGAATTCCGGTTATACAAACTGCTGAGCACCTTTTAATAAAAAGATTAACGGAGACAGCTTCTTTTCGATGTGTCTCCGTTGAAAAAATTTAGTTTAATGTCTTATCAATTATTTAGCGTAATCGATAGTTCTGCTTTCTCTTATGATATTAACCTTGATCTGACCGGGATATTCCATGCTTTCCTCGATCTTCTTGGCAACATCTCTTGCAAGAAGAACCATCTTATCGTCGTTGATAACCTCGGGCTTAACCATGATACGAACCTCACGGCCTGCCTGGATTGCGAATGAACGGTCAACGCCTTCAAAGGATTCTGCGATTTCTTCAAGCTTCTGAAGACGCTTGATATAGTTCTGAACATCCTCGCGTCTTGCACCGGGTCTTGCAGCCGAAATAGCGTCTGCAGCCTGAACAAGGATTGCGGTGATGGTTTTTGCTTCAACATCGCCGTGGTGAGCTTTGATAGCATGAAGAATATTGTCGTTTTCTTTGTATTTCTTAGCAAAGTCAACGCCGAGATCAACATGCGAGCCTTCCATTTCGTGGTCAAGTGCTTTACCGATATCGTGAAGGAGACCTGCTCTTTTTGCGGTTCTGACATCGGTGCCAAGTTCCGAAGCCATAAGACCTGCAATGTAGGAAACTTCAAGTGAGTGGTTAAGAACATTCTGACCGTAGCTTGTGCGGTATCTGAGCTTACCGATAAGCTTGACGATTTCGGGATGAACATTGTTGACGCCTGCATCGATGAGTGCATGTTCACCGGTCTGCTTGATGGTTGCTTCAACCTCACGCTTTGCCTTGTCATACATCTCTTCGATTCTTGCGGGATGAATTCTGCCGTCTGCAATGAGCTTTTCAAGAGTGAGTCTTGCAATTTCTCTGCGAACGGGGTCGAAGCTTGAAACCGTAATAGCTTCGGGAGTATCGTCAATGATAAGGTCAACGCCTGTTATCATTTCAAGGGTTCTTACATTTCTGCCTTCACGGCCGATGATTCTGCCCTTCATTTCGTCGTTGGGAAGAGCAACAACAGAAACGGGTGCTTCAGCAACATGGTCTGCAGCACAGCGCTGAATTGCGGTGGTGATGATTTCTCTTGCAAGAGTATCAGCCTCATCCTTTGCCTTCTGCTCGATTTCCTGAATCTTAACTGCTTTTTCATGATTGAGGTCTTCGTCAAGAACATTGAGGATGTATTCCTTAGCCTGTTCCTTTGTGAAGCCTGAAATTCTTTCAAGCATATCAAACTGACTTTTCTTGATGCTCTCAATTTCTTCAAGGCGCTCATCAGCAGCCTTGATTTTGCTGTTGAGAAGCTCATCTTTCTTTTCAAGGTTATCGCTCTTTTTGTCAAGAGCTTCTTCCTTCTGGGTTATGCGGCGCTCCATTCTCTGAACTTCGTTGCGCCTTTCACGAAGCTCTTTTTCGGTTTCGGTTCTCTGCTTGTGGATTTCATCCTTTGCTTCAAGGATAGATTCTTTTTTCTTTGCTTCTGCAGCTGCAATGGCGTCGCTGACGATTTTGTTTGCTTCCTGCTCAGCTGAACCGATTGCTGCTTCTGCAACCTTTTTCCTATGTAAACCGCCGAGCACAAATCCGAGAGCAATACCCACGGCAAGTGCAACAACTGCGGCAATAAGAATTATGATCCAATTTTCCAAGTTTGCGTTTTCCTCCTTTTCTTTTGGATTCGGTGACATTCACGCAATGAAAATGTCAATATAAAAATTTACCGAAAAATCAACCAATGGTGTATCAGAGCGATAAAACCGCTCATCTTGGCACAAAATAACACCATTGTATTAATAGTATACTTTTAAAGGAATATTGTCAAGTTTTTTATAAATTTTTCATTAATTTTTCTATTGACTTTGATGTTTTGTAGTGATAAGATAATGATAATATCACAAATCGTTGAAGCAGAAGGCTGTTTGCAACAGAATTTTTTCAGAGAGCCGCCTCAAGGGCTGAAAGGGCGGTAAAATTCAGCATTCGGTTACCGCCTGCCGAGAGCCGCCGTAATCAAGGTGAGCCGTATCAGCTGCGTTAAAGCTGTCGAGAGCCGATTTTTCAGTCGGAATTACGGGTGGAACCGTGGAGTATATTATGCTTCATCCTGTTTTTGCAGGATGAAGCTTTTTTATTTTTAGTGAATGGTTAAAAGTGAATAGTGAAGAGTCGAAGGATGCATATTCGGGTGTGGGCAGCGCCCACCCGAAATTTTTCACTTTTCATTCTTCATTTTTCACTTAAAAGAGTAATTAATGAAAGGATTTGATAAATATGATTAATGTTACCCTCAAAGGCGGCGTTGTCAAGGAATTTGAAAACGGAACAACCGCTATGGAAATCACAAAGAGCCTCGGCATGGGTCTTTACAAGGCAGCTTGCGTGTGCAAAATCGACGGCGTTGTCTGTGACCTCAGAACAGCTATCGAGAAGGATTGCGAGCTTGAAATTCTTACTTTCGACGATGCAGACGGCAAGTGGGCACTCCGCCACACCGCATCACACATTCTTGCTCAGGCAGTAAAAAGACTTTATCCGAATGCAAAGCTTGCAATCGGTCCCGCTATTGAAAACGGCTTCTATTACGATTTTGATGTTGATGTACCCTTCACTCCCGAAGTTCTCGAAAAAATCGAGGCAGAGATGAAGAAAATCGTCAAGGAAGGTCTTGCTCTTGAAAAATATGAGCTTGATCCCGAAGATGCAATAAAGATGATGGAAGAAAGAGGCGAAACCTTCAAGGTTGAGCTTATCAAAGAGCATTCAGACAAGGGTGAAAAGATTTCGTTCTATAAGCAGGGCGAATTCGATGAGCTTTGCGCAGGTCCTCATATCCCCGACACAAGCAGAGTGAAGGCATTCAAGCTTACCTCATGCACGGGTGCATACTGGAGAGGCGACTCAAACAATAAGATGCTCCAGAGAGTTTACGGCACTGCTTTCACAAAGAAAGAAGACCTTGAAGCTCATCTTGAAGCAATTGAAGAAGCAAAGAAGCGTGACCACAACAAAATCGGCAGAGAGCTCGGCTACTTCACAACCGTTGAATCAATCGGTCAGGGCCTTCCCATTCTTATGCCCAAGGGTGCAAGAGTTGTTCAGCTCCTTCAGAGATGGGTTGAAGATGTTGAGCAGGCAAACGGCTATCTTCTGACCAAAACTCCCCTCATGGCAAAAAGAGACCTTTACAGAATTTCAGGCCACTGGGATCATTACCGTGACGGTATGTTCATTCTCGGCGATCCCGATGATGAAGAGAAGGAATGCCTTGCACTCCGCCCCATGACCTGCCCCTTCCAGTATCAGGTTTATCTCAATGCCGCAAGAAGCTACCGTGATCTTCCCATGCGTCTGGGCGAAACCTCAACTCTTTTCCGTAATGAGGATTCGGGCGAAATGCACGGTCTTATCCGCGTTCGTCAGTTCACAATTTCAGAGGGTCATCTTGTTATCAGACCCGATCAGCTTGAAGAAGAATTCAAGGGTTGTCTGAGCCTTTGCAAATATTTCCTCGGCACAGTCGGTATGCTCGATAAGTGTACCTTCCGTTTCTCACAGTGGGATCCCAAAAACACAGCGAAGTATGAAGGCACCGCAGAGCAGTGGAATGCCGCTCAGGAAACAATGGGCAAAATCCTTGATAACCTCGGTGTTGACTACGAAATCGGTATCGACGAAGCTGCATTCTACGGTCCCAAGCTCGACATTCAGTTCAAGAATGTTTTCGGTAAAGAGGATACAATCGTTACAATTCAGATTGATATGCTTCTTGCAGAGAAATTCGGTATGTATTATGTTGATACCGACGGACAGAAGAAGCTTCCCTATATCATCCACAGAACAAGCCTTGGCTGCTACGAAAGAACACTTGCTTATATTCTTGAAACATTTGCAGGTGCACTTCCTCTCTGGCTCTCACCCGAGCAGGTAAGACTTCTTCCCATCGCAGACCGTCACCATGCATATGCAAAGGAAGTTGCCGCAAAGCTCGAATCAATGGGCATGAGAGTTTCTGTTGATGACAGAAGCGAAAAAATCGGCTACAAAATCCGTGAAGCACAGCTCGAAAAGATTCCCTATATGCTCCTCGTCGGTGATAAGGAAATCGAAGACGGTGCGGTTTCAATCCGTAAAAGAGGCGAAGGCGACCTCGGTGCAAAGAGCGTTGATGAATTTATTGCATCCGCACTCGCAGATATTGCATCAAAGAAAATCTGGTAAAACAATATCGGGTGCATACATTGCGTATGCATCCGAATTTTTTTATAAAATATATAGATTTTATGTTTTAATAGTGATATAATAAATAATTAATATTGCGATTAACCGTGCGGCGATGCCGCACACGGGTCGTCGGGTCGCCGACCCCTACAAAATAACAAGGAGAACCGATATGATTTTATCCGATAAAACTTTAATGAAAATGCTTGAGGATGGCAGTCTTGTTGCATCACCGATTGAACCTGCACAGATTCAGCCTGCAAGTATTGATATCAGACTCGGCAACACCTTCAGTATCGTAAAAGATTCTTCAACGGGCATTATCAATCTGGAAGATAAAATCGAATATGAAACGATTGAAACAGATACATATGTTTTGCTCCCAGGTCAGTTTGTGCTTGCAACGACTATGGAATATTTTGAGCTTCCCGATGACCTGACAGCTTTTGTTGAGGGCAGAAGTTCACTTGGCAGAATGGGACTGTTTATTCAGAATGCAGGTTGGGTTGACCCCGGTTTCAAGGGCGAAATCACACTTGAACTTTTCAACGCAAACCGCTGTGCAATTCAGCTTAAAGCGGGCAGAAGAGTAGGCCAGCTTGTTTTTGCGAAGATGGACCAAAAGGCACTCAATCCCTATAACGGTAAGTATCAGGGACAGAGAGGTGCAACGGGTTCAAGAGTATTCCAGGATAACGAAATAAAATGAGCGATTTACCCGTAAGGAAAAGGAACAGACTGAAAAATTACAGCTATTCCCAAAACGGAATATATTTTCTGACTGTTTGCACCAAGAATAAAGAATGCATATTAGGCAGAGTTGTAGGGGGTGGCGACCTCGACACCCCGAAAATGTTTTTATCCGATTACGGCAAGGCTGCTGAAAAGTATATTCAGTCAATTGAAAGTGCATACAGTGACATCACAATGATGAATTATGTTGTTATGCCTAATCACATACACATGATCGTTATGATTTATTCGGATGATAATATTTACCGCAAGTCCGAAGTTAAAACATCTGCAAATGATATTATACCGATAATGATTGCGGCATTTAAAAAATTGGTTAATAAAGAAATCGGCTTCAACATATGGCACCGTTCATATCATGACCATGTAATAAGAAGCGAAAAAGGATTTGAAACAATATGGGATTATGTAGAGGATAATCCTGCAAGGTGGAAAAAGGATTGTTTTTACCTTGATTAACCGTGCGGCGATGCCGCACACGGGTCGTCGGGTCGCCGACCCCTACATTTTTAAAGAGGTATTTATGTTATGAAAATCGACACTTTAAAAATTGTCTCCAATCTTTTTGATTTCAAAACCCTGACCGATAAAAATAATAACGAATATGTTCTTTATGCTGATTCAGGTATAAATGAAATTAATTTTGAAATTGACGATAAAACTCAGTTTGAAGCTGTTGAAAATCATACTCATCTCATTGATAATGTAAAAAAATCCGATTTCGATGAATTGGTTGAAATCGGAAGAGTTTTGGGAGAAACCAATCTCAATGCCCTTAAAGCAAAATATACTGACAAAGAATTTTGTGTGTTCGTTTCGGTTGATATCGGGGAATCAATGATAATAAGATTTCATCAGGTTTGGCAAAATGAGCCGTTATATTATAATCCCGATGATTTCAATTCGGATAAAACAAAAGTATTGATGTTCAGAAAATAAAACTTTTTACGGAAGGATGATATATATGAAATATGCGGTAGTGCTTTATGACGGAATGGCGGATTATCCCGTTCCCGCACTCGACGGCAAAACTCCCATGGAGCTTGCAAAAAAGCCCAATTTTGATGCACTTGCAAAGAAGGGCAGGGTAGGTCTTGTCAAAACCGTTGCAGACGGACTCAAGCCCGGCAGCGATGTTGCAAATCTCAGCGTTCTCGGCTATGACCCCAAGGTCTGCTATACGGGCCGTTCACCGCTCGAAGCTGTCAGCATCGGCGTTAAGATGAAGGATACCGATGTTGCTCTCAGATGCAATGTTGTTACCCTCAGCGATGAAGAAAACTATGAAGACAAAACCATGATAGATTATTCTGCAGGCGATATTTCGAGCGAGGATGCGGCTGAAATCATCAAAACCGTTCAGGAACATTTCGGTAACGATGAATTCAGATATTATAACGGCGTAAGCTACCGCCATTGTCTTATCTGGAATAACGGCACAACCGATCTCGGCAAGATGACACCTCCCCATGATATTTCGGGCAGAGTTGTGGGCGAATATCTTTCAACCGCTCCCAATGCGGAAAAGCTTATTGCAATGATGAAAGAAAGCTATGAGCTTCTCAAGGATCATCCCGTGAATAAAAAGAGAATTGCAGAGGGCAAGGCTCCCGCAAACTCAATCTGGCTCTGGGGCGAAGGCAGTAAGCCCGCACTCAGCGATTTTGAAGAAACCTACGGAGTAAAGGGCAGCATTGTTTCTGCAGTTGACCTTCTCAAGGGCATTGCAATCTGTGCAGGCATGGGTGTTCCCGAGGTTGAAGGTGCAACGGGATATATCGACACAAACTTTGAGGGCAAGGCTGAGGCGGCTGTTGAAGAGTGGAAAAACGGCAAGGATCTTGTTTATATCCATATTGAAGCTCCCGACGAATGCGGTCACAGAAACGAACCCGAAAATAAAATCAGAGCAATTGAGCTTATCGACGAAAGAGTCCTGCCGATAATCCTTGATTATCTCAACGGATGCGGAGAGGATTATAAGATTATGATTCTTCCCGACCATCCCACTCCCATTGTTACGAAAACCCACGCTTCCGACCCCGTTCCCTTTATGATTTATCATAAGAACGGTGAGGTTGACGGCGTTGAAACCATAAATGAAAAAACAGCCGAAGCAACGGGCGATTTTGTTGAAGTCGGCTGCGGACTCATGAAAGAATTTCTGGAGGCATAAATTATGAGCTATAAAATTAACACAAAATGCATTTTAAGCGGTTATTCACCCAAAAACGGCGAGCCCAGACAGGTTCCCGTGTATCAGAGTACAACATACAAATACGATTCAAGCGTTGAAATGGGCAAGCTTTTTGACCTTGAAGCTTCGGGTTATTTCTACACCCGTCTTGCAAATCCCACCAACGATGCTGTTGCCGCAAAGATTGCCGACCTTGAAGGCGGCGTAGGTGCAATGCTCACATCATCGGGTCAGGCTGCATCTTTCTATTCAATTTTCAATATTGCAGGTGCAGGCGACCATGTTGTAAGTGCATCAACCATCTACGGCGGCACATTCAACCTTTTCAATGTTACAATGAGAAAGCTCGGAATTGAGTTCACTTTCGTCAGCCCCCAGGCAACCGAAGAGGAGCTTAATGCCGCTATCAGACCCAACACAAAGGCTCTTTTTGCAGAGTCGCTTTCAAATCCCGCACTCGAAGTGCTCGATTTTGAAAAGTTTGCAAATGCCGCTCACAAAAACGGCATTCCCCTTATCATTGACAACACATTCCCCACTCCCGTCAACTGCAGACCCTTTGAGCTTGGTGCGGATATCGTTATCCACTCAACAACAAAATACATGGACGGTCATGCAACAAGCGTTGGAGGCGTAATTGTTGATGGCGGTAAGTTTGACTGGACACAGAATGATAAATTTCCCGGTCTCACCACTCCCGACGATTCATATCACGGAATCACATACACAGAGCGTTTCGGCAATGCGGCTTATATCACAAAGTGCATGGCTCAGCTCATGCGTGACCTCGGTTCAATTCCCTCACCCTTCAATGCATTTCTTCTCAATCTCGGTCTTGA
Source organism: Acutalibacteraceae bacterium (assembly GCA_045658725.1). Taxonomy (GTDB): domain Bacteria; phylum Bacillota; class Clostridia; order Oscillospirales; family Acutalibacteraceae; genus CAG-177. The sequence goes on from JAZOVN010000250.1 coordinate 25,559, forward strand.
AACCCTTCCTCTTCGTGTTGAAAGACATTGTTCAAATGCTCTTGCGGTTGCAGAGTTTATCCGTGACAGCGGATATGCTGTTGAGGTTACTTATCCCGGCATGAAGGGCAGCAAGGGCTATGAGCTTGCTCAGAAATATATGCCCGACGGCACAAGCGGTGTTATTTCGTTCAGAATCAAGGGCGGCAGAGATGCTGCAACAAAATTCATGGACAGCCTCAAGATTGCTGAAATTGCAACCCATGTTGCCGATGCAAGAACCTGCTGCCTGCATCCTGCAAGCACAACCCACCGTCAGCTTACCGATGAACAGCTTCGTGAATGCGGAACAGCTCCCGATCTTCTCAGACTTTCTGTTGGTATCGAGCA
>JAZOVN010000251.1:0-2232 GCA_045658725.1 Acutalibacteraceae bacterium
TATTGATTTTTATTTCACAGCAGTCAAGCGGTGTGCCTACACTGCCGAATTTACGCTGCCCCGGTCTGTTACAGGTTATCGCAGGCGAACATTCCGTCATGCCGTAACCGTTATAAATCTCAATACCGAAATCATGCATGCCCTTTTCATATTTCGGATCAAGATTCGCACCTCCGCAGACAATCATATTAAGATTACCGCCGAGGTTATCAATGATTGTTTTGAAAATACTGCGTCTTCTGTCGATTCCGATTTTCATAAGGAACTTGCTGATTTTCAGTCCTTTTTTAAGAATATCCTCTCTGCCTGTTTTTCTTGCGGTTTTCCAGATGCGTTCATATATTGTTTCTACAACAAGAGGTACTCCAGAAAAATTATACGGCTGATATGTTTTAAGATCTCTCTGAATATTACCTATACCGTCGCAAAGATATCCCCATTCGGTGAGAATATACGATGAAAACAAAGCACTGACCCATGCATATGTATGATTAAGGGGGAGAAAACCAATCGCATGTCTGCCTGTATGTGCACGGCAGGCAGATGAGCAGTTGCTTGCTATGTTTTCATGCGTGAGCATAACACCTTTACTTTTGGCTGTTGTGCCCGATGTATAAGCAATGCATGCAAGATCCTGAGGATTAACAACCGTCTTTTCAAAGGATTTGTCACCTGCAGCAATCGCAGCCTGACCTTCCGAAAGAAAAGACTCATAGTCGCTGCTGATATCAAAATAGAGCATTTCAGGCATATCGGGATTCGATTTGAATTCCTCAACCATATCTCTGAATTTTGAAGTATAAACAAGTGCATCGCTTTCACAGCGTATAAGCTGATCCGCAAGGTCTTCTGCAGGAAGCTTGCAATCCATCGGAACCGTTATATTTCCGCCGACAAGAGTTGCATAGTATACAATCATCCATTCATAACAGTTTTCACCGATTATTGAAATCTTCTTTTTACCGTCAAGACCTCTGGTTCTGAAATATGTTCCGAGTGCACTCATTTCAGACCATGTCTGATTAAAGCTTCTCTCGCACTCGTTTTTATTTTTATCAAGAAAAACGAACTGTCTTTTATCTCCGCCTGCTTCTGTTCCCTTTACAACGATTTCCTTAACCGTTGAATATTCGGGAATATCATGCACGACAGCCGCTGTTACCTTTCTCTTCAAGTCCAATCCTCCGATCATATATTTTCGGATAAACACAAGTTGATGTATTTGATTTTAGCACTAATTCTTTCTGTTTTCAACAAAAAGCTTGATTTTTTTCAGTCAATGATGTAGAATTAACTGTAGTTTTGTCAAATGAAATGTTTTATGATTATTTTACAGTTACATATTGTTTTAAGGAGATATTCAATGCGTATTTTTTTTGTATGTCTTGTTGCATGGTTCATCGCTCAGCTCATCAAAGTAATAATAAATCTTGTTAAATATTATGCTGCAAAAAGAAAGGGCATCAAGAGAAAGAAAGTAACACTCGAAACACTTTTCAAGCTTGGCGGAATGCCCAGCTCACACACTGCAACTGTTATTGCTCTTTGCGGTTGTGTTGGACTTCACAGTGGATTTACTTCCGATGTTTTTGCAGCCTGCGGTGTTTTTGCATTCATAACAATGTTTGATGCATTCAAGGTTCGCCTTCCCATAAGCAGACTTACCGATGCATTCAACCGACTTCAGGATAAAGTTTGCGGAAACGATGTTCCCGATGTCAAGAAGGTTGAAGGACACACCATCCCCGAAATCATCGGCGGATTTATTGTCGGTGTGTGCGTTTCGCTCTTCATGGTTGAGGTTGTCGGAATTTTTGAACTGTAAATATGATTGCCGACGGATTTTCTGTCGGCTTTTTTTGAGGACAAAATAATGCTCTTTTATATATATGATATCAACAGCATGACGGACTCCGATGCAGACAATTGGCTTCGCGATGCAGACGAAACCAAAAAATCCGATATCATGCGTCTGCTCAATCTTCAGAAGAGAAAATCCAAAATCGCAGCAGATCATCTTTGCAGAAAAGCAATTTCAGAATTCTGCGGTATTGCTCCGCAGGATATTTCTTTTTCAAAAAACGAATACGGAAAACCTTTTGCAGATAATCTGCAGGTGTATTTCAGCGTAAGTCACAGCGGAGACATGGTTGTTTGTGCGGTATCGGATACGGAAATAGGAATTGACATTGAAAAAGTCAAACCGCATAATCTCAGAACACCAGAAAGATT
>JAZOVN010000252.1:0-1920 GCA_045658725.1 Acutalibacteraceae bacterium
ACACGGTGCTTTTCACGGTTCTTGAACTGAGAAAAAATTACAAAAATCAGCCGATATCCGGCAGAAAGGAGGCAAAATGAAAACAGGATTAACAAAGCGTCAGAAAGATACCGTTATCTGCTTTAACGAAGAAAGTGACATCATTGATGTGCAGACACACAACACGGATTTAAGAAACAGACTTTTAGAATTCAGCGAACAGTATCCTGAATGTTGCAAGCTGACGGATGATGACGAACACGGTGGATTGCTTTTTGAAATTCAGAAAGGCAGATTGAGTTTCAGACTCACCGCACCTTATTCGGAAGAACGCAGAAACAGTTTGAGCGAAAATGCGAAAAAACACGGCGTAAACACAAAAATATAGCGTCGAGAACAAGCGGATAATCCCGAAGGGCGCACTTCTATACATATCCTTGCGGAATGTATGAATGCGTAGCTCCGCTAATGAAAAATCAAAGATTTTAAACAAGGGTTTTACCCTTGCGCTGCGGTGCAGCTATCCCAATAAATTATCCCGTTGTTTCGTTTGAAGCAACGGGGTTTTTGTATCCAAAAATAAAAAGGAGATTTTATGAGTAAATCAAAAGAAGAATTAATTGAAGAAAAAATAAAAACCGAAAAAGAACTTGAAATTCTTGAGCATCAGAAACAGCGACTTGAGAATCGCATTGAATATCTCACCAAAGGTGACAGAGCGAAACGCACTCACCGTCTTTGTGAAAAAGGCGGTGCAATCGAAAGTGTTTGTCCCGAAACAAAGGATATGACTTCTGCGGAATTTTATCAACTTGCTGAATTCATTTTCGATCTGCCCGAAGTGAAAAAGTATATGGAAAGGTTTGAGTTGTAATGTCACTTTTTCATTTCCATGTAACCCAAATAAAACGAAGTGCAGGACAAAGTGCTGTTGCTTGTGCCGCTTACCGTGCGGGTGAAAAATTAAAGAGTGAATATTACGGTGAAGTCAGCGATTACACCCGTAAAGGCGGAGTTGTTGAATCTGGAATTATGTTGCCCGAGTATGTTCCTCAAAATCTTGCCGACAGAGAAACTCTGTGGAATGAAGTTGAGAAAATTGAAAAAGGTAAAAAGGCTCAGCTTGCATACAGTTTCGATTTTGCATTGCAGAATGAATTTACAATGGAAGAAAACATTTCACTTGCAAAGAAATTTATACGGGAGCAGTTTGTTGAACGTGGGATGATTGCCGACTTTGCGATTCATTCTCCCGAAACAAATGGCATCGCAAATCCTCACGTTCATGTGCTGTGTCCGATAAGACCAATTGATAAAAACGGTGAATGGGACAACAAACAAAAACGTGTTTATGAGCTTGACCGAAACGGTGAAAGAGTAACCGACCATAACGGAAATTACATCTTCTCTGCCGTACCGACAACCGATTGGGGTAAACCCGAAACCCTTGAACATTGGCGTTCGGAATGGGCAAGAATGTGCAACGAAAAGTTTGAAGAAAAACAACTTGCAGAAAGAATAGATTACCGCAGTTATGAGCGACAAGGCATTGATAAAATCCCGACCGTTCACGAAGGAGTTGCAGTCCGTCAGATGGAAAGCAAAGGCATAAAAACCGACAAGAGTGATAAGAACAGATTGATAAAATCCACAAACGCTTTGCTTGCCGAACTCAAAGAGAAAATCAAAAATCTTATAAATTGGATTGAAGAAGTCAAAGCGGAACTTGAGAAATTCAATCAACCCGAAACAACACTCGTTGATATTCTCAATACATATCTCGATATACGAAAAGAAGGCAGAACCGATTGGAACAAATCTGCACAGACAAAAGGTGCTATTGCAGATTTAAAGAAAATATCGCAGGCAATTATGATTCTGCAAAACAGAAATATCCGCACTCTTGATGAACTCAATGAAATTCTGAAACCGATTGACGAA
>JAZOVN010000253.1:0-3759 GCA_045658725.1 Acutalibacteraceae bacterium
TCTCCGAGTCTGAGCGAGGGAGTTGTGTCGGGATAAACGGAATCGCCCGCCATTGTTCTGTTCATAACCTCAATGATTTCCTCGGCAGATGCGCTTTTATACCAGAAGCTTTCAACTCCCGCTTCACGGGCTCTGTCAATAAAAGTACATTCGGGCTGACTTGTAACAATGATAATCTTGATTTTCGGGAAGCTCTTTTTGATTTTTGCCGCCGCATCAAGTCCGTTGGCATCCATTGCGGTGCAGACGTCCATCAGAATAAGATCAATCGGTTTTTTCAGGCAATAAAGCTCTGCCATTGCCGCACTTTCAATAGATTTTTCAACCTCATAATTATCGCTGTCGCTCAGATAAATTTCAAGCAGCTTACGAGCCATCGGGTCATCTTCAACTATAAGAACCTTATACATATCTGTTCACCTCTTTCGGAAGTTTTACGGTAAGAACGAATTGCGGAGAAGATTTGATTTCCATTTCACCTTCAAATCGTTCAATCTTTTTGCGGAGAGAGCCGAGTCCGCCGCCCTCGCGGATTTCGGCTGACGGAGCATTGCCGTCGTTGGAATAAGTTGCACAATAGTATTCTTCAAGCTCCGAAAACTCAACGAAAAGCGTTGATGCCTGAGCGTGACGGACTGCGTTTGTCAAAGCCTCTGTTGCAGCAGAAGTAAGCAGTTCGGCAATAATATTATCGGGAGGCATAGTGCCTCTGATTTCAACCTGAACACCTGCAAACTCCGCAATTTCAATAAGCGACTGCAAAAGGTCGGTACTCATTGAAGGCTCTGCCTCAGTACGAAGAACGGCAATATTTCTTTTCCACGCATTGATAACGGGTTTGTAATCCGCATCGGGCAGAGTCAATGAATGACGGGTTGCAAGAAGTGCCTGACCAAGCTCGCTGTGAATTCGTATTTTTGTTTCAAGTCTTTCTCGTGCCCTTGTCGTTTCATCAACCGTCTCACCGTAAGCACGAAGTCTTGCGTTCATTTCTTCAAGCTCGTCATTGTTGTCACGGAGTCTGTTCGTGAGTTTGTGAAGGCTTGTTGTATCGGTTGCGGTAATCTGAAAAATATGTTCAATTTTCTCTCTTGCAAAGGTATAAACCGTACCGTCCTTCAAACGGAATTCGGGGTTATCACCCTCAGATACACGGTGGACTTCAGGCGTAGTTTTGCCGTTTCGCAGAACACGCCAGAACGAATTTGCGTTCTGTAACTCTTCGCCCGTTATAAGATAACTCAGCTCGTTCATTTTGTGGTTGATAAGCTGAACAGTGCCGTTAGGTTTTGAGAAGCAAAGACCTGTAGGAAGATTATCAAAGCTTTCTTTGATTGAGGTGGTAGTAACCGTATTTTTGCGGTAATTATATTCACCGACACCGATAAACACAAGAAAAGTAAAATCAATGATTATAAACGCAAGGGTAAACTCGCAATTTTCAAGCAATATGATGCTGAGCAGGGGTATTTCACGGGAACAGAAATCTGCATTTACACCCGTTGTGAGAATAACCGTCAGAGCAAAGCCGACAACGTTCAGCACAACGGTGACAATTTTTGTGAGAAGCTTGTATTCACGCAAAAACAGGTTTGGCAAAAGGCAGATATCAATCGTTGTAACAAGGAAAAGAGCCGACATAAACACAGCCTTTGCAACATTGCCGAATTCAAGCAAATTAAGCATCCGAAGCACCTCCTTGCTCAAAAACCATATCAACGGTAAGGTCGTTTTCATCCGCATCAAAAGCAATTTTTCCGTCTGAAATCTTAATGGTTTCAAGTGCAGAATAATCTGCCGAATTTTCACAGCCGATTTGCAGACAGAGTTTCACAGTATTGTTTTCACATCGGAGAACAACCATAATTGCGTTGATATCAAGCAAAAGAGTTTCGATTATTTTTTCAAAAGCATCATATACCGCAACGGCGGTTTCAACGCCGATGAAAGACTGGCTTTTGCTGTCAAGAGAAGTGAATACGCCAAGCTGTTTGATATTATCAAGGGATTCTCGAAGGCAGAATTCAAGCTCTGCAAGGTAAACAACCTTGTTCTCTTCACCAAGCAAAAGAAGATTGCTTCTGCGTTTTATGTACGCACTCAGAACACAAATCTGTGTAAGGATATTCTTCGCCGTACCGGGATTTTTTTCGAGGCTTGCAAGAAGCTCATCAGCCTTTGAAAGCTGAGAAGAAACATCGGAAGCAATGCGGTCATAAAGACGGTTTTTCTCATCAAAACGAGCCTTCTGCTCTTTGATGTCAATTTCCGCCTTGAGAAGATAGTTGTTTTCGCTGAGTCTTTCACCCGTTTCTTCAAGGCTTTTCATAATCTTTTTAATCTGCTTGACGTCGCTCTGCCAAAGCACGTATCCGCCCGAAACAGGCTTGCTGTGAAGAATTGTTTTGCCAAGGTCAACGGGTTTTGCCGTTGCACTTCTCATAACGTCTTCGGGCAAATCATCGGCATAAGACGAAATATAACGGGTCTGAAAATTATTATCAACAACCTGCGCCGATACCGTCGAAACCTCAAAAAGCTCCGTATAACCCGCATTTGAGCGTATAAGGCCGCTCTGAATTGCACTTTCAAGCAGCATTGTAATCATAAGACAGTCAACGGCGGTAAGGTCAGCTTTTATGAGCTTCATTGCATAGATTATCCAGAACGCAACGGAGCAAGCCATAATAACAAACGGAAGCTTCTGAAATGTTTTGCTGCCGGGAACACGGCTTTTGACAATAAGCATAGCAGCAAAATAAAAGCCGAGAATACTGAACCATGCGGCAACTATATAGAAGCCGAAACCGTATGTATAATTGCTGTTAAAAAGTTCAATTCCGTTTGGGAATCTAAAAATTGTCAGATGAATATCATTCGTGAATACATACACAATCAGCAGAATGGCAGGAATATAAAGCAGGTTAAGTGCTTGGGGCATTTTATATCCGTCAGGCTTACCGATATATATTGTAATAAAAACACCGATAAGCGGAATAAGAATCATCGGAATATAAAACGCATACCACAAATATCTGCACAGCGCATCAAACTCCGAAACGTAAAACCATTTGCAGGTTCGCACCAACAGCCACGAAGCCATCAGAATACCGACCGTTACAAGGTAACGGCGAATCTGAACGTTGAGAATACGTCTTTGAAGCGATATAACCCAACCAAGCAAAAGAGTTATAAAAATAAAATGCGAAATTATTATAAATGAATTGCCGAGATATGAGTTGGTAAGCGGAAATTCCGCACCATTATAAAGAATACCTGTCATTGATAAAACCAATGCACCGATGAGATAAAACATAGTTTTTCTCTGCGTCTTCTGCATATTCCGCCCTCCCCTCATGTCAAGTGATTTCGATATTAAATTTTAATATAACATAAAAAAAAATAAAAATCTATATTTTTATGATGTAACAAACAGAATAAAATTTTTTATCCACTTATTATATAACGTACATTTTTTGAATTTCTACAAAAACTTAACGTCATTTGCTCCAAAAGTTAATTTTACCGTCTGGCGGTAATCTTGTCGGTAATTTGATGGAAGAATAGTTCTTTTTAAGAATTATTTTCGACTTTTCAAAATGAGTTTTGAAACCCGCAAACCCATATATATCAACGGTTTTCAGGTTTAAGCAAAACTTTTAAAAATACCATTAGTCGTTCTCCGCAAAATACGCACTACATAACCGATTGTACGATTAAAGTATATAAAGTACTGTAAAAACAAAAAAATGCCGCTTT
>JAZOVN010000254.1:0-3435 GCA_045658725.1 Acutalibacteraceae bacterium
ACCGAGCCAGATATTGAATTTGAGCTTTCTCTTCATAAAAATGCCTGCTACGGGAACAAGAACCATATAAAGAGCGGTTATAAATCCTACCTTGCCCGGTCCGAGGTCAAGATAGAAAGCATGCTGCTGAAGATTTCCTCCTGCAAAAAGAGCAAGTCCGCAGCAAACACCGCCAATAAGAACATCTTTTATGGGGAATTTCTTCTTTTCTGCCGCAGAAAGCTTTTTATTTTCGCTCATGTGGCTTATCGCAACAAGCGGAACAAGAACAATACCACCGATAAGCGTTCTGATTCCGTTGAATGTAAAAGTACCGATACTTGCACCTTCACTCTGTGCAACAAACGAAAGACCCCAGACAACAGCGGCAAGTATACAGTAAAAAGGTCCGAGAAATTTTGCCTTATTAATAATAAATCACTCCAAAAACTCCGATTGAGAAAAACCGCCCACAGAAACTCTGCAGGCGGCAAAAATTTTAATTATTCAGCTGCTTCTTCTGCCACAGCTTCTTCAGCTGCTTCTGCAACTTCTTCTGCTGCTTCCTCAGCGGGCTCAATGAGAGCACGGATTGAGAGGCTTACACGCTTCTTATCGTAGTCGACAGCAGTAATCTTTGCTGTTACTGTTTCGCCAACCTTAAGTACATCCTGAGGCTTGCTGATATGGCGGTCAGCAATCTGTGAGATGTGGATAAGACCGTCAATACCGGGAATAACTCTTGCGAATGCACCGAAGGTTGTCATGCCAACGATTTCAGCTTCAACAACTGTTCCTTCGGGATAGTTATTCTTAAGAATTGCCCAGGGATTGTCTTCGTCTTTTCTGTAGCCGAGAGAAATCTTCTTGTTTTCAGCATCAAGTGACTTGATGTAAACATCAACTTCCTGACCGATTTCAAATACCTCTGAAGGATTCTTGATGCGCTTCCATGACATTTCGGAAATGTGAACCATACCGTCAACACCGCCGATATCAACGAATGCGCCGTAGTTTGTCATTGACTTAACAACGCCATGGTACTGCTGGCCTTCTGCTGCCTGTGCCCAGAAAGCTTCTGAAGCTGCCTTCTTCTGCTCCTTGATGATAGCACGGATTGAACCAACAGCTCTTCTGCGCTGCTTATCTACTTCGATAACGCGGAACTGAACGCTCTTCTTGAGAAGATCTTCAAGAGCCTCGTCACGACGCTCTGTTGCAAGTGATGCGGGAATGAAAACGCGTGCACCGTTTGAAACAACACGGATACCGCCCTTTACAACTTCAGCTACTGTGCCTTCAAGGATTCTGCCGTCTTCTGCTGCATCGATGATGTCAACCCAGGACTTCTGAGCATCGAAGCGTTTCTTTGAGAGCATAACAGTTCCTTCAGCATCGTTTGTCTTCATTATGATAAGGTCGATTTCATCGCCGATTTTAAGCTCCTTTGCTGCATTTGCAGTGGGATCAGCGCTGTATTCGTCCATAGGAACAAAGCCTGCATGCTTTCTGCCGTTATCAACCTGAATCTCTGTGGGTGTGATACCCATAACAACGCCCTTAACTTTCTGATCTGTGCTCATTGCGCTAAGGGAAGCTTCAAGTGCTTCGGAGAAATTCATCTCATCTGTGATCGCTGCTTCAGAAGGCACCTCCTCTACCTGCATATTTGTGGTTTCCTTTACGATTTCGGACATTTCTAAAAGTACCTCCTTAATTAATGCGGAAGGGGTTGAGGCCCCTGCCGTGACGCCGATTTCGGCGTGATTGGAAAAATTTATGGTCCTGAGCTCGTCAGCTCTTTCCACCAGATATGTTTCACAGTTTTTTTCACACACGGATTTAAGCTTTACCGTGTTGGAACTGTGGCGACCGCCGATGATGATCATCAGGTCGCTTTTTTTTGAAAGCTCCTCTGCTTCATCCTGTCTTTTACGGGTCGCAAAGCATATTGTATCAAAAATTTTCGCATTTGTACAGTCTATTTTTATTATTTCTTTACAAATTTTCCAAACATTTTGTGAAAATGTTGTCTGAGAAACAACTATTATTCTTTTTTGACACAATTCTTTGTTTTCCGACAGAATTTTTTCGAGTTCCTCGCTGTTGTTAAAAACAAAAACATCGCCGTTGCAATGTCCCATTATTCCCATAACCTCGGGATGATTCGGGTCTCCTGCAATCAGAACGGGAATTTCCGCAGATGAATTTTCATAAACAATGTTATGAATTTTTTTAACAAACGGACAGGTTGCATCGCATATCTGTGCTCCGTTTTTTTCAAGCTGTTCATAAATATTTTTGGCAACTCCGTGAGCACGGATAATAACCGTTTCTCCTTCATCAGCCTGCTCGGGTCTGTCGATAGTGCGAACGCCCATATTTTCAAGCTCGGATGTTACCCTTGTGTTATGGATAAGCAGACCGAGTGTTGCCGCTGCACAACCGTCCTCTGCAAGCTCGTATGCCATATTAACCGCTCTGTCAACTCCGAAGCAAAAGCCTGCCGTTTTTGCAAGAATTATTCGCAATGTCCCATCTCCCAGAGTTTTCTGATTTCTTCCATAACATTCTGGGCACAGCCTTTGATTTCTTCTCTGGAGCTGTCTTCACTGATACCGAGTTTTTCATAAGGGATAAGCTCACCGTAACGGATGGTAAGCTTTGTTCCTTTTTTCATATCATCGGAAGTATAAATGGCAACGGGAAGAATATCTGCTTTAGCTTCCTTTGCGATAACAGCTACGCCTGACTTGGCTCTTGCGGGCTTATAATCCTTTGAACGGGTGCCTTCGGGGAAAATACCGAGAACATAGCCTTCCTTGACAATTCTGATTGCATAGTTAAGTGCTTCCGAATCCGCACCGCCTCTGACGATGGGAAAACCGTTGAGCTTTGAAAGGAAGAACTTGACAACGGGATTTTCAAAAAGCTCCTTCTTACCCATAAAATGAAGCTGTCTTTTTTTCATTCCGAGAGCAATAAACACGGGGTCAAGTGCATTTACATGGTTTGATGCAAGAATAAAACCTCCGTTTTCGGGAATGTTTTCTTCTCCGACATATTCGATTTTATAAAGCATTTTTTCAAGTGCTTTTCCTACGGGTCGCATCACATCATAAAGCTTTCCTTCGCTTACCTTTGAATAATCAAAACCCTTCATATTTATATTGCCTCCTTGATAATTCTTATTATTTCATTAATTGATTCCTCAAGATTGAGGTTTGTTGTGTCAACAATAACGCCGTCTTCGGCGGGCTTGAGAGGTGCGATTTCACGGTGTGAGTCATTATAGTCTCTCTGAATCAGGTCATCAAGAACATCCTTGTAATCAACCTCTGTACCTTTTTCAATAAGTTCTTTATATCTTCTCATCGCTCTTGATTCGGGTGATGCGGTGAGAAAGATTTTGACCTTTGCATCGGGAAGAACAACGGTACCGATATCTCTGCCGTC
>JAZOVN010000255.1:0-5807 GCA_045658725.1 Acutalibacteraceae bacterium
TTGTAAAGAAGATAATCGAGTTCTGATACTTCGTACATATTACGTGCATACTCATCTTCGACTGTGTCGCAGTCGATTGATACCATCGAGCCGTCAGCAAGTTTAACTTCAACGCAGGCTGTATCGATATTAAATTCACAAGAAACAATTTTATTAATCATAAATAAAAACTCCTTTTTTAGATTTGAAAACGTGTGAAAAGTAGGCTCTGAAATCGTTGATATATAAGGGATTGAACGTGCGGTAATCGAGGGGTACGTATAGTTTGACCTGTAACCCCGATTTTGCGTTTACTTTTTCCACAAGATGAATTTTCAGTTGCAAAAACCATGAAATAAAGAACCCTTTCGTTACTGTTAAAAATTTACCAAATAGAGGTTCTGAAACCCTTGTATATCAACGGTTTCAGAGTGTGGTAATTGAGGGGTGCGTATAGTTTGACCTATAATCCCGATTTTGTGGTTCTATTTTTCCAAAAGTTAGTTTTCAAGTTACAGAAAATCAGATTTTGCAATTGTTCGGGATTATTTGACAAATAGATTAAAATGGTTTAAAATATAAATGAGGATTTTTGTAATTGATGTTTCATAGAAATTTCTCCTTTTTTCTATGAAAGGAGCGCAAAAGTCAATTTGATGTCAGAAAAATCAAACAGCGGTATGGAAATTCCCGATTATGCGATTGAAAGAATTGCACGATGCTTGCTTCCGATAATGCAGGAATATTTTGAAAGCGAAGAAGGACAGCAGGAACTCAGGGAATATGAACAGACAGCTGAAGAATGAGTAAGACAGTTGCAGGCGAGACGGAAGTCCCGCCTGCTTTTTTGTTACAACCTCAAAAACTGATATCCCGGATAAAAATAAAAAATCCGAACCCATTGCCGATTGGCATTAAGTTCGGATTTCTCCATTGTGGTGGAAGAGGGTGGATTCGAACCACCGAAGTCGTTGACGGCAGATTTACAGTCTGCTCCCTTTGGCCGCTCGGGAACTCTTCCATATTAAATTGGAGCTGGTGGACGGACTCGAACCCCCGACCTGCTGATTACAAATCAGCTGCTCTACCAACTGAGCTACACCAGCATTTTGGTGTGTTCCGTAGAACGCTCAATTACTATATCATGATTCTTCAATTAAGTCAAGCCTTTTTTACAAATTTTTTTAAATTTTTTAAATTTATTTTTGGCAGGTTGGTTTGACAGCAATTTTTCTCTGTGATATTATAGTTTATAAATAAAACGGAGGTGCGGAAATGGATAACGGAAGAATTCTTTCAAAGCTTGATGAATATCTGAACAAAGACGATTATTTCTCTGCTGAAAAGCATCTTCTTTACTGGCTCAGCGAAGCTGAAAAACAAAATAACGGCAGAACGGCTCTTCTGCTCAGAAATGAGCTGATGGGACTTTATCGCAAACTCGGTCAGAAAGAAAATTCTCTCAGATGTGCCGAATCGGCACTTGAAATCATTGCGAAACTGAATATTTCCGACAATATCGGTGCCGCAACAACCTATCTCAACTCCGCAACCGTTTATAAAGCCTTCGGCATGACAGAAAAATCAATTCCTCTTTTTGAAAAAGCGGATACTATATACAAAAATAATCTGTCGGAGAATGACGGGCGTTTCGGCGGACTTTATAACAATATGGCTCTTGCATATGTTGACATGAAGGATTTTTCAAAAGCGGATGAGCTTTATCACAAGGCACTTTCCGTTATGGAAAATGTTGACGGCGGTGAACCCGAGCAGGCTATAACCTATCTCAACATGGCTAATGCCGCAGAGGCTGAGCACGGACTTGAAAATGCCGAACCGATTATCACGGAATATCTTGAAAAGGCAATGGAGCTACTTGACAAGAGCATGAGCGAAACCGACGGTAACTACGCTTTTGTGTGCCGCAAATGCTCCTCTGTCTACGGATATTACGGATATTTTTTCTATGAAAACGAGCTTGAAAGAAGGGCAAAAAAGATATATGAAAGGGCTTGAACTTTCAGAAAAATATTATAATGAATTCGGAGCACCGATGATTCATACTCTTTTTCCTGACATTGAAGGAATGATTGCTGTCGGTCTTTGCGGAAGCGGTTCGGAATGCTTCGGTTTTGATGATGAAATATCAGCCGATCACGATTTTGAGCCGGGCTTCTGCATGTTTATTCCCGACGAAGAAATTATCGACAGACAAACTGCATTCGCCCTTGAAAAAGCATACAACTCTCTGCCCAAGGAATTCATGGGATATAAAAGAAGCGTTATGAATCCCGTCGGAGGAAAAAGAACAGGTGTTATCAGAATCGGAGATTTTCTGAAATCAAAAACAGGCAGTGAAAGCGGTATTCTTTCAACCGAAGAATGGTTTTCGATTCCCGAATACTCACTTGCCGAAGCGGTCAACGGAAAAATATTCCGTGACGATTTGGGAATGATCAGCGAAATCCGTTCACATCTTTCTGAAATGCCCGATAATGTCCGCCTCAAAAAGCTTGCGGGCAATCTTCTGCTGATGGGTCAGTCGGGTCAGTATAATTATTCCCGATGTCTTTTACACGGCGAAACAGCCGCCGCACAGCTTGCTGTTTCTGAATTTGTTCAGAGTGCGATGAAATGCATTTTTCTTTTAAACAAAGCATATATGCCCTATTATAAATGGAGCTTCCGTGCTTTAAGCTCCCTTCCTCTTCTTTCGGATCTTTACGGTAAGCTTGAATATCTTATTTCAAGCGGAAACTCCGAACCTGAAGCCGCTGAAAAGGCAGACATCATCGAAAAAATATGTGCGGATATAATAGCGGAAGCAAAAAAACAGAATCTCTCGGATTTTTCAGGCAATTCCGCAGAAGGTCACGCATACGCAGTCAACAATAAAATCAGCAATTCCGAAATACGCAATCTCCACATTCTTTTTGCGGTCTGAATATAAAAAATATGTATTATTTTATTTATAATACTTGCATTCCTACTAAAAAATGATAAAATTAAAGTGTACAGGTAAAAAATAACCTCAGGAGGTCATTTTTATGGCAAAGTTTTTATTCTCTGCATTTGCAGACGAAGCATCGTCCGATATTCTTGAACAGATAGCTGCGTGCAAAGCTAACGGAATTGAATATATCGAGCTTCGCAATGTTAACGGAAAGAACATTTCAAATTTCACCGTTGAAGAAGCAAAAGAACTCAAAAAGCTCCTTGACGACAACGGAATCAAGGTTTCTTCAATCGGTTCGCACTACGGCAAAATTGAAATTGATGATGATTTTTCTCCTCATTTTGAAGCATTCAAGCAGACCGTCGAGGTTGCAAAGGTGCTTGAAACAAAATATATCAGAATGTTCAGCTTCTTCTTTACAAAAGGTCAGAGCCGTGAAGAATATAAAGATGAAGTTTATGCAAGACTCAATGCTATGGTTGATTATTCAAACGAGCACGGAATTCTTTGTTGCCACGAAAACGAAAAAGGCATTTACGGCGATATAACCGAAAGATGCCTTGAGCTTGCAGAGCATTTCGGCGAAAGAATGGGCTGCATCTTTGATCCTTCAAACTACATTCAGTGCGGTTCGGATACACTTGAAGGCTTTAAGCTCCTTCAGGATTATGTTACATATTTCCATGTCAAGGACTGCATTGCAGAAATCGATACCGTTGTTCCCGCAGGCGAAGGCGACGGTCATCTTGTTGAAATCATGCGTATGCTCGACGATAAAGAAGGCGTTTACTTCCTTTCGGTTGAGCCTCATCTTAGAGTCTTTGAAGGACTTGATAACCTTGAGCCCGACGATGCAACAGCAAATGCAATGAACAAAAAGTTTGTTTATCCCGACAACATGACTTCATTTGCAGCAGCTTGCTCGGCAATCCATAATATTATCGAAAACAAAATTCAGCCCGTAAAATTCGGCATCATCGGTGTGGGCAACATGGGTATGTCACACATCAATATGCATATCAACGGCAACCATAAAGAGCTTCGCATAACAGCGGCTGCTGATATCGACCCCGCAAGACTTGAAGCCGCAAAGAAGCTTATGCCCTCACTCAAGACATTTGACACAGCAGAGGCTCTTATCGACAGCGGTGAGGTTGATGTTGCTCTTATCGCAACTCCTCACTATGACCACTCACCCATTGCTCAGTATGCATTCTCAAAGGGTGTTCATGTTCTCACCGAAAAGCCTGCAGGCGTTTACACAAAGCAGGTTCGTGAAATGAACGAGGCTGCCGCAAAGACAGACCTTGTTTTCGGCATCATGTATAACCAGAGAACAAACTGCGTTTACAGAAAGATGCGTGAACTTGTTCAGAGCGGCGAATTCGGCGAAATCAGAAGAGTGAGCTGGATTATCACCGACTGGTACAGAACTCAGGCATACTATAATTCAGGCGGATGGCGTGCAACCTGGAAGGGTGAAGGCGGCGGCGTTCTGCTCAACCAGTGTCCCCACAATCTTGACCTGTGGCAGTGGATATGCGGTCTTCCCGTTAAGGTCAAGGCTTTCGTTCACGAAGGCAAGTGGCACGATATCGAGGTTGAAGACGACGTAACCGCTTATGTCGAATATGAAAACGGCGCGACCGGCGTATTCATCACCACCACTTCCGATTGTCCCGGCACCAACCGCCTCGAGATCGACCTGGACGGCGGACAACTGATCTGCGACGGCAGCAAGCTCATCATGAAGAAGCTGTCTATGGACATCAATGAATTCCACAAGACCTACAAAGGCGGCTTCGGCGGCCCCGAAGTAACCGAAATCGAAGTCGAAACCGACGGCCTCAACCCCCAGCATGTGGGCGTTCTTCAGCAGTTCACCGACAAGATCCTGGGCCGCGGCGAGCTCGTTGCAGGCGGCGAAGAGGGCATCAACGGCCTGACCATCAGCAACGCCATGCATCTGTCCAGCTGGCTTGATCAGACCATCGAGCTTCCTCTGGATGAAGACAAGTTCCTGGAAGAGCTCAACAAGCGCCGCGCGACCTCCCGTCTCAAGACCGGTGACGGCGTAACCCTCGACACCGAAGGCACCTACGGAAGCGCGAAGTAATTTTGTAAGGGGGAAAACGGCATGATCCGCCTTGGCGTTTGTACAGACATAAAAAACATAAACGAAATCGCCGAAATCGGCTTTGACTATCTGGAATTCGGCCTCGCAAGGCTTGCAGGCATGACAGACGAGGAATATGGGGAAGTCTGCGCAATCGTCGATAACGCCCCCATTAAGGTGGAAGCCTGCAACGGCATGCTTCCCGGCGACATTAAGGTGGTCGGCGAGCAGGTCAATGCCCAGGTGATCCATGATTATCTGGACAAGGCATTTTCCCGCGCAAAGCGCCTCGGCGTAAAGGTGGTCGTATTCGGAAGCGGCGCGTCCCGCCGTGTGCCCGAAGGATTTGACACCGCCGTTGCCTGGCGTCAGATCGGCAATTTCCTGCGCATGGTCGAGCGCCATGCGATGGAAAACGACATCACCGTCGTCATCGAGCCCCTGCGCACAGGCGAGTGCAACATCATGAACTTTGTCTCCGAGGCAACGCTCATGGCTTCGATGATCAATATGCCCCATATCGCGGTTCTGGCGGACACCTATCACATGGCGCTGGGCTCGGAGCCGTTAAGCGCGCTCACCATGGCGGGAAACCAGCTTAAGCACGTGCATATCGCAAACGCCATCGGCAGAAAATTCCCCAAAGCGGGCGACGGCGAGCGCTATCAGGAGATCTTCGAAACCCTGAAGGAAATGGGCTACGAAGGCCGTGTCACCGTTGAAGCCGGATGCAGTGATTTTTCCAATGATGCG
>JAZOVN010000256.1:0-3532 GCA_045658725.1 Acutalibacteraceae bacterium
CCGAAAGCAATTCCCGTGAGCATAATAATCGCACATGCCGCCTTGAAATGGGGAATCGGAATTGCAACACGCCCGATAACTGCGAGTGAAATCATAACAGCAAGCACAACAAGCTCCCTTGCCTGCGGTTTTCTTTTTTCAAACATCATAAAGAACGGAACCGAAAGCTCAATTATAATAAGAACACCCGTTATGTAGTAGCCTTTGCCAGGAAGCTTATCACCCAAAAATAAGGTCAACGGAATCAGAGCAAGGAACACTATGAGCATTGCGATGTTTGATTTTTTCATTGTGCTCCTCCCTTGTTTTTCCTATATAATACAACAACATTTTCAGCCGTAACGGCATTTTTGAAAATGTGTTTGCTCATTCGGTTTGCTGCCGTTGTGTAGAAACTGTTACTGCCGAAGAAATTCTGCGGTGTGTCGGTTGTGAGCACCTGACCGTCAAAGAACATACTCACTCTGTCGGCATATTTTGCACAGAATTCAACATCGTGCGACACCATAAGAATTGTTATGCCCTGACTTTTGAGCTTGCCAAGAATGGTTGCGAATGTTTCTTTAAAGAAGCTGTCCATACCCTTTGTGGGTTCATCAAGAAGAAGAATTTTCGGTTCTGTCAGAAGAACTTTTGCGAGCGCAACTCTCTGCTGTTCACCGCCCGACAAATCATACGGATGATTATTCATAAGTTCTGTGATTTGGCAAGTTTCTGCGATTTCATTTATCTTGTTTTTATCTTTAGTCATTTCTGCAAGATCGTCAATTACTTTGCTTTTCACAAAAAGACTTTTCGGGTCTTGCGGAAGCATCGATATGCAGTTTCTGAAAAGTTCGCCAGATTTGAATTTGCTGACGGATTTACCGAAAACCTTGGTTTTGCCTCTATACGGTTTACAGATTCCGCAAATCGCTTTGAGTGTAGTAGATTTACCTGCACCGTTACCGCCGACTATTGCAGAAATACTGCCAACGGGAATTTCAAGGCTGACACCTCTGAGAATATCGGGGGTGTCTTTTTCATATCTGAACCATAATTCTTTGAGCGATAATGCAGGGTTTTCAATTTCATCATCAATATTTTTACAAGGAAATTCTTTTATTTGGAGTTCAGCTTCAAATTCTTTATTAAGCCAACTTCTGCCTTCTCTGACAGTCAAAGGGCAGTCACCGTTTCCGTTTGCGTTATAGAAAACACGAACGGGTGTCGGCATAGCGGTGAACATCGGATTATTCTGTTCGAAAAGGAGTTTGCCGATGTTTCTTGGTGTGTCATCTGCAATGATTTTACCCGAATCCATAACAATTGCACGGTCTGCATAAGGAAAAATATCCTCAAGACGGTGCTCTGTTATGATGACGGTTGTGCCGAGTTCGGTGTTGATTTTGCGAACAGTATTAAGAAAATCCGATGCGGCAATGGGGTCAAGCTGACTTGTGGGTTCATCAAGAATAAGAACTTCGGGTTGCATTGCCATAATTGATGCAAGGTTGAGAAGCTGCTTCTGACCGCCCGAAAGAACTGCAACATCTCTGTGAAACCAATCCTGAATACCGAAGTAACAAGCCATTTCGGCAACTCTTGAACGCATGGTTTTCTGGTCACAACCGAGGCTCTCAAGCCCGAATGCAAGCTCGTGCCAGACCTTATCCGTCACAATCTGGTCATCGGGATTCTGCATAACATATCCGATTTTTGATGACTGTTTACGGTTGTCAACATCATTCAAAGCAACACCGTTGAAAAAAATTTCACCCGCTCTTTTTCCGTGGGGAGTGAGAACGGTTTTAAGATGTCTGAGAAGAGTTGTTTTGCCGCGTCCCGATTTTCCGCAGAGAACGATATATTCGCCTTTTTCGATTTTGAGTGACACATTGTCAAGTGACTTTTTATCTTTTGAGGTCGGATATGAAAAACTTAGATTTTTGATTTTGAAATGTTCCATTGTATAACTTCCTTGACGTTCAATATTGTCGGAATCATAAGATATCCGAGATACGCGATAAATCCGATTACATTAAAACCGTTTATCGGTGTGATGTTTCTTTCGGGAAGAAATTCGGCGTTCATTCCGCCGTTTGCAGCAAAGAAGACAACAATTCCGAGCAGAGTAAGCATAATTAATGTCAGAACCCAATCAGTTTTCGTCATACGGTAAACCATAAAGCTTGTCCGTTTTGTCGTGCCGTAGCCTCTTGAACGCATTGAATCGCTTGTTGTGATGCTTCCTTCAAGTGCCCATGAGGTGAGAACACCGATAACGGTCATTCCCGAACCCAGTTTATCTTTTATTGATGATTTTTCTGCCGTTCCTTTGCCGATTGAGCTTCTTACTCCGATAATTTGCTTCGCTTTCTGCAGAAGATTCGGTATCATACGGAAAACCATAACAAGAAGCAAAGACAGTGACGGCGCGAGATTGCCGAAAAGGCAGGTGACCTTATCTCCCGTCAGCACCTTTCCGTAGCACCCAAACCATAAAATCATAAGCACGAATGTTGCCGCAACGGCAACACCGTAAATCAACGCTTCAAGGGTGTACGGTCTGTTGAGATAATTGAAAAGAACAGTTACTCCTCTTGTGTTCACAATGGGGTTGAAAAGTGTGATGAATATAAAAAGCGGTATCATCAGCAGAATAGTTTTAACTCCTTTTCTGCCGTTAAGCATAAAGCAATACACTCCGCTTGCAAATATGCCTGCAAGCAGATAAACGGGGTGCTGCAGAAGAACACCAAAGCAGATTGCTCCGATAAAAAACAGCAGATTCACCGCAGGATGAAGTTTTGAGAATGCGTCATCTTTCATATTATTCCCATCGTTCTGCACCAACATCTTCACCAAGTCCGTTACAGGTGTAGCACCAGACGATTTTTTCACCGCCCGTTAAATAATAGCTTGAACAGCCGTAATTCGGGAACCATCCGTTCACTTTATACATCCATCCCGATTCGCTGCCGCAGTCAAATTCATAAAGATTATTGATTCCTTCAATATAATAGCTGTCATACATAGGTGTCCAACTGTACTCAATCGGAATGTTATACTGTCTGCAAACTCTGTTCAGAACATCAAATACGGTTTCGCCCTCTTCAAATTCAACCGTTACTTCCCTGAGAATGACTCCGTTATCGGGAACATACGGTGCTTTTGCGGGGTCGAGATTATCCATATTATTGAGAATTGTATCACAGCGTATGGTTATCGTACAGGTAAGCTTTTCTTTTGCTGTTTCAACAGGTTTTGTTGTGGTCGGTTTTGTAGTTGCAGGTTTAGTTGTGGTTACCGGCTTGGTTGTGGTCGGTTTTGCGGTTGTGGGTTTGGTTGTAGTTGTAGCTTTGGGCCTTGTTGTTCTTTCGGTTTTTGTCTCAGACGTTGTTTCAGTAACAGTTGTTGATTCGGTTATGTAAACAGAGTAATCACGCCTTGTTGTGGTCGGTCTCTTTTTTGTTGTTTTTTCTGTGGTTGTCTGTTTTTTGGATGTTGTCGGTTTTGTGGTTGTTTCGGCAATTGTTGCCGTAGGCTCTTT
>JAZOVN010000257.1:0-2903 GCA_045658725.1 Acutalibacteraceae bacterium
AACTCCGAATACCTACGATGCATGGAGCTATGAGGATTATCGCAGATGCTATCTTGACCTGATGTTTTTCGGTTCAAATATTGTTGAACATATCCCTTATGAAAGAGGCGTTTCAAAGAGGAACCGCCTTATGAAATATGATGAGGAAGAATTCCTTGTCAAGGCAACGGAAATGGCGGATGAATTTGATCTGGATGTTTCACTCTGGCATCCCAACAATGATGGAGAAACCGTTGAACAGGCGGCGGAAAGAAGAGGAAATCTTTATTCAACGCTGCCGAGGCTTAATGTTGTTTTTCCTCCCGGAGGGGATCCGGGTGAGTTTGATGCCGATGAATTCGTTGAAAGGTGCAGGGAGATTTCAAAGGCTCTCAAAAAGGTTCATCCGAATGCTCAGATGTGGCCTTCAGCACAAAAGCCCCATTCGATTCCGACATGGGGAGAAACATTTATTGAAGAAATGGAAAAGCTTCCTGATGAAATTGACGGCGTTATTCACGGACCCAACCATGCGTTTGAGCTTGATACCTTGCGTCGCAGACTTCCGTCAAAATATCCGATAAGACTTTATCCCGATATAACTCACAATGTCAGATGTGAATATCCCGTGCATTTTGACAGAGATGACTGGCATTTCGCGTTGACAACAGGTCTGAGCCGTGAATGTACCAATCCCAGACCCCGCGAATACAGACAAATCCACAGACTGACCCGACGTTATGTTGTCGGCTCGGTCAGCTATTCGGAGGGTGTTACGGATGATGTCAATAAAGCGGTATGGTCGGATATGGATTACTTCCCTGACTGTGACCTGAGAACAACTCTGCTCGACTATGCAAGGCTGTTTTTCTACGGTGCTGATTCTGAAATGATAGCAGACGGAATACTTTCACTTGAGCTTAACTGGCAGTGCGACCCTGGCGAAAATCCGACGATTGACCGCACTCTTGAAACTTTTGAGCTTATCGGTGCAAAATATCCGTTCCTTTCGGAAAACTGGAGATTTCTTCAGCTTCTTATGCGTGCAAAGTGCGATTGGGTTGTGAGGCACAGACTCCTTTATGAGCTTGATTTAATCAGACTTGCCGAAAAAGAAATAATAAACGGAAATTATGAATCGGCAAAGAATATTCTTGAAACCGATTTTGATGATGCCTATAAAAAAGAAAGAGCCGATATTTCTGACCTCGCTCAAAAGCTCTTTGAGCTTATCGGACTTCAGAGCGATATCGAAAATTATTGTGCCGATAACTGGGAGAGGGGAGCTGTTCTTGAAACAATCGACCTTCCAGTTACCGACAGAAAATGGCTTCTCGGCAGACTTGAAGCCGCAAAGAATACCGATAATCCTGCTGAATACATGAAGAAAATTATCGCAAGAAACAAGGTCCGATCCGATGAGTATTATTTCTCTGTTGCTCTTAACGGGCTTGAAGAGTGTGGAGTTGCCCAGACAGGCGAGATTTATATGAATTTCCAGGGCGACAGACCTAATGTCAATACGGGGGCCATGCCTACGGCGATGTTTAAGGTTTATGATAATCTTACCTTTAAATGTAAGGTCGGCGGGCTTGATTATGACGGCAATTATAAGCTGAAAATAACATTCTGCGACAAAAAAATCCCTGCACTCAATGCACATAAGATTACCGCAAACGGAAATGTTGTTTATTGCGGACCTCAGTTCGGTGGCGAAAAGGATGAAGAATATGACCGCATGATGCTTGCTCCCGGCTTTGAGACCGCAACATACACTATCCCCAAAGAATTCATCGAAAACGGTTGTGTTGACCTTGAATTCAGCGAACCCTTCATGGGCGTTATGTTTACGGAATTCCGTATTACGCATGAATAAAATTAACACCGCAGATTCAGTTTTAAAACCTGAGTCTGCGGTTATTTTTTAGGATTTTTACTTTTTGTATTGGGAAATTTACATTGTGTATCCGCAACATCTTCAAAAAAACAGTCGGGTGTTCTTCTGAACACCCGACATGCGGTTTGTTTGATTATGCGGTTTCTTTAAGCTCTCTTTCGAGCCAGATGCAGCCGATATCCATTGCGCTGTAAAGACCTCTGCGCTCGGCCTTTTTAACGATTTTGTCTTTCATTCTGACATCGGGGTCTGTGTTGACAAGCTGAACAACAACTCTGTCTGCAACCTCAATGCCCTTGACATCGCGTGTGCTTGTTATCTGCATGATAACAACATAGGGATCGCTCATATAGCCGTAATATATGGTTTTGCCGCTTCTGACAAGAGGTTTGCCTTTATACATAAGAAACTTTTTCTTAGCCATGATGTTACTCCTTATTTGATTCCGAGATAGCACTTTACCATTGCCTGAAGAAGTTCGTCTCTGTCAAGCCTTCTGACGAGGCTGCGTGCATTGTTGTGTGTTGTTATATAGGTCGGGTCCTCGGAGAGGATATAGCCGACAATCTGGCTGATTGAATTATATCCTTTTTCGTTCAAAGCTTCATAAACGGCAAGAAGATTTTTTTTCATCTCTGCTTCATTTTCATCTTTGATTGAAAACTTTATTGTTTTATCAGTCATTTCGGTCACCTCCGTTACCATTAATTATATAACATTATTTAAAATAATACAAGGTTTTTTCGGAAATTAATGATTATTGTTTACAATTCGGAAATATTATGCTCTGAGTGTAACTCCGATATTGCCGAGATCTGCAAGAATCGAATCAATCCAGCCCTGAACCTCTTCCATTTCAAGTGTTCTTTCCATTGATGCGAAAACCAGGCGGATTGTTATGCTCTTGATGCCGTCTTTTTCGTAAGTATCAATAACCTTAACGCTGTCAAGTTCATTAAGATTGAGGGCCTCCCAACAAGCGGCAAGGTCTGAATATTTTGTGTTTTCGCAAAGCACAAGTGAAAGG
>JAZOVN010000258.1:0-12087 GCA_045658725.1 Acutalibacteraceae bacterium
TTGCCGCAAATATTGATTTTAACAGATTTATTTTAAAACAAAAAAATAATAAAGTCAATAAAGGCTTGCATTTTTAATACATTATGATAAAATAATATGAGGTGAATTTATGGAAAAAGCGGAAAACAATAATAAAAGACTGAATTTTCTTGACGAAACAAGAGGCTTTGCAGTATTGTGTATGATTTTTTATCATGCATTCTATGTGTGCAGTTCGATGTTCGGATGGACATGGGCAGCTGAATTGTTTGATTTCTTTATGCCCGTTCAGCCTTTGTTTGCCGGTATTTTCATTTTTATATGCGGAGTTTCGTGCACTCTTTCAAGAAGTAACCCGAAAAGAGGTGCAATCCTTCTCGGAGTTGCAGTCGGTTTCAGTATTGTTACCGCACTTATCCTTCCTGCAATGGGATTTGTCGGGACCGAAATATATTTCGGTATTCTTCATCTTCTTGCGGTGTCGGTTCTGATTTATGCACTTATTGAAAAGAAGCTTGCGGGAATATCGCCTTTTGCGGGAATACTTATTTGTGCGGTGCTTTTTGCTTTCACAAGCGGAATTTCCGAAGGCGAGCTCAGCTACGGCAATCTTATCCGTTTTTCACTTCCCGAAAGACTTTACGAGAACAATTGGCTTATGCCTCTCGGTATATATTCACCGTCTTTTTATTCGGCGGATTATTTTCCGTTGTTCCCGAATGTGTTTATTTTCTTTTCGGGTGTCTTTGCAGGCAGATATTGTTCCGTCAGAGGATATCCCGGATGGTGTTACCCCAGAAGAATTCCTTTTTTTGGATTTCTCGGCAGAAAATCGCTTATTATCTATGTTATCCATATGCCCGTGATTTTTGCGTTGGCATATGTGTTTGACTTAGTAATTAATATGTTATAATTTTATGTTTCAGATAGGAGAAGAATTATGAGTGAAGCATGCAGCGGCAATTGCGCAAACTGTGCAAGCAATTGCGATTCAAAAAAAGAAGCGCAGGATATGAGAATTCCCTGCGGACCGTTCAGCAGTGTTAAAAAAGTAATCGGTGTTGTCAGCGGAAAGGGCGGCGTAGGTAAATCGCTCGTAACCTCGATGCTCGCAAGTGCAATGCAGGCAAGAGGAAATGCCTGTGCGGTGCTTGATGCAGATATAACAGGCCCCTCAATTCCCAAGTCATTCGGTATCAAAGAAAGAGCAAAGGCTGACGAAAGCGGACTTCTTCCCGAAGAAAGCAAAACAGGCATCAAAGTTATGTCAATCAACCTTCTTCTTGAAAATGAAGAGTCACCCGTAGTGTGGAGAGGTCCCGTTATTTCGGGTGTTATCCAGCAGTTCTGGAAGGATGTTGCATGGGGCGATGTTGACTATATGTTTGTTGATATGCCTCCCGGAACGGGCGATGTTTCGCTGACCGTTTTCCAGAATCTTCCCGTTGACGGAATTGTTATCGTAACCACTCCGCAGGATCTTGTAACAATGATTGTAAAAAAGGCTTTCAATATGGCAAAGCTTATGAATATTCCCGTTATCGGTCTTGTTGAAAACATGAGTTATGTTGTTTGCCCCGATTGCGGCAAGGAGTTCAAGATTTTCGGTGAAAGCAAGATTGATGAAATCGCAGCGGAGCTCGGTGTTCCCGTTCTTGCAAAGCTTCCCATCGACCCCAAAACAGCATCGCTTGTTGATAAGGGAGCAATTGAGCTTGCAGACGATAAATATATCGCATCGGCTGTTGACTTTATTTCAAAAATGGATTAAAATTACAAGTTGTATAAAAACTTTTTCAGGAGTTGAAAATAATGCTTGATATCAGATTTTTAAGAGAAAATCCCGATATAGTAAAAGAGAATATCAAAAAGAAGTTTCAGGATAACAAGCTTCCTCTTGTTGACGAAGTAATTGAGCTTGATGCAAAGTCAAGAGCAGTCAAAACAGAGGCAGACGGTCTCAGAGCCAACCGCAACAAGGTTTCAAAGGAAATCGGTGCTCTCATGGCTCAGGGTAAAAAAGAAGAAGCAATGGCTGCAAAGACAAAGGTAACGGAATTTTCCGAAAGACTTGCAGAATGCGAAAAGCTTGAAGCAGAGTATTCCGAAAAGGTCACAAAAATCATGATGACCATTCCCAATATCATCGATCCCAGCGTTCCCATCGGTAAGGATGACAGCGAAAATGTTGAAGTTACAAAATACGGCGAACCCGTTGTTCCCGATTTTGAAATTCCTTATCATTCCGATATCATGGAGCGTTTCAACGGCATTGATCTTGATGCTGCAAGAAATGTTGCGGGTAACGGCTTCTATTATCTTATGGGCGATATCGCACGCCTTCACTCCGCTGTTATTTCATACGCAAGAGATTTCATGATTGACAGAGGATTTACCTACTGTGTTCCTCCCTTCATGATCAGAAGCAATGTTGTAACAGGTGTTATGAGCTTTGCTGAAATGGATGCGATGATGTATAAGATTGAAGGCGAAGACCTCTATCTTATCGGTACAAGCGAGCATTCAATGATCGGTAAATATATCGATACTATTGTTAACGAAGACACTCTTCCCCACACCCTCACAAGCTATTCACCCTGCTTCCGTAAAGAAAAGGGTGCACACGGCATTGAGGAAAGAGGCGTGTACAGAATTGATCAGTTCGAAAAGCAGGAAATGATTGGTGTCTGTAAGCCCGTAGACAGCATGATGTGGTTTGGTAAGCTCTGGCAGAATACCGTTGGTCTGTTCCGCTCGCTTGACATTCCCGTCAGAACTCTCGAATGCTGCTCAGGCGACCTTGCAGATCTTAAGGTCAAGTCATTCGATGTTGAAGCATGGTCACCCAGACAGAAGAAGTATTTCGAAGTCGGTTCATGCTCAAATCTCGGCGATGCACAGGCACGCAGACTCAAAATCAGAGTCAACGGCAAAGACGGCAAGTATTTCGCACATACTCTCAACAACACCGTTGTTGCTCCTCCCAGAATGCTTATTGCATTCCTTGAAAACAATCTTAATGCAGACGGCAGTGTGAATGTTCCCGTTGCACTCAGACCCTACATGGGCGGCAAGGAAAAGCTTGTTCCCGTAAAATAAAAATCAATCCGTATTCCTTAAATCGAAGGAATACGGATTTTTTTATCTGAAATTATATGTAAACTCTGCGTTACATAGCAAAAAATTCTGATTGTAAAGTTGAATTGATTGAAATTAATGTTCGGATATGATAAAATTAAGCAGAATTAAAAAAGGAAAGGACGGAAAAATATGGGCTCAGTAACAGTATTTTTTATTGTGCCGGCTATGCTGATTATGATGCTTTTCGGCTCGATTGCAGGTGTGGTAACGGGGAATAATGTAACAAAGGTTGAGCTCCCGTATAATCCTTCTGAAGGAATTGTATGGGAATACGATGATGTTGACGACCCGCTTTTTGACCTCGTGAAAACCGAAATTAACGGAAATGAGCAGGTTTTTACTTTCAAAGGAATCAGTATGTTTGATGCTATGAAAGAGGATATTGATTCAGATATACTTATGGATGCTGTTTTCACAAACGAAAACGGTGAAAAGCTTGTTTATTATGTCCGACATGATTATAACTATTTTGCAATCAATTATAAAATGAAATTCTGGTCACCCGATGAGTATGTTGTTTTTGATTATACTCCCAAAGAAGAAACAACCGTAGACGGTGCGGAATGGGTATCATCCGGATATAAAATTGCCGAATCGGAAAACGACGGAGAAAAGACCTTTACTTATCTTTTGCTTCCCGATGATGAAAACGGTTCAATTTTTAAAGTGAGCTGTATGTATCGCACGGTAATGAACGACGGCTCAGGCAGATATACTCCCTATGAAAAAATGGAACTTGAAATCAGAGTCAGCAGAAATGAATATGAAATAAAAAAAGAAAAAAGGTATTATCATGACGGAAATACATGGTTGAGTTATAACCCCGCCCTGAAGGAGGGATAATAATATGAATTTCACAAGAATATTAGCTGTCTTTGCAACGATAATTACCATGATGTTTAATCTGTTTCCCAATTCGGAAATAATTTCAGATATCTATTATAATCTTCAGGCAAGTAAGTTTGACTGGATAACATTAACCGACACAATTGAAGAAGCTGTTGAGGAAAAGAATGCTGAAATTCTCGCTTCGATGGCATCTGCAAATCTTGTTGAAAAGCACCCTAATATAAAAAACGATATTCAGAAGCTTTTTGATTCAATTGAAGGTGAAACCCTTTCTGTTGAAAACCATTCAGAACAGGATACTCCGGTTTACTGCGATTTTTCATTTAAAGTCATAACAACAACCGATGATTATTTTATCGACCTTTTTTACATGGCGGTTGATTCCGATGACTCTGTTGTCGGATTACGCCGTATCGGAATATTTGTGTTTACCGATGAATACAGTTCTCTTTGGGCAGATACCGAAAACTATATAACAGAAGGTATAATTGACGAAACAGAGAGATTTGTTACCAGGCGTTGGAACTGCGGAAAGGGCAACAGTGCCGACGAATATGTTTTTATGGTTATTGAAGATTGTTCGTTGCTTGAAACAAATGTAAGAATCAGTGCAAGCAGAAACAACTGGGGTAATGATGTACCTTCAAGCGGAGTTGCATTTGAGGAAGATGACAGACTTGATGTTTATCTTGTGCCCGAAGGAGAAGAACCGCCTGTACACGGCACAAAAAAGCCTGACATTGTTATAACGGCAGGCGAACGCATACACGACTGTAATGTGAAGCCCGGCAGATATTATCTCTATGTTGAGCCGAATGATATGGATATGTATTACAGTATTTCCGTCGGAACAAAACTTTAAAATCAGCAGAATTTATATGTATGGGCTTCCCCTTGAGGGGAAGCTCCGTCATGGACGGTGATGAGGTGAAAATGGAACAATCTCCGAGCCGTTCCGTAAATTCAAAAATCAATAAATACCACCGTAGGGGCGTCCTTTGGACGCCCGCTTTTTTATCTTCACTCCGCAATGCCTATACCGAGGCTTACGGAAAGGGCTCTGTCAACCCTGAGCATATCGGTTTCATCAAGAATACCCATTTTCTCGCGAAGCCTTTTCTTGTCGAGTGTGCGTACCTGCTCCAGAAGAACAATCGAGTCTTTTGCAAGTCCGCATCCGTCGGCGTTGACCCTGATATGTGTGGGCAGACTTGTTTTGAATCGCTGGCTTGTTATTGCGGCGGCAATCACCGTTGGGCTGAATTTGTTGCCCACATCATTCTGAACAATAAGAACGGGTCTTGTGCCGCCTTGTTCAGAGCCGATAACGGGACTTAAATCGGCATAATATATTTCTCCCCGTTTAACATTCATAAAAATATCACTCCCGAGTGGTTTAAGTTTTCATTGTTATTTTTGACGCTCGACAGGCAAATTAAACATAACTTTGAAATCGGGGAGCAAAAATTTCAAAAACACCTGTGGTTAGAGTGAAATGATTTGAACTCAGTTCGAATCATTTCACTCTACATTATATGCAAAATGCAAAAAAAGAACATTCTCACTTTTTACGGTGAAAATGTTCTTTTTGCTATTTCAGTATTATTTTCCATGCTTCAACAAGTCGGTCAATGCTCCATGCGGCATTTGCAGGGCTTGTTGACGGCAGACAAATTGCCTTTATACTCGTTTTCGGATAAGTATATTTTTTATAGTATTTTTCGGCTGTTTTTCCGTTGACAAAAATTCTGTCAACCCTGCTGTTTTCAAGAATTATGCTCAGGTCATTTGCTGTTACATTGCTTATCGTGTTGTCGGCACTGCCTTCGATTTCGCAGGATTGAATAACATCCCACATGGCAAGTCTGTTTTCAAGAACGAGCTTTTTCTTTTCTTCGATTGTAACGGGCTTTTCGCATCCGTAAAGCTTTGCAATAACAGCCCAGAATCTGTTCTGCGGATGACCGTAAAAGAATTCGGCTTCTCTTGATTTGACGGAAGGAAACGAACCGAGAATAAGTGTTTGCGAATTTTCGTCAAATAAGGGTGGAATAGGATGAACAATCATTTCAGTTCACCTTCACATATTTTTTGAGAATCTGTGCAATCGGAGTGAAAACCGCAAAGGTGATTGCCGAATTTATGCCTGCTTTGAGAAGATTGAAGGGGATTATTGCGGGAATAAGCATTCCGATAACCGTCTGTGTGCCTGCACCCATGAATATTCCCGTAAAAATAAGGTTGAGCGGAATCATAACAATTGTCATTGCAATTGAACCTGCAACAAGACCGATAATAAGCCCTGCGGTTGTTTTTTTCTTTTTATAGATGATTGATGAAATAAGAACGAGTACGGATGAAGCGATAAAATGCATCATAAAGCCGATCCATCCGCTTGAAGCACTGACTGTTATTGCCTGAATAAGGCAGACGGCAAGCAGGGTTATTATTCCCGAAACCGGTCCGAGCATCATTGCCCCGATAAGCACGGGAACATCTGCCGCATCATATTCAAGAAACGGTGCAGCAGGAATAAGCGGAAAATGAATGACATAAACAAGAACGATTGAAACTGCCGTGAGCATTGCCATAATTGCAGTGCGGATTACTGCGTTTGTTGAATTTTTTTTCATAAAAATCTCCATTCCCTCGGAGAGCGATAAAAAACAAAAACCCTGCAATAAATGCAGGGCGAAATGCTTCTTGAATCGCATTCTCTGTCATCCGGACTATACCGTCGGTTACGGAATTTCACCGTATCGGCTGATTGGTTTTCAATCAGTTAGCGGACTTTACCGCCGGTGGGGAATCACACCCCGCCCCGAGAATTAATTGTTAATTCTATTATAATCCGTGAGTATGATTTGTCAATAACAAAATTCAAATAAAATATTTGTAATTTAATTTAATATATGATATAGTAATACATATATGACTGAAAGAGGGGAATACCCATGAATTTTACACCCGTCGGCGGAGCAGGAGCACACGAAGGCTACTGCCTGATAAAATCCGTTGATAAAAAACAGACAGCAAAGGGCGTGCCTTATCTTGATCTTATTCTTGCCGATAACAGCGGCGAAATAAGTGCAAAGCTCTGGGACTATAAAGAAACGCCTTCAAATAAATTCAAAGCATTTGATTTTGTCAAAGTAAGAGGCAGTTATGTGCCTTTTAACGATACGATTCAGTTCAGAGTTGAAAGAATCCGTCATGTTCTTCCCGAAGATGAGGTTGCAATTGAGGATTATGTGCCCTCTGCCTGCTTGACGGGTGAGGTGATGCTTTCAGAGGTTGAAAAAATCGTTGGCTCATTTGCTGATGAAGAACTGAAAAAACTTACTTTTGCGGTTATTGAAGAAAACAGAGAAAAGCTTCTTTACTGGCCTGCGGCAAAAAATCTTCATCATGCCGTCAGAAGCGGACTTCTGATGCATACTCTCTCGATTTTAAGGCTTGCAAGGGGAGTTTGCGATATTTATAAATTTGTCAATTACGATCTGCTCTGTGCAGGTGCAATTCTTCACGATATTGCAAAAATAGAAGAGCTTCAGGCGTCCGAAACGGGCATAGCAAGCGAATATACCGTGAGAGGCAATCTTCTCGGGCATCTTGTTATGGGTGCAATCAATGTTGAAAGAATCGGAAATTCTCTCGGCATCAGCTCTGAAACGCTCACTCTTGTTGAGCATATGCTTATTTCTCATCACGGTACTCCCGAATTCGGAGCGGCAAAGCTTCCCATGTTTATCGAAGCAGAGCTTCTTTCACAGCTTGACCTTATGGACGCAAGGCTTTACGAAATGCGTGCGGCGGTTGAAGCGGTTGACGAGGGTGCGTTTACTCCCAGACAGTGGGCACTCGAAAACAGAAATCTTTATAATCACGGTAAGGCTCCCGAAGGCGGAGTTGAATTAACAAAGGGGTAATATAATGGATTGGACAGAAATTAAAATAACCGTCAATGCAGACGATGTTGACAGAGCAGGCGACATAGCTTCAATGGCTGTGCCCTACGGAATATATATTGAGGATTACCGCACTCTTGAGCAGGAAGCATGGGAGATTGCAAGAATTGACCTCATCGACGAGGATTTGCTTGCAAAAGACAGAAGCAAGGGTATAGTTCATATTTATATCTCACCCGAAGAAAATCCTGCCGAGGCTGTTTCGTTCCTGACTGAAAGATATTCTGCAGAGGGTATTGAATGCGAAATAGATGAAAACATCTGCAAAAATGAGGACTGGGAAAATAACTGGAAAAAATATTTCAAGCCCATGCCCGTTGGTGAAAGACTTCTTATCCGCCCTATATGGGAGGATGAATATGATGCTCAGGGCAGAGCTGTTCTTCACCTTGAACCAGGTCTCGCTTTCGGTTCGGGAACTCATGACACAACCCGTCTTTGTCTTGAAACACTTGAAAAGCATGCAAATCCGGGCAAAACCGTTCTTGATATCGGTTGCGGAAGCGGAATCCTTTCGGTGGCATGTCTTCTTTTGGGCGCAGACAGTGCGGTCGGTGTTGATATTGATGCTCTTGCGGTTAAAACAGCAAAAGAAAACGGAAAAACCAACGGATTTGAAGAACCCCGTTTTACCGTTCTTCAGGGCTCAACAACAGATAAAGTTAAGGGTAAATTTGATATAATTGCCGCGAATATAGTTGCGGATATAATCGTCAATATCTGCGAAAATGTCAAGGATTACATGAATCCCGATGCCGTGTTCATCACATCGGGAATAATCGTTCCGAGAGAAGACGATGTTCTTGCTGCCTTTGCCGCAAACGGACTTGAGGTTATCGCACGCCATGAAAGCGGCGGATGGCTTTGCTTTGAAACGAAGGTGGCAAAATAATGAGTATTCAGGAAGAACTCAGAGAATTCTTGCTTGAAAAAGGTGTTGCCGATGTCGGCTTCTTTAAGGTTGAAGAGGGTGAAGAGGCTTTGCCTTACGGTGTAAGCATAGTTGCCCGTCTTTCCGAAAGCATTGTTGATGAAATTGAAGATGAACCGACACACACTTATTTCAATCATTACCGCAATGTGAATGCTTTTATCGATTCAATGCTCCTTCAGGCAGGAATGTTTCTTCAGAGAAAAGGTTATAAATATATAACCGTTGCGGCTTCGCAAAGCATCAATAAAGACGGATGGAATTATGTTGCACGCTTTTCTCATAAAAAAGGTGCATGTCTTGCAGGGCTTGGTTCAATCGGAAGAAACTCGCTGTTTCTGCATAACGAATACGGCAGTTATGTCCGTCTCGGAACTCTTTTTACCGACTGTCCTTTTGAATGTGATAATACTCTTGCGGAAAGTATATGTAACGGATGCGATATCTGTGTCAAAGCTTGTCCCGCAAAGGCGATCAAGGGAGGAGACTGGACTCCGACAACGAAAAGAGAAGAGATTTTTGATCCCGAAGCTTGCAGTCAGTATATGAAAACGAAATTTCAGAAAATCGGAAGAGGAGCCGTCTGCGGTATCTGCATGAAGGTGTGTCCGATGAATAAACCGAGGTAATAATATGAAATTAATAGAAGTAAAACTTTCGAATGAGCTTGCAAGACTTACAGTTTATATCCCTGATAAATCACCTGAATATGCACACAGAGATATCTGTCCGGGAGTGCTTGTGATTCCAGGTGGAGGCTACAGCATGTGTTCAGACCGCGAAGCTGAGCCTATTGCGTTCTCGTTTATTGCAAAAGGATATGCTGCATTTATTCTTCGCTATACCACGGGACGCGACAAAGGCTATGATTTTTCAAAGCCATTTTATGATGTTAACGAAGCGATGAAAGTTATTCATGAAAATGCTGAAGAATGGGGCATTGATAAAGATAAAATTGCCGCTATCGGATTTTCTGCAGGCGGTCATCTTTGTGCTGCGGTTTCAACAATGGGTGATATCAGACCTGCCGCAAGTATTCTTGTTTATCCCTGTATTCTTGAATCAATGAGCAGTATTCTTGCTTTCCCTGTGCCCGGGCTTGAAGATAAGGTTGATGAAAAAACACCGCCCGCATTTATTGTTTCGGCATGTGCGGATAACCTTGTTCCTATTGAAAATTCTCTTGCGTATGCTTCGGCACTTAACAAGAAAAATATTCCCTTTGAAATGCATATCTATGAAAAGGGATATCACGGCTTTTCGCTTGCCGACAGAACCGTATATTCAAAAGCTGAAGCAGATTACTGTGCACATATCAGAGGATGGTTTGATTTGTGTGCAACATGGCTCTCAAAAAGATTCGGTGATGAATAAAAAAATGTGCTCCGCAAAGTTCAGGCTTTGCGGAGCATATTTTATATTGCCATTGTTGTTTCTTTGTCAAAAAAATGAATATCCTTTTCGCTGAAATAAAGTTTTACCGTGTCGCCTGCCGAAACCTTATTTTCGGCTTTTATCCGTGCAATGTGTGTGCTGTTCCCGAGAGTGAAATATATATTTGTTTCGCTGCCTGTCATTTCTGCAATTTCTGCAGTCACCGTGAGCATATATTTTCCTTTTTCGGCGTTCGGTGATGATTCGGAGCGGAAATGCTCGGGGCGTATTCCCAGAACAATTTCTTTTTCGGTGTATGGCTCAAGAGCTTTTCTTTTTTCTTCGGGAATATCAATTTCATAACCCGAAAAAACAAGGTTCATCTTTTTGCCTTCTTTTCTTACCCTTGCATCAATGAAATTCATCTGCGGCGAACCTATGAATCCTGCAACAAACATATTTGCAGGCTCATTATAAAGCTTCAGAGGAGTGTCGTATTGCTGCACAACGCCTTTATCCATAACAACAATCCTGTCTGCCATTGTCATGGCTTCGGTCTGATCGTGTGTTACATACACAAATGTGGTCTGCAGCTTTTTGTGGAGCATGGTAATCTGGCTTCTCATTTCCGTGCGAAGCTTTGCGTCGAGATTTGAAAGAGGCTCGTCAAGAAGAAAAACCTTCGGATTTCTCACCATCGCTCTTCCGAGTGCAACTCTCTGTCTTTGACCGCCTGACAGTGCACGCGGCTTTCTGTCAAGATAAGGCTCAATATCAAGGATTTTTGCCGCCCACATAACTTTTTCATCAATTTCATCCTTGGGTATCTTTTTCAGCTTCAGTGCGAATGCCATGTTTTTATATACCGTCATATGCGGATACAGTGCATAGCTTTGAAAAACCATTGCGATATCCCTGTCTTTCGGCGGAAGGTTGTTTACAACTCTGTCATCAATTATAAGTTCACCGGAGGAAACAGCTTCAAGCCCTGCAATCATGCGGAGCGTAGTTGATTTTCCGCATCCGCTCGGACCTACGAGAACAACAAACTCCTTATCTTTTATATCAAGTGAAAGTCCGGGAATAACCGTAACTTTGCCATTGTCAAAGGATTTTGTAACATCCCTGAATTTTATTGTTGCCATAGAAATTTCCTCCGTTGACTTTCTGAAAAATTAACCCTTGACAGCACCTGCAACAACGCCTTTTATTATATATTTCTGACAGAAAAGATACAGAATGATTATCGGAAGGATTGCAAGCACAAGCATTGCCATAAGTGCTCCCATATCCTTGTTGCCGTAGCCGCCCGTGAGTGCCATCTGCACCGCAACGGGCAGAGTTTTGTTTGACCCTGAACCCAGAACAAGATAGGGGAGAAGATAATCGTTCCATATCCACATAGCATTGAGAATGCCTACGGTTATCGCCGTGGGTTTCAATATGGGAAAAATAACGAGAAAAAACATTTTTACGGGACCGCAGCCATCTATGACTGCGGCCTCTTCAATTTCGGTGGGAATGCTTCGGATAAATCCCGAAAACATAAACACCGACAGCCCCGCTCCGAAACCCAGATATATAAATACTATGCCGAGAGGGTTGTTTAAATGCAGCTCAAAAGCAAAATAAGTTACCGTATACATAACCATCTGAAACGGAACTATCATGCTGAAAACAAAAAGATAATAAATAATTCTTGTGAATTTGTTTTTTACTCTTACGATATACCATGCGGTCATAGAGGTTAAAATGACTATCCCCGTAACCGAAAAAACGGTGATGAATGCCGAAACGGCCAAAGACCCTGTAAAATCAGACTGAGTGATGCCTTTGATAAAATTA
>JAZOVN010000259.1:0-5394 GCA_045658725.1 Acutalibacteraceae bacterium
CCTTCAATAGGAAGTGCACCGGAGTCATATCCGCCGTGTCCAGGGTCAAGATAAATCTTTGCACCGGAAATACCGGACGGCACATTTGTAAATCTGAAGATAAGATATTCAGCAGAATCCTTTTTACCTTCTTTTGAAAGAATGAGGCATTTTCGTAAGAAAATGACGGATGATTGGATATAATCAAAAAACGGGCAACCCGATGGGGTTGCCCGAAATTTTTTATATTTATAATAATTATACTCAATCTTCAATAACAATCATCTGATGAATGTCAACCTTGGGGACAGTGAAAAATGCTCTGCCGTTTTTATATTCAAAATCAAGCTCTTCACCAGACGGTGCAAGGGCGATTTTTTGGGGCTCTGAAGAACATTTAACACTGCATTTCACATCGTAAAGAGGAACAGTATCCTCAATAACTTCCGTGTTTCTGCCTCTGACGGTTGTGTGGGCAAAAAGAAGATGAAGAATATTTCTCTTTTCGTTTTCCTGCCTTGTGTAAGTAACAACACCTCTGTCGGGTATTTCAGCCGTAACGGTTATTTCATCTCCCATAAGCTTTTTGATTATATCGGTGAAAAGCTCTTTAAAGCAAAGATGACCGTGCGTTGCATAAGCGGTGAAAATATCCCATCCGATATAAGCAACATTGTTGTTTATAACTGCGGCAGGGAAGCTTTCTTCGGGATTGTTGGGTGCATGCATGTGCGAGCAGAAATGTTCAAGAGTTCTGTTGAAATAAGGATTCTGCATATGTGCGACAACTTCGCAATCCTTTGCTTCGATTTTGTATGAATCGCAACGCATGATATATTCCGTTCTGTCGTTAACGGTTTCAGAGCAGGGGATGAAGTAAGTGGGGCTGAATTCGTTTTTACCTTTGTATTCCGCACCGAAATCAAAGAGGAATTCTCGGTTTCTGACAGGTGCTTCGGCACTTGCGATAACCTTGCCTCCGTTTTTGATAAATGTATTGATTTTTTCTGCCGTTTCATCGCTCATACCTGCGGTATCGGGAAGAATAAGGAGCTTATATCCCGAAATATCCATTTTCTCATCAACGAAATTATAGAGAAGGTTATTTTCGAGAAGCATTCTGTTTGCACCGATATCAGCTTTGGAATCACGGTTGCCCGTAACCGCTTCCATGCTGAGAACCGCAATGTCTGCTATGTTGATTGCACCGTTAATCCACGGCTCTTTTTCTTCAACAAGCGAATAAGCCTTGCCGATAAGTCCGTATGTGGCAGGATTCATTTCACCGAGGTTGTGCATCTGATCACCGATTGAGCATCCTGCACCGTTTGCAATGCTGAGAGAAGTTTCATAAATAAGAGCATTGGGATGCTTGAATCCGCCGAATTCACCCCAGCTCTGATGGAATTTACCCGTCATGCCGAGATATTCTTTGTTGCCGAGTGAACGGACATAAGCTGCCGAAAGCGGAAAATGATCATATCCCCAACCGCCCGTGGGAAGGCTTTCGAGTTCAAGATGCGTGTTGCTTTCAATGAATCCGTAGTTGCCTTTGAATATGTGACCGCTGTTGTGGAAAATTGTTGCGGTATCGCTGTGTTTTCTGACAGCCGCGTTTGTTGAACGGAGATATTTTTCAAAAGTAATCGTTGAAAATTTGTCAAGGTCATCTTCATTGTTGATGTCAAGACCGAGAGCTTTCATATCTGCAACGCATTTTTCGCAGTAACACACTTTCGGCGAAATGATGTCAAGGAAAATTCCGCAGGGATTATATTTTACCATAACCTCTTCAATCTGATTGCAGAGAGCATCGAGATAAGCGGTATTGAAGCAAAGAAGGTGGAAATGAACCTCGTTTTCGTATTCTTTCTGTTCTTCTTCATCGGGAGAGCAGTGATAACGCCATTCAGGATGCTTCTCATAGTCTTTTTCATCGTATCCTGCCGAAATGTAAACAGGTGCGTTGACGCCGATTTCTTTGCACGCTTCAAGCTGAGCACCGAGCAAATCAAAATCAAGCCCGGGGTGCATTTCGTTTGCTTCCGTAGGGTGATATGACCAGCCGTGATGGCATTTTGAAAATACGGTTATCGAATCAACATGTCCTGCTTTTAATGCGGACTGAAACTGTTCTTTTGAAAAATTCTTGCCTATGGGCAGAGAACCGTGTGTATGAAAATCAAGATGTACCTGTCTTTTTCTGAGCATATTTTTCTCCTTTATTTCCAATGAACAAAATCCCACGGTTTCCGCAGGATTTTGATGAATTTTATTTGAATGAATAGTTATAGACTTTTGCCCAAGCCTTGACACGGCTTTCGTTCCATTTTTTCGGCATCATTGTGCAGGCTGCGGAAACCTTACCGATTCTGACGCCGCAGTTGATAATCTTTTTGAGAAGCTCTGTGTCAGTGCATACCTGCTTTGCTTTGTTGATAAGATCCTTGGGGTCGATTTTAACGCTGCCGAGTCCCGTGAAGTCTGCACCGATTGTAATAAGATCATCGTTGATAATTTCGTTTTCAAAAACATAATCAATTTCTTCGGGAGTGAGAGTGAGAAGCATGAGCTTCATGCACGCAAGCGGTGCAAGACCTGCTCCGAGAATTTTGTAGTAGCCTGTCTGATATTTCCAGAGAGTTTCGGCACTGAAAATATTTTCTTTATCGGCTGCAACCGTATCTGCAAGAACCTTTGCTGCCTTGAGGCTGTTAGCAATGCCTGAACCGATGAGGGGAACGGTCATGAACGCACTGTCACCGATAGCGGCATATCCGTCGGCAATCATAATTGCAGGCGGCTGACGGACAGGAATTTCAACAAACTGACCGCCTCTGATTTTTTCTTTTCCGAGACGGGGATTGGTTTCGCGAAGGTAATCCGAGAATCGCTCAACCTCCGCCATATCGAATTCTTCAAATCTTCCGATAAGAAGGTCGGTGTGGTCTTCTTCGCTTGCAATCCAGCCGATACCTTTTATACCGCCGGGGAAAAGCATGACCTTGAATACCGCCTCAGCCTCTTCTTCGCTCGCAACATTGAAGAAAGCTCTGTAAATACGGATTTTTTCGTTATCGGCAACATCTTTATCTATTCCGAAATATGAGGGGAGATTGCGTCTTACGGGAGAATTAAGACCGCAGGCGTCAATAACAAGATCACCGTAAATATCGCCTTGTGCGGTTTTAATGCCGACAACTCTGTTTCCGAGGATGATGGGTTCTTTAACTTCGCAGTCATAAATGATTTTAACACCGCATTCAAGCGCATGATTTATGAAATGCTCATAAATATCGCGGCGCTCCATTTTGATTTCAAGCTTATCTTCGGGAACATGCTGCTGAAGCTTTTTGGTGAAAGAAGGGTTGAAGAAAGTCATGTCCTTCTTGTATTCGTATTTATCTTCGGGAGGCATTTTCATACCTGCAATGGCAAGTGCCTGAGGTGCAAAAATATCGGTCCAGTCATAACCGAGAGTACCTTCGCTTTTCTTTTCATAAACGGTAACATCAAAGCCCTGATTTGCAATGAGTGCGGCTGCGGCAATGCCGCCGTGACCGAGTCCTGCAACTATAATTTTTTTACCCATATCCGACCTCCGTGGTAGTTTTATGTAATTCTATCATATGTAATTAATATATTCAATAAAAAACATCCCTACTGTTACAAATGTAACGGCAGGGATGCGTTTTTACTTATGATAAAGCTTTTTTGTCTGATATCTGGGTTCACAGGTGAGATTGATGCCGATTTTTCTGTATACATCCGAATCAACCTGAGAAAGAATAACGGTTGAATGTGCTTCGCAGCCTTTGAGAAGCTCAATTGCTTCAAGTGCTTTTTTTGCAACGGGATTTGTGTTTGCACTCATCGAAAGAGCAATCAGAGTTTCATCGGAATGGAGTCGGGGATTATGACCCTTGAGAATTCCTGTTTTGAGTTCCTGAATTGGTTCGATGATTGAAGGTGCAATCATAAGCAATTCTTCGGGGAGACCTGCAATGGCTTTTGCAGCATTAAGAAGTGCGGCACTTGATGCACCGAGAAGATTTGAGGTTTTGCCCGTAACAATTCTTCCGTCGGGAAGCTCGATTGCAACTGCAGGCTGACCTTCTGTTGCTTCGCTTCTGTCAAGAGCGGCTTTTATTACCTTTCTGTCTTCAATGCAAACGCCTGCCTGATTCATAAGACTGACTATCTTGTCAACAGCCTCCTGCTTTCCTCTGCCCATTGCACAGTCACAGAGTGCTGCAAAATAGCGGCGGATTATCTCTTCACCTGAAGCGGCTTTGACTGCTTCACTGTCGCAGATGGCATATCCTGCCATGTTAACGCCCATATCGGTGGGAGATTTATAGGGGCTTACGCCCTCGATTTTTTCGAAAATAGCATTGAGTACGGGGAAAACTTCAACATCTCTGTTGTAGTTTACGGTTGTTACGCCGTATGCTTCGAGATGATAGGGGTCAATCATGTTAACATCGTTAAGGTCGGCGGTTGCTGCTTCATAAGCAAGGTTAACAGGATGCTTGAGCGGAAGGTTCCACACGGGGAATGTTTCAAATTTTGCATATCCCGCTTTGCTGCCTCTCTGATTTTCGTGGTAAAGCTGAGAAAGACAGGTTGACATCTTTCCGCTGCCGGGTCCGGGAGCGGTGATAACAACAAGAGGTCTTGTTGTTTCAATGAAATCGTTTTTGCCGAAGCCTGCATCACTTACAATGTGGCTTACATTATAAGGATAACCTTCGATAGGATAGTGGATGAAAACTTTTATTCCGAGCTGCTCAAGTTTTTCTTTGAATGCCTGAGCTGCAGGCTGACCTCTGAACTGAGAGAGCACAACACTGCCGACATAAAGACCCGATGCTCTGTAAGCATCTATAAGTCTGAGAACATCGGCATCGTATGTTATACCGAGGTCACGGCGGATTTTGTTGCTTTCAATATCACCCGAGCTTATAACGATAACAACTTCAACATTTTCTGCAATGCTTTTAAGCATCTGAAGCTTGCTGTCGGGAGCAAAACCCGGAAGTACACGGGAAGCATGAAAATCGTCAAAAAGCTTACCGCCGAATTCAAGATAAAGCTTACCGCCGAATTCATTGATTCGCTTTCTGATTTCCTCGGATTGCCTGCTGATATAAGCGGCATTGTCAAAACCGATTTTCTTCATTCCGTACCAACCTTTCATTCCGCCATTATACGACGGACTTTTACATAACTATTCATTATTATATATCACACTTCGATTCAAATCAAGTGAAAAAGTTAAAATATAAAAAGTTATTTTTCTGACAGATGCAGGAAAATGCAACAAAATGCAGGATTGTTGCATCAAAATGCAGGGAATCTTGAAAGAAATGTTATAAATTATTGCAAAACAGGGTGGTTTTTATGGCTTGTTTT
>JAZOVN010000260.1:0-1877 GCA_045658725.1 Acutalibacteraceae bacterium
TGCGTAGCATAACATCATATTTTTCCGCAGGAAAAATATATCATTCAGAATTTATCGCTCAGCGATAAATTCTGATTTGCCGATAATTTATTCTTTCTTCTTGCATTTTCTGTCTGTGCTGATATATAATAGTATATATTATTTTTTAAAAGGTGTTTTTATGGATATCAGAAAAATATGCGAACAGTTAACGCAGGGAGCAGGCGTTTCGGGAGCATGTCATGTGCTTTCAGTTGCCGAAAAACTGCTTGGTGAATATGCTGATGTGAAAAGAGATGCTCTCGGAAGTATTATCGGCACGGTGGGTGAAGGAAAAACTCACATTATGCTTGATGCTCATCTTGACAGAATCGGACTTATCGTTACAGCTGTTGATGAATCAGGTTTTCTGCGTGTTGATAAATGCGGCGGTACGGATGTCCGTGTGCTTGCGGCTGCAGAAGTCACAGTATGGGGCAAAGAGCCTGTTTACGGTGTAATCACAAGCACTCCGCCTCATCTTGCAAAAGCGGATGATGCATCCAATGCTCCGTCTTTTGATAATATTTTTGTTGATACGGGATTATCATATGATAAAATCAGAGAGCTGGTTTCCGTCGGTGACAGAATCACAATCGATTCACCCGTATGTTCACTTATCGGTTCAAGAATTACCGGTGCCGCACTCGATGACAGAATCGGCATGGCAGCACTTCTCCGTGTGCTTGATATAATCAAAGAAAAGAATCCTCCCGTTAAGGTTTCCGTTCTTTTTTCCGTTCAGGAAGAAACAACCGAAGCGGGCGGAAAAACAGGTGCTTTCGGCATTTCACCCGATGAAGCAATTGCCGTTGATGTAAGTTTCGGCACAGCTCCCGGTGTATCTGAGCAGGAAGCAGGTAAGCTCGGTGAAGGCGGCATGATATGCA
This sequence comes from Acutalibacteraceae bacterium, assembly GCA_045658725.1. Classification (GTDB taxonomy): domain Bacteria; phylum Bacillota; class Clostridia; order Oscillospirales; family Acutalibacteraceae; genus CAG-177. Next base: position 909 of record JAZOVN010000260.1, read on the forward strand.
TTTCACCGTCACTTTCACAGAAAATGAGTGAAGAATTCATTGTTCTTGCAAAAGAAAACGGCATAAAATACCAGACCGAAATCTGCCCTTCACAGACAGGTACAAATGCCGATGTTATATCAGTTACAAAAACGGGAATAAAGACAGCTCTTGTTTCAATTCCTCTTCGCAATATGCACACTCAGGCAGAAGTTGCCGACCTTGATGACGTTGAATCCGTTGCTCAGATTATTGCGGCTTACATTATAAAGAAAGGAGCAGAAAACAATGATTGATTCAATTAAAGAACTCTCGCTCCTTTGCGGTACTTCGGGCAGAGAAACAAAAATAAGGGAATATATCATTTCAAAAATAGACGGTAAATGCGAATGGCATGAAGATGCACTCGGCAATATCATTGCATTCAGAAAAGGCAGAAATGAAGCATCGCATAAAGTTATGATTGATGCACATATGGACGAAGTCGGTGTGATTGTAACTTATATCACATCAGACGGTATGCTTAAATTTTCATCTGTAGGTTCAATAGAAAGAAAAGTTCTTCTTGCAAGACAGATTGTTTTTGATAACGGAACAGTCGGTGTTGTGGGAATCAAGCCCATTCATCTTTCAAAAGGCGATGAAAAAACAAAAATACCCGATGCCGATTCACTTTATATCGATATCGGTGCTGACTCGAAAGAAGAAGCTGAAAAATATATAAAAATCGGTGATACGGGCGTATTTATGTCTGATTTTGTTGAGTTCGGTGACAACAAAATCAAGGGCAAGGCACTCGATGACAGAGTCGGCTGTGCCGTTATGCTTGATATGATTGATTCCGACCTTCCTTACGATGCATATTTTTCATTCTCCGTTCAGGAAGAAATCGGACTCAGAGGTGCAACGACTTCAGCTTTCGGAATCGCTCCCGAATACGCAATTGTACATGAAACAACAACTGCCGCAGACCTTATTGATGTACCCGAG
>JAZOVN010000261.1:0-2882 GCA_045658725.1 Acutalibacteraceae bacterium
CTTGTAACTCAGACCGAAGTTTTATCCGAGCGTCTCGGTGATGAAAAAGCGATAAAAATAATTTGTGAAAGCGGTTTTGACGGAATTGATTATTCAATGTTTTGCATGAGTGATGACAGTAATCTGCTTAACACTCCGTCATATAAAGAACATATAAAAGAAGTAAAAAAGCTTGCGGAAAGCTACTCCGTGACCTTTGAGCAGTCGCACGCTCCGTTTCCTCCGATGAGGGAAAATGATGCGGATTATACCGCAAAAACAATGGACAAGGTAAAAAGAGCACTTGAAATTTCAGGTATGCTTGATGCGAAAATCTGCGTTGTTCATCCTTGTGCTTTTAAAGAAAATCAGTTTGAACGCAACATGGAAATGTATCATATCCTTGAACCTTATGCAAAGGATTACGGTGTTAAAATTGCCCTTGAAAATATGTGGGGCTGGAGCGATGAGCTTAAAAGAATAGTGCCTAATGTGTGCAGTGTTGCCGCAGATTTCAACCACTATGTTGATGCTGTCAATAAAGAGAATTTCACAGCCTGCCTTGACCTTGGCCATTGCGGTCTGGTCGGTGACGATGCGGCATCGATGATAAGAGCTATGGGCAGCAGACTCGGCTGCCTTCATATCCACGATAATGATAATATCCATGATACACACACTCTTCCTTATCTTTCGGAAATGGATTGGGATTCAATCCTCAGGGCACTTGCCGATATTGACTACTCAGGCAATTTTACATATGAGGCTGACGGATTTCTCCGTCTTTTCCCCGATGCAATGCTTCCTGCCTGCGAAAGATTCATGCACGATGTCGGCAGAGAAATGATAAAAATAATTAACGGATATAAAGGTAACTGATATGAATTTTATCTGTCCCGTATGCCGCAATGAGCTTTTGGAAGAAGAGAAGCTTTACAGATGCGGAAAAGGGCATTGTTTTGATAAATCAAAATTCGGCTATGTCAATCTTCTTCAGTCACAGAAGTCATCCGCCAAAAGGCACGGAGATGACCGTATGATGATAAGAGCAAGAAGAGATTTTCTTGACGGAAATTATTACGGATTTCTGCGTGATGAGATTTTTGATATCTGCAACAGGTATCTTGAAAACGGCAGCTGTGTTATTGATGCAGGCTGCGGTGAAGGATGGTATTCGGCAGGTATAAAACAAAAGCTTCTTGAAAACGGAAAGAATGTTTCGTTTTATGCAGCAGATATCTCAAAGGATGCTCTTGAATTTCTGTCAAAGCGTAAAAGCGGTATATCTGCGGCGGTTGCAAGTGTTTTTGAACTTCCGTTTGCAGATGAATCTGCGGATTTGCTTCTGAATATTTTTTCTCCCGAAGCAGACGGAGAATATTGCCGCGTGCTGAAAAAAGGCGGAATTATGATAAGAGTAATACCGCTTGAAAAGCATTTGTTTGAGCTTAAAGCGGCGATTTACGATAAGCCCTATCTCAACGATATCCCCGTAACGGATATTGAAGGCTTCACTGTTGCCGATATCAGAAGAATCATCGGAAAAATTTTGCTTTCTTCAAATGAAGCAATACAAAATCTTTTTAAAATGACACCTTATTATTATAAAACGGGTGTCAGCGACCAACAGAAAATAAACTCTCTCGACAGCCTTGAAACCAAGGCGGAATTTGAAATCAGGATTTACAGGAAGGATTGATATAAAATGCATAAAAGACTTGCGCCGACTCCTCCCATGGGCTGGAACAGCTGGGATTGCTACGGAGCCGCCGTTAATGAAGAACAGCTTATAGGTAATGCGGATTACATGGCAGAGCATCTCAAGGATTACGGATGGGAATATGTTGTCTGCGATATTCAGTGGTCGGAACCGACTGCGGACAGCTTTTATTATCATTATTTTGCTCCGCTTTGCATGGATGAGTATTCAAGACTTATACCTTCGGTTGAAAGATTCCCTTCATCTGCAGGGGGTAAAGGCTTCAAACCCATTGCGGATTATATTCATTCGCTCGGACTCAAGTTCGGCATCCACATCATGAGAGGAATTCCGAGACAGGCTGCACATATGAACACAAAAATCAAATGTGAAGGCGTTACCGCAAAAGATATTGCCAATCCCTCTTCAATTTGCCCGTGGAATCCCGATATGTACGGTCTGTATCCCGATGCAAAGGGTGCACAGGAATACTATAACTCCATTTTTGAGCTTTATGCCGAATGGGGAGTGGACTATATCAAATGCGACGATATAGCCAATACCGAAATGTGGCCCGATAATCCGTATGCAGGCAGAAGAGAAATTGAAATGCTCCGTAAAGCCATTGATAACTGCGGAAGAGACATGGTGCTCAGCCTTTCGCCCGGTCCCGCACCCGTGTGGGAACATGAACATCTTGCGGCGAATGCAAACATGTGGCGTATGACAGGCGATTTCTGGGATGAGTGGAGCAAGCTTTATGCAATGTTTGAACGCTGCTATGCATGGCAGGATTATGTTCAGCCAGGTGCATGGCCCGATTGTGATATGCTTCCTCTCGGCAGAATACAGAAAACCGAATTGCTTCCCAAATACAGAAACAGATACACACGCTTCACCCATGATGAACAGATAACAATGATGACCCTCTGGGGTATCTTCCGTTCACCTCTTATGATGGGCGGTGAAATGCGTGAGAATGATGAATTCACTCTTTCGCTTCTTCAGAACAGAGAGCTTATCGATATGCTCAGAAATTCAAGCGGAGCAAGGCAGTTCAGCCGTAACGAAACAGACGGCAAGGGTGAAATTATCTGGACTTCAAAGGGTGAAAACTGCAGATATGTTGCACTTTTCAATACACACGATGAAGCAAGAAGGATTTCATTTGATATATCCGATATTGCAATCGGCGGTGTGAATT
>JAZOVN010000262.1:0-4309 GCA_045658725.1 Acutalibacteraceae bacterium
AATAAAATTCCGACAGGAGGGGGATATTTTATGGCACAGGAAAGAATTCTTGTTGTTGATGACGATACCAATATTTGTGAATTATTAAGACTTTATCTGGAAAAAGACGGCTACGAAGTTATGATTGCCAATAACGGCGGCGATGCCGTTAAAATGTTCCAGGACCTTTCACCCGATCTCATGCTTCTTGACATAATGCTGCCCGTGCTTGACGGCTGGCAGGTTTGCCGAGAAGTCAGAAAATTTTCAGATAAACCCATAATCATGCTCACCGCAAAGGGCGAAACCTTCGATAAGGTTCTCGGCTTTGAACTCGGTGCGGATGACTATGTGGTCAAGCCCTTTGATGCAAAAGAGGTTATGGCAAGAGTGAAGGCGGTTCTCCGCAGAAGCGGTTCCGTGCCTCAGGCGGATATCAAGGAAGTCAGCTATGAAAAGCTTTCAATCAATCTTACCAACTATGAGCTTCGTGTTGACGGTAAAAAGGTTGACACACCTCCCAAAGAGCTTGAGCTTATTTATCACCTTGCAAGCAATCCCAACAGAGTTTTCACAAGAGATCAGCTTCTTGACGAGGTCTGGGGCTTTGATTATTACGGTGACTCAAGAACGGTTGATGTTCATGTCAAGCGTCTTCGTGAAAAGCTTGAAGGCATTTCTGAAAAATGGGAGCTTAAAACCGTCTGGAGTGTCGGTTATAAGTTTGAAACCAAGGATTAAAAGAGTTGACGGGAGTGTATTAAAGTGTCCAGGAGAAAAGGTTCCGGACTTTTCCGGAAATATTTCCTTGTTACAATTTCAATCATTCTTGCAAGCTTCGTCTTTATAGGCGGAGCTCTCTTGATTTTGGTATCAAAGCTGTGGATGGATGAAAAAAGTGCTTTGCTTGTTGAGAACTGCGTCAGCGTTGCACAAAACACGAGCGATGTTCTCGAATCCGATTATCTGACCAACAGCGGAAGAGGTTCGGTTATTGTTATCTGTAACACTCTTCTGCAGATATCAAATGCGGTTGATGCGGATGTTTTTATAACGAATACGGGCGGAAGAGTGGTTTACTGCAAAGAAATCCTGCAGTCCAACATGGCACTTATCACGGGCAACTGCATGGTGCATAATCAGTACAGCGTGCCTGAAGATATATTGAATGCCGCGAAAACGGGGCTTTATCAGTCAACGGGTAATCTCGGCGGCTCGCTGAATGATGTTCATTTCACGGTCGGAGCCCCTGTTGTTGTTGACGGACAGACGGTTGCGGTTGTTTTTGTAACACAGCCTATTGTTGACGGTCTTACCCCCTATATCACGGGCATTTTCAGAATGTTTTTCCTTGCAATGCTGTTTGCAATGGCTCTGACATTTGTGATGGTTTATCTTGTTTCTTACAGACTTACAAAGCCGTTGAGAGAAATGTCGGCGGCTGCAAAGCAGTATGCAACGGGTGATTTCTCAAAGAGAATTACAATAAACCACTTTTTAAAACTGAAAATTTTCGGTCAGGATGAAACCGATGAGCTTGTTCAGGCATTCAACAGCATGGCTCAGGCACTTGCGACGCTTGAAATGTCAAGAAGAAGCTTTGTTGCCAATGTTTCGCATGAGCTTAAAACACCGATGACAACCATCGGCGGCTTTATTGACGGAATTCTTGACGGAACGATTGAAAAAGAAAAGGAAACACAGTATCTCAAGGTTGTTTCCGATGAAGTAAAGAGACTTTCAAGGCTTGTTACGGGTATGCTCAACATGAGCAAATTAGAGGCAGGCGAGCTTGACCTCAAGCCCGTTAAATTCGATATATCCGAAATGATATTCAGAACCCTGCTTGGATTTGAGCAGATGATTGATAAAAAGCATATTGAAATCCGCGGTCTTGAAACAATGAATATCAACAGCGTTGTTGCGGATAAGGATATGATAAATCAGGTTGTTTATAATCTTATTGATAATGCTGTCAAGTTCACACCCGAGGGCGGATATATTGAAGTCAGCTCAAAGGCGGATTCCGAAAAAATAATCGTTAAAATCCGTAACAGCGGAAAGGGTATCCCGAGTGAGGAAATCGACAAGATATTTGAAAGATTTTATAAGATTGACAAATCCCGCAGCTACGATGTCAAGGGAGCGGGCATGGGTCTTTATCTTTGCAAAATGATAATTGAATTCCACGGAGGACAGATTGCGGCAAGAAGCGAAAACGGTGAATATGCCGAATTCATTTTCCAGCTTCCGCTTGACTGAAACGGTGATTATTTATAAATGTTGAATTATTATTAAATCCGTGTTCAAATTATCGTAACAAAAGCAGGTTAAAATAAAATCACAATCTACTTCGGAGGAATAAAAATGAACGAAGAATTTGGAAACAGCATCAATAACGAAGAAAATATTATTCCCGAACCTCAGGTTACGGTTGAAAAAGAAAGAGCGGAAGAGCTTCCCGTAACGGAAGAGATTTATTCCGATGAAACCGTTGAGATAATGCACGAAGAAGTTCCTGCCGTTGAGGCTCAGGTTGTTGAAGAACCTGAAGCCGCTCCGTCTGCTCAGCCTGTGCAGAACGAACAGCCTCAGCAGACATATTACGGCTACACTCAGAGCGGAAATCAGCAGTACGGTCAGAATTATTATCAGAATAATGCTCAGCAGAACGCTTATGTTTATCCGCAGACTCAGCCTGCAACTCCCAAAAAGGAAAAGAAGGGCATGAGAGCATTCGTTTCGGCAATTGCTCTTATCCTTGTTTTTGCTCTCGGATTCGGAGTTGCGTCAATTTCAAAGCATTCCGATAATGACAGAGGAGCTTCTGTTTCTGACAAAAAAGAAAATAAAGACGGACCCAAGCTTGATATCAATGAATCTCCCATAACTCCCACAAAGATTTCAAGCGGCGGTGTTCTTACCACCGCTCAGATTGCTGCAAAGCTCAGACCGAGCAATGTCGGAATTGTTGTTTACACAAGAAACACCAATTCCTCGGCAGGTGAGGGATCTGGTATTGTTATGGGTGAGGATGCAACCGGCACTTATACCTATATCATCACCTGTGCTCATGTTATCAGCGATGCAGGTGTCAGCGTGAGAGTTCAGACCGAAGACGGCACAACCTATGATGCCGAAATCGCAGGTTTTGACACGAGAACCGATATCGGCGTTATCAGAGTAAAAGCAAAGGGTCTTCCTGCAGCGGAATTCGGTGATTCAAGTGCTCTTGTTGTCGGCGATCCCGTTTATGCAATCGGAAATCCCGGCGGTGTTGAGCTTTTCGGTTCATTCACAAGCGGTTATGTTTCGTCAATTGACAGACCCGTTAACAGCGAAATCGGTTACACCATGAAGAGTATTCAGCACAGTGCGGCAATCAGCCCCGGCAACTCGGGCGGTATGCTCGTTAATGCTTACGGTCAGGTTATCGGCATCAATTCTCAAAAAATTGCCGCAACCGACTATGAGGGCATCGGATTTGCAATTCCTATCTCATCTGCAAAACCGATAATTGAAGATCTTATCAACTACAGCTATGTTCCCAACAGACCCAAGCTCGGCATAACCTATTATCCCGTCAGTGCAAGTGCACAGTACAGCATGATTGCTCAGATAAAAGGTTTGCCCGCAGGCACTCTTATCATCAACGAAATCAGCCCCGACGGCTCACTCGCAAATACAGAAGCAAGACAGTATGACATGATTATTGCCGTTAACGGAAAACCGCTCACAACGGCAGATGTTCTTCTTGAAAAGATTGATAACGGCAAGGTCGGCGATAAGATGACTCTTACACTCTGCAGAGTCAACAGCAATTATTCGATTGATGAATTTGATGTTGAGGTAACTCTTGTTGAGGATAAGGGCGGTTCAGAGCCTATAACAACAACTCAGGCTTATTTTGTTGATCCGTTTGAATATTATTTTGAACAGTTCGGATTTTAAAAGGCAGTAAAAAACACGGTATGAGATTTTAATCATACCGTGTTTTCTTATGTGAACGAGGATGAAAAAATGACATAATTGTAATTTGACAAAAAGAACAGACTGCAGATATAATAAAATTATAATGGAATGAGGAGTGAAAATAATGAAAAAAATCCCGATAGTTTTCTTGCTTACTTATATTTGCTTATTATCGGTTGTTTTTTCGTCGTGCTGTGATTCTCAAGATGTTTCGAACGACTTAACAACAGAAAAGACTTATAAAACAAGTGAAATATTCGAAGAAATTTCTTCTGAACTGAATTTTGAAAATTGGGAAGATGGTTTGTGTTACAGGGGAGACTGCCTTGTTGAAGTTGATCGGGAAACAGAGACTGAA
>JAZOVN010000263.1:0-2440 GCA_045658725.1 Acutalibacteraceae bacterium
AGCAACGGTGTTTGTTCATAAGTATACACAGCCTTCTGATTTTACAACCGAATATGCAGGGTTTACAACGGTAGGCGATGACGGTTCGATAATAATTGAAAATGCAAAGCTCAGGGAAGCACTTTCAGTTGAAACCGGTGATTTCAAAGTTGTTGTGTCAATTGAGGGCAATACCGGTCTTATTGAACTTCAGATTTTTGAAGCACCTAAACCAAAGTATACCGTTGAATTCTATGATTACGATGCAGATGGTGAATTGAAAAAGGTAATTTACAGAGCGGTGGTAGAACAGGGCGAAACCATAACGGCACCCTCGGTTGATCTGCTCACTATTCCCGAAGGACAAAAATTTGCCAGATGGAGTGAGTCAACAGTTAATGTCAACGGAGATCTTAAAGTTTATCCTGAAATTGAACCGGAAGAATATGTCGTTGTGTTTGTTGACTGGGGAAGTCGTGAAGTTTCTTTGAAAGAGATGTTATACGGTGATGTTATTGAGCCTCCCACAGCAGCAAAGGTCGAAGATATGAATGTTACATGGGATATGAGTAACGCAACTGCTGTTGAAGAAATACTTGATGACGGCACGACTGTTACAAAATATATTGTAACTCAGAATACAGTTATAACAACAAAATACAGCGAAAAAGAAAATGTTATCGGATTTATAAAACCGGATGATACGCCTGAAAAAACAGAAGAAAAAGCAAATGATATTCTTAAAGGTGAAACTCCGAAGGATAATGAAATAATAAAGGTTCCCGTTCCTTCGGGTGACCATATTGATCCTCCCGCTGAAATTGAGGAAAATCCCGAATATATTTTCTACGGATGGAAAAACATTGATACAGGCGAATATCTCACGGATACAACTGCAAAAGAAAACGCTACATATTATCCTGTATATGAGTTTGCGTATACAACAGATAATCCTTATGCGGATATAATAACCGGAGAATATGATGATACTCAAACCGTGACTCTTTCATGCGATACGGAAAATTCCGTTATCTGGTATACAACCGACGGCAGCGATCCCGTTACATCCGAAACGGCGATTTTGCTTGAAGAACTGCCTGCAAAAATTGAAGTCACAAAATCCTGTGTTCTGAATTTCTATGCAAGTTCTTTTGGCATGAATGACAGTTCTGTATGCACAGAATTATATGCAATAAATAATATCAGTATTTATTATTATATTTATACCGTTTATACCAATATACCTTCACAGGGAAATTCTGTTTTTAATGCTTTGATAAGAGAAAACAGTAATTTTGATGAATCTAAACTCGGAACATTTGAAGGCTATGAACTGGAAGGTCTGTATTATGATGAAGAATACAGTGATAAGTATGACTCGGAATTGGATTCAGCCTACGAAAGCACAACGCTTTATGCAAATTATATTCCGAATGTTTATACGGTAACTTTTGTTGATGATGACGGTTCTGAAATTTCAACTCAGCATGTTGAATATGCATCAAGTGCTGAACCACCTGAAGTTGCAGAGCGTGAAGGATATGTATTTGTGGGTTGGGATTCAGATGAATATCAGTGCGTTACCCGTGACGGAATTTACAAAGCAAAATATGTTGCGGAAGATGAGTATGCAAGAATCAAATTCAGCAGAAAATCGGCAAGTAGCAGAGCGGGTGATTTGTTTGATATCGGAAAGCTCGTCAGAATTACCCCGACTGAACTCAGCGATACTTCAGTTTCGTGGTCAACAAGTAATCCTGAAATCGCAACAGTTGACCATAACGGAATAGTAACGATGCTTAAAGAAGGAAGAGCTACAATTACGGCAACTGTTGATACAAGCGGAGAAAGTGCGGAGTTTGTTGTTATTGTAAAAGCAAATGTAAAGGATGCTATAGTTCTTGGAACAGGCACGGATCTTGGTATCGATTCTTCAGGTTGCATACGCGGATTGAAACCGTGCAATACTGTTGCGGAAACCAAAAATGAGTTCAGCAATTATGATCCTGAGAACGAGGATGTTTCTGACACAGAGTTAGTATTTGTTGATGTAAACGGTAAAGAGCTTGACGATAACAGCTATATCGGAACGGGCACGGCTGTGAAGCTTGTCAAAAAGGATGATGGCGAAATACTTGACAGCAGAGTGTTTGTTGTTCTCGGTGATTATGACGGAGACGGCTATATTAACAATGTGGACAGTGTCAGAACAGCAAGATATAATGTTGACAAAGAAAATCCTAATGATTATCAGATGATTGCAATGGATGTTAACGGTGACGGATATGTAAATAATCGTGATACTGCTATGATATCCAGATATCTTGTTGGTAAAGAAATTTTTTAAAACTAAAAAATTCCGACGGGTTTTGCGATCCGTCGGAAAAACTGAAGTTATCAGGTGATATTATTTGACTAAACAAATTAAAAAAGTATTATCGCTGATGTTGGTGTTTGGTGT
>JAZOVN010000264.1:0-13381 GCA_045658725.1 Acutalibacteraceae bacterium
TCTTGCAACAAGCTTCTTTGCACTTGTCAGACCATCCATTGCGGACATATTTGTGTGCATATGAAGCTCAACACGCTTTTCTTCCGCAGTATCTTTTACGGGGATTTCTTCGATTATCATGATGGAATTGGCCTTTATGCAGTAGGTCTTGATATAGTCGTCATATTCAACATGACCTCTGAGCATAACAACCTTTCCGTCTGCAAGATTATCAACAAGCTGTTCGCAATTCTGAACTGCTTCAAAAATCTTGACGGTATATGAATTGGTTTTATCCGTAATATTGAAATTGATGATTTTTCTTTTGCCGTCTTTAGTGTCACGCATATCGAGTGAAAAAATCTTGCCCCAAACGGTGACATTGCCGTCTTCAATAGAAATTTCTTTAAGAGGAACGGGCTTTGATTTGATTTTGCTGCCGTAAATCACCTTTGAATTGGTGAGAGAAATGGGCAAATCCTCAAATTCCTGCTTTGCAGCTTTCGGCTTGCTTGTATCTTCTTCAACGGGCACTTCAATTTTTATTCCCTCTGCCTGCATCTGAACATATTCGGGAGAATCAAGCTTTGCACCGCCCTCTCCCTTGATTTCAACCGTCACCTGCACACCGAAGGTATCTTTTATATAGCGTGAAAGGAATTCTTTCGCACCTGATTCGATAAGAATTTCCGCACCGTTGAAAACATAGATTTCAACAACGCCTTCTTTGACGGTAAACTGTGCATTCTCAAGAAATCCGTTTGCCGCGGCTACATTATCCTTCATTGCTCTCGCAAGCTGAGGCACGCAAGCCTGAGTGAATGCACTCTGATGATAATGCGGAATGATAACCGCCTTGTTTATTCCGAGAGCATTTTTTATTTCATTCTGAGCAGAAATAACAAACCTGTCTTCAACATACATGTCAAAGCGAGCAGTTATGCTCAGTTTTAAAGTTTCTTCGTCAAGTGAGATATTTTCAACCGTACCGCCCGAAAAAATTTCACGCAGTCCGGGATTGAGATATTCACCTATAAAATTCAAAATACTGTTTTCCTGCATTTTTATGTTTAATCCTCATGTTTAAAATAGGGCAGATTGCTCTGCCCTGAAGTGTAAATTACATTTTATCAATTTCTGAAATAAGTATATCGACGGCTTCGTTTTCGGGAACCTTGCAGACGATTTCACCCTTTTTGAAAATGAGGGCACAGCCGTCGCCGCCTGCAATGCCGATATCAGCCTCACGGGCTTCACCCGGTCCGTTGACCGCACAGCCCATAACAGCTACTTTGATATTCTTTTTGCAGCCCGAAAGCCTTGATTCAACCTCTTTGGCAAGTCCGATGAGGTCAATTTTTGTTCTGCCGCAGGTCGGACATGCAACGATATCCACTCCGTCTTTTTTAAGTCCGCAGGCTTTGAGTATTCCGTTTGCCGCCGAAACCTCATTGACGGGGTCATCAGTCATGGAAACACGGATTGTATCTCCGATTCCTTCAAGCAGAAGAGAACCGATGCCGACAGATGATTTGATGAGTGCCATATCGTGTGTGCCTGCCTCTGTTACGCCGAGATGCAAAGGATAATTGCATTTTTCGGCAACAAGGCAGTAAGAATCAATCATAATCGGAACGGATGATGATTTGATTGAAATAACAATATCGTCAAAATCGCACTGTTCAAGAAGAGAAACATGGTTAAGTGCACTTTCCGCAAGCGCCTCAGCACAGGGTGAGCCGTATTTTGTGAGAAGCTCCTTTTCAAGCGAACCGGAATTCACTCCTATGCGTATGGGAACATTCTTGGACTTACAGGCATCCGCAACAGCCTTTACTCTTTCCATAGAGCCGATGTTGCCCGGATTAATGCGGATTTTATCAACACCCGCATCAAGGCTTGCAAGAGCAAGACGGTAATCAAAATGAATATCCGCAACAACGGGCACGGAAAGATTCTCTTTAAGCTTTTCAATAAGCTTTACTGCCGCCATATCGGGCACAGCGGCACGGATTATTTCACAGCCTGCTTTTTCAAGCTCAACGGCCTGTTTTACACTGCCTTCAATATCCGATGCAGGTTTATTGAGCATGGACTGAACCGTTATCGGAGAATCACCGCCGACATAAATATTACCGACCTTAACCCGTTTGCTGTTGCGTCTTATCATAATTCACCTAACCTTTTATCAGCTTTAAAATATCGCTGAACGAAATAACAACCATAAGAAGCATGAGAAGAACAAGCCCTATGGCATGAACCCAGCCTTCGTATTTTCTCGGAACAGGCTTTCTGAAAATAAATTCAATAGCCATGAAGAAAAGTCTGCCGCCGTCAAGTGCGGGAAGAGGCAGAAGATTGAAAAGACCGATGTTGATTGCAATAAGCGACATGAGCATAAGAAGCATGCTCCAATCCATCTGCTGGGTTGCCGTCTGTGCCGCATCGGCAATAATGGTTACCGTACCGATGGGACCCGAAAGTTCGTTGATTCCGTATCTTCCCGTTACAAGATCAAGAAGACTTATCCACACAACCCTTGCAATGGAAACTGATTCGAGAACTGCGTTTTTGACAACCGGAACAAAGCCCGGTTCAACTCCCTTTATGATGAAATCATAAATTATTGTCATTGTGCCGTCATTGTTTTTTGTTTCAAACTTAACGCCGTTAAGCTTAACTTCTTCGCCGTTTCTTTCAACAACAAAATCAATAACGCCGTCTTCATCTCTGACCATAAGAAAGCTGATGTCATATTCTGAAAAAACGGTTCTGCCGTTGATTTTCTTTATTTTGTCATCAACCTGCAGACCGTGCTGAGCACTGACTGCATTTTCATGGAACGAATGAATTTCGGGAGTGCCGATAAGATCTGACTGACAGAGCATGATTGCAACTATGATAACACCCATAATAAGATTAACAACGCCGCCTGCGGCAACAACAATAAATCTCTGCCATACGGGTTTGTTGCAGAATGCTCTTTCGTTTTCACTCTCTTCGTCTTCACCTTCCATGCTCACAAAACCGCCGATGGGCAAAAGACGGAGCGAATATTTTGTTTCACCCTTTTTGAATTTAAAGAGAGTCGGTCCCATGCCCAACGAAAATTCATTTACCTGAACCTTGAAAAGCTTCGCAAAAACGAAATGTCCGAGTTCATGGAACATTATGATTAAACCGAAGAAAAGAATGGCGAGAAGAATCGGCCATGCTTTTCCCCAAACCGCCGCTGCGGTTATAAGAGGGATAGAAGTCATATGAATAACCTTTCCGTTTCGGTACGGATGAGACTGTCGGTTTCGAAAACCTGCTCAAGAGTATACTCCGAAACATCTGCCGTGTAGTCGAAAGCTGCTTCAACAGCCTTGGGAATATCGAGGAATTTAATTTTTCCGTTTCTGAAAAGCTCGTTTGCCTTTTCGTTTGCCGCATTGACCGCCGCAGGATAAAGTCCGCCCTTTTCGAAAGCCCTTCTGCATAAGTTTATGCAGGCAAAGGTCTCATAATCCGGCTTTTCAAAAGTAAGCGTTGCCGCCTGAGCCAGATCAAGCTGTTTTACGGGACTTTCAAATCTGTCGGGATAAGTCAGGGCATACTGAATGGGTATCCTCATATCGGGTACACCGAGCTGAGCAATAACTGAGTTATCAACATATTCAACAAGTGAATGAATTATGCTCTGTCGGTGAACAAGAATGTCAATATCCGCCGCTTTCATACCGAAAAGCCATGCTGCTTCGATAAGCTCTAATCCCTTGTTCATCATTGTAGCAGAGTCGATGGTTATTTTTGCACCCATGCTCCAATTAGGATGGTTAAGAGCCTGCTGAAGCGTTACATTTTCGAGTTCTTCTTTCTTTTTACCGAAAAACGGACCGCCCGATGCGGTAAGAATAAGTCTTTTTATCTGTTTTTTGCTCTGACAGCCCTGAAGCGACTGAAAGATTGCTGAATGCTCGCTGTCAACGGGCAGAATTGAAACGCCCTTTTTTTCAGCAGCATCAAGCACTATCTTTCCGCCTGCAACAAGAGTTTCTTTGTTTGCAAGAGCAATATTGCTACCCTCATCAATCGCCGCAAGAGTAGGTGCAAGACCTGCAATGCCAACGATGCTGTTAAGCACGGTATCTGCTCCGCAGCGTGCACATTCTTCAACGCCCTGCTTTCCTGCAAGAATTTTAGTTGAAGTATCTGCAACTCTGATTTTCAGATCCGCCGCTGCTTTTTCATCCGCAACAGCAGCAATGCGAGGGCTGAATTTTCTTATTTGTTCCTCAATTATATCTGTTCTTGAATTTGCGGTCAGAGCCTGAACCTCAAAGCCCATAAGCTCTGCAACTTCAAGAGCCTGAACCCCTATTGAACCTGTTGAGCCGAGAACGGCAAGGGTTTTGGTCATTTTAAATCAATCCTTAAAGAATTAATGTTTTTATTTTCCTGCAATTGCAAGACCTATCTCAATCATAACATAGAGAGCAGGCATTGTTACGAGGAAGCTGTCGATTCTGTCAAGCACACCGCCGTGACCGGGGAAAAGATTTCCGAAATCCTTCTGACCGAAATTTCTTTTGATAACAGAAGCTGAAAGGTCGCCGCACATACCGAGAACAGCAAGGATAATTGCACCGAAAAGAATCATCCACACATTGAGTGTGTCGTTGCGGAAGCAGGTGTAATCACAGATGAAATATGTTACAACACAGAAAAGAGTTGTTCCGAAAACACCGCCGATTGCACCTTCAACCGACTTTTTGGGGCTGATTCTGGGTGCAAGCTTATGCTTTCCGAACTTGCTTCCGACAAAGTATGCCCATGTATCGCTCATCCATGCGCAGTACATGGCACTGAGAATAAGGAACACGCAATGTGAACGCTGGAAAAGATCGGGATATTCAACACAAAGATCTCTGACCTTGAAGAAAGTTCCGAGTGCTCCGGGAATGGCAACCGAACCGAAAAGAGCGAGTGCCACATGCTCAAATTTTGTTTTTTCATAAAACTTAAGCATAATTATCAGCAGCAATATGACATAAATAATCAGAACTGCCGAAAGCGGAACGGGAATATATTTCTGAAGCCCGAAATCAACATAAGCAGGACCGATTGCCGCAAACACCATTGAAACAACGGTCAGCACTTTGTTTTCACATTTTGAAACACGCATCATTTCGTATGCTGCGATTGCTGCGATGGCACCCATGGGAATGCTCATTACTCCCTGATAGCCGAGGCCTGTAAACACAAGCAGCATTATTACTATAAGTGCACAGGTTACACCTGTTATTATTCTTACTTTCATTGTTTTTCACTCTCAATTCATTATGGTTTTAAAGTTATTTGTTTTGCTCATACACCTCCGAACCTTCTGTTTCTGTTGCCGTAATCTATAATTGCCTTATCCAGATCATCGGCTGTGAAATCAGGCCAGAGTATATCCGAAAACCAGAATTCCGAATATGCTGCCTGCCAGATAAGGAAATTGGAAAGACGGTATTCTCCGCTCGGTCTGATTATGAGATCAGGGTCAGGAAGACCTGCCGTGTAGAGATTTTCGTCTATATTTTTCAAAGTTATTTCTTCGGGATCAAGCTCACCTGCCGCAACTTTTTTTGCGATTTCTTTAACGGAATGAAGAATCTCATCTCTTCCTCCGTAATTAACGGCAAGATTGATTGTTATTGTGTTTTTATCAGCCGAATTCTTTTCGAGCTGTTCAATCAGATTAACTATATCTTCGGGCAATGCTTTTCTGTCGCCGATATAGCGGATACGCATTCCCTTTGCCTGATTTTCTTCTTCTCTCTCTTGTGCTTCAAAAAGATAATCTCTGAAGAGATTCATTATCGCCTCAACCTCATCGGCGGGGCGTTTCCAGTTTTCGGTTGAAAAAGCATAAAAAGTCAGGCACTCAATTCCGATTTCGGCAGCATAGTCACAGATTCTTCTGAAAACCTTTGCGCCTTCTTTATGTCCTTCGCTTCGTCTGAATCCTCTTTGCTTTGCCCATCTGCCGTTACCGTCCATAATAATTCCTATGTGACGGGGCAAAGTTATTTTTGAAAGCTCCTGTTCAGTCATTTTTCAACCTTCTTTCGCTGTGTGAGAGGGCAGCATCAGCCGCCCTCTCCGAATATACATAAAATCAGATTTCCATGATATCCTTTTCTTTTTCGTCTGCTACCTTCTCGATATCCTTGATGTATTTATCGGTGATATCCTGAAGCTTCTTTTCTGCATGCTTAAGATCGTCTTCGGTGATTTCGGATGCTTTTTCCATCTTCTTTACCTTATCGATGCAGTCTCTTCTTGTTGAACGGACCGATACTTTTGAATCTTCTGCAAGCTTCTTTACATCCTTGCAGAGTTCCTTACGGCGTTCCTCTGTAATCTGGGGGAATACAAGGCGGATGATTCTGCCGTCATTCTGAGGATTAATGCCGATATCCGATGCCTGAATTGCCTTTTCGATTGCATGAAGTGTTGAGGTGTCCCAAGGCTGAACAGTAAGAATTCTTGCTTCTGCAACAGCCACAGCAGCCATCTGATTGATGGGAGTGGGTGTGCCGTAATAGTCAACCTTGATTTTGTCAAGAACGGAAGCGTTTGCTCTTCCTGCTCTCATTGCTGAATATTCGTTTTTGAGTGCGTTAAGGGTTTTGCCCATTTTTTCTTCTGCCATTGCAAATACTGTCTGCATATTATTAGCCCTCCTTGACTATTGTTCCGATGTTTTCACCGAGAACTGCTTTTATTATGTTTTCCGGATTTTCAAGATTGAAAACGAGAATCGGAATATTATTGTCACGGCAGAGTGACGCTGCCGTTGAATCCATTACCTTGAGGTCTTTTTCAAGAACCTCGCTGTGTGTTACAACATCATATTTGACTGCATCTGCGTATTTGTTGGGGTCCTTATCGTAAACGCCGTCAACATTGGTTGCCTTGAAGATGATATCAGCCTTGATTTCGGCTGCTCTGAGTGCCGCACAGGTATCCGTTGAGAAGAAGGGATTGCCTGTTCCGCTGGCGAAAATAACAAGTCTGCCTTTTTCAAGATGACGGACAGCCTTGTTTCTGATATAGGTTTCTGCAATCTGATGCATCTCAATTGCACTCTGAACCCTTACATCCACTCCGTGCTGTTCAAGTGTATCAGCAAGAGCAAGAGAATTCATAACAGTTGCGAGCATACCGATATGGTCTGCACGGGTTCTGTCCATGCTTCCGCCCGAACGGCCTCTCCAGAAATTACCTCCGCCGACAACAAGACCGACTTCAATGCCGAGCTTTGTCAGTTCACTGACCGATTTGCAGATTGAGTTGATAGTGTCAAAATCAAAGCCGTGACCCTTCCCGCCTGCGAGAACCTCGCCGCTGAGCTTGAGAAGGATTCGCTTATAAACAGGTTGCATTTCAAGCACCGCCTTTTATATTATAATTAATATATATTTTACTTTATTTATAGCAAAGTGTAAAGCATTATTTGATAATTTATGAAAAATTTTTATTGTTTTCCATGCCCGAAATATGCTTTTTCGATTCATTTTATCATATTATCAATAAAAATCATTAAACAATCTGTTAATTAATCAAAACACCTTGCCTGAACCGATATTTTATAGTATAATAAATTGATTATATATTTTTCGGAGAACAAAATGAAAAATCTTATTTTAAGAAACACCCCTGAAATTGCAGAAATGTTTGAACTTCGCAGCATTGAAAGCGTTGACGGAAAGAATACCTACGAAGTTTTCTGTGAAAACGGAAAAATCGTTATCTGCGGCGACTGTAAAATCAGCCAGGCGATGGGATATTATGCATATCTTAAAGCATATTGCGGAGTAAATATTTCTCATTGCGGCAACACGGAATTTTCAGTTACCTCCGCTCCCCTTTTTGAAGGAAAAATCAGCAAGGTTATTCCGCAGAAAAGAAGAGCATATATGAATTACTGCACCCTCGGTTATTCCTTTGCTTACTGGAAATGGGACAGATGGGAAAAAGAAATAGATTTCATGGCCATGAACGGCATCAATATGCCTCTTTCTGTTGTAGGCAGTGAGGCTGTGTGGTATTACACCATGCGTGACTTTACATACAGCGAAACGGGTGCACTCTCTTTCCTTTCAGGCCCCGGCTTCTGGCCGTGGCAGCTTATGAATAACATAACGGGATATTTCAGCCTTACCGATGTCAGATATATCGAAAGCCGTCTTGAACTCGGCAAAAAGATTATCGAGCGTGAAGTTGAGCTTGGCATGACACCCATTCAGCAGGGTTTTGCAGGTACTGTTCCTGCAACAATCAGCAAGCTTTTCAACAAAGTACGCCTTCGTATGGTGCCTTCATGGTGCAACTTCCCGATTACTTATCAGCTTGACCCGACTGACCCCGTATTTAAAAAATTCGGCACTGCACTTCTCGAAAAACAGCGTCAGCTTTTTGGTGCATATCACTACTATGCATGCGATCCCTTCCATGAAAATGCACCTGCCGTTAAAACAAGGGATTATTTTTGGAAAGTCGGCAGAGCGATTGACACAATGTATAAAGATTTTGATAAGGACTCTGTGTGGGTTATGCAGAGCTGGTCGCTTCGTGATCAGATAGTCAAATCCGTTCCAAAAGAAAGACTTCTTATTCTTGATCTTGACGGCACTAAATATAAGGAAACCGACAATTTCTGGGGTTATGATTTTATTCTCGGAAATCTTCATAACTTCGGCGACCGTAACACCCTTCACGGCAGCATAAAAGCTCTTGCGGACAATCCTTATGCCGCTCTTGACTGTGACAACTGCGTTGGTACGGGACTGTTCATGGAAGGTATTTTCCAGAATCCTCTTTATTATGACCTTGCATTCCAGATGCTGACGGAAGACTCTTCCGTCAAGCTTGACGAATGGCTCCGCGATTATGCATTCCGCCGCTACGGAAGCAAGGAAAAGTGCCTTGTTGACGCTATGATGCTTCTGAGCGAAACCTGCTACAATGAAAAATGCACGGGCAGAGAAACGGGTTCGGTTATCTGTGCAAGACCCGCAACAGAGCTCAATCACACCGCACCCAACGATATCCGCGAGCTTCGCTATGATAACAAAACACTTTTCAAGGCGGCAGAGCTTCTTCTCAGTGCCGAAAACGCAACCAAAGACGGTTATGCCTTTGATGTTTGCGACATCACCCGTCAGACTATGAGCAACTATGTTTCAAATCTTTATGACAAGGTAATGTATGGCTTCAACAACCGTGATGTAAGCATTTTTGAACGCTCATCAAACGCATTCCTTAAAATCTGCGAAGAACTCGATGCTCTTCTTCAGACAAGACCCGAGCTTACGCTTCATGAACATCTCAAGGAAGCGGGTGACCTTGCTTTCACAGAAAAAGACAAGCAGAATTTTGAACTTAACCTTCTTACTCAGATTACTTTATGGGGACCCGTTAACAGCACCGTCAACTATGACTATGCGTGGAAGGAATGGGGCGGTCTTATCAAAACATATTATGTCAAACGCTGGCAAAGCTTCTTTGAAAGACTTGCATATGAATTCCCAAAGAGAAGAAAATTCTCAACCACAACAAGAAAACAGCATTGCGAAAGAAACATTTACAGAGGCAATCAGTTCTATAAAAATTATGCCGAATTTGAAAAGAAATGGCTTTCAACAGCAAATCCAGATGCTCCGACCGACGAAAACACGGTTGAAACCGCACGCCATATGATTGAAAAATACAGAAGAGCCGTGCTCGAAGATTAAACTTTCAAAACCCATGTTGCATTTGCGACATGGGTTTATTTTTTTATTGTATAAACAGTCAAACGCCTCCCGGTTTGCACCGAGGGACATTTTTTTGACTGTCGATAAAGTCGCTGAATCATAAACGAAATAATCGTAGGGGTCGGCGACCCGACAACCTGCAAACGCCCCCCGGTTTGCACCGAGGGGCGTTTTATTATGGACTTTGCTTATTTGTTATATGCTATACCTGTTGCCTGATTAATTCTTACTGTACCGAGTACATAGTAGTTAATCTGAGCAGCGTCAGTGATGCTGAAGATTGTGTCGCCGTTTACATTGGCAGCCTTTGCCTTGTAGTGGACATAGTTTTCAGTATCAATCTTACGGCTCCAGGTTGTTTCGCCTGCGTCTTCTGCAAGAGCGATTGTGTAGTCAAGGTTGGAGATAACGCCGTCACCGTTGAGATCGCCGTAGATGATAATCCAGAAGCTTTCAACAAGCTCGCCTGTTACATTATCATAAACATTGATTACAGTACCGGTACCTACGGAACCGTCCTTAACCTTGAAGTCAACAACTTCATAGTAACCGTCACCGCTTACATCAACATAAGTATCGAGACGCTTCATATCGTAAGTTGTTTCGATACGGAGTTTATCTGTAAGACCGTATACATACCATGTGCTGGTTGCTGCATCATAATCATCAACTGTGCCGCCGGCTCTGTCGATAACTGTTGTGCAGTTGGAGTTGCTGTCTGCCCAATACTGAGCATCATCGTTGGGGATAAGCATAACCTTAACGCGTTCGTAAACTGCGTAGTATGCTGCATCCTCAGCAGGCATTGTCTGAGTGTAAAGCTCTGAATTTGAAAGTACAGTGCCGTCTGCAGTCTTTGCCCAACCAACGAATGTGTAGTAATCGCCGTCAATCTGTGCATTTGCGGGGAAGCTTTCCTCTGTGGGGAATGTGATAACTTCGCCGAAATCATAGTTTGCGGAGTCAAGAACTACTGAAGGATTAACTGACTTGTAGGGTGATTCTGCAAGTGCCTCATAACCGTAGAAGGTTACTGTGAAGTTGGATCTGTTCCAAACAGCGTCAAATGTTGCGCCATCCTTGCCCATTGTACCTACAACATCACCGGGCTGATAAACATTGCCCTGTGCATCCTGCCAGCCGCCGAACTCGAAGCCTTCTCTTGAGGGCTCTTCTGTGGGAGCTGTGATATTCTGACCGAAGTCTACCTTAACGCTTTCTGTCTTTGAGCCATCATCAAATGAGCCTTCGCCTGCATTGAAGATTGCGTCATAGCCGTTAACTGTCCATACACCGTAGATTGTTACGCTGTTGTTGGGCATTCTTGCGGGGTAAACTGTATCAACAGTTGCGCTGTTTTCGGTTGTTGACCAACCTGCGAAGGTGTAGCCGGCCTTAGTGGGAACAGCTATCTGCTCAACTGTTTCGTCGAAGTAGTATTCCTTAGCATCAACAAGCTTAACGCCGTCAACGATTGCAGTGAAGGTATGAGGTGCTCTTTCAAGATAAACTTCAAGAACAAGCTCGCCTTCTGCAGGAACTACGCCTTCAATTGTGCTCTTTTCTTCGTTGAGAGTGAAGCCTGCAGGAACCTTGATGTTCGCTGTAACGGTTTCACCAACCTCAGCGTTGTTGATTACCATTGAGGTGGGCTCTTCAGGCCACTGGCCGTTGGGCTGCATCTCATAGATCTTGATTGTGTAATCATTCTTGTCTGCATCCCATCTTGCATAGAAGGTAAGAGTTTCACCGTCTGCAAGTGCAGGCATTGATGTGTAAGTATCAACGGAGTTGCCGTTTTCCTTAGCATCGAACCAGCCGAGGAAGGTGTGACCTGCCTTGATGGGTTCTTCTGCGGGAGCAATAACAGCTTCGCCGTAGTTTGTTGCAACGGTCTTGACTGTTTCGCTGTCTGCAAATGCGCCTGTGTTAGCATCGAATGTTACATTGTAGTTGTTGAGTGTCCAGCTCTCATAAATGTCAAGCTTATCGCCGGGCATTGTTGCGGGAACTGTTACATCATTGCCTTCAGCATCCTTCCAACCGTCGAAGGTGTAGCCTTCCTTGGTGGGCTCTGCAATGCTGATGGGAGCATCAAAGTAAACTTCTTCTGTTGAAAGAACATTGTTGTTATCATCATAAACTGTGAGTGTATTCTTTTCTCTTACATAGTAGAGGTTAAGAACGAGATCACCGTCTGCTGTTACAACGCCTTCAACTGTTGATGCTGCTGCATCAAATGTGAAGTTATCCTTATCTTTCTGAGCTGCAGTTACAGTTGAATCTGTTTCTGCTGTGAGGTTTTCGGTAACAACCTCTGCGTTGTCATAGGTGCCTTCAGCATCCATGTAGTAGTGGTTAACTGTGTATGCAGTGTCTTCCTTAGCTGTCCAGATAGCTTCAAAGGTTACATCGTCTGCACCCATGGGACCGATTTCATCACCAGGATAGTAAACGTTACCGTCTGCATCTGCCCAACCGCCGAATTCATAGCCTTCCTTAACGGGAGCTTCGTCGGGAGCGAAGATTGAATCTTCAAATGTAACTTCTGTTGTTTCTGTTGATTCGCCTGTGGATTCAAATACGCCTTCGCCTGCATCAAAGATTGCATCGTAGGTGTTGATTTCCCACTGAGCAAGGAGGTTAACCTGCTGTGCGGGCATTGTTGCGGGAAGCTCTGCGTTATAGCCTGCGAAGGTGTAACCTTCTCTTGTGGGCTCTGCAGGAACGGGCATATCAGCCTTAGCTGTGCCGTAAGCAACCTTATAAGTGAGGTTAGCTTCGCCGTTGAATGTACCGTTGTTTGCACGGTAAACGAGGTTATACTCATTTACTTCCCATGTTGCATAGTATTCTTCGCCGCCGAGAGGCATTACCTTTGCGGAACCTGCAACACCGAGGTTGCCGGGAAGATTTGTTGCTTCGCCGTCAACTACCTTGTTCCAGCCAGTGAAGGTGTAACCTTCCTTAGCGGGATCGATGGGAATGTTGTATTCCTTGGTGTACTGTGCGTTGATTGTTGTTGCTGTTGCAGCATCAAGTGTTTCATCGGCATAGAAGATTGCATCATAGTAAACTTCAGTCCATGTTGCGGTGAAGGTTACATCTGCTGCATCCATTGTCATACCGTCTGTGTAGCCTTCCCAACCTGCGAAGCTATAGCCATCGCGAACGGGATCTGCTGCCTTTGCAATTTCTGCACCGTATGCATATTCAACGGTTACTGATGTTTCGCCGTCTGCAAATGCACCGGGATATGCTTTGAATGTTGCTGTGTAAACAGCTTCAGTCCACTGTGCGTTAAGAGTTACATCTTCAGCAGGCATTGTTGCGGGAACTGCTGCATCCCATCCTGCGAAGTCGTAGCCTGTTCTCTCTGCTGCGGGAACTGCTACCTGTGCACCGTAGAAGTAGGTATCAACCTTATCGGGGTTACCGTTGATTGTACCGCCGTTACCGTTGAAGGTAATCTTGTAGCTGTTTCTCTCGTAGTATACCTTGAAGATTGTTGAACCGTCGCCGGCAACAACGCCTTCAATGTAGTTAGCTTCGTCAGCATCATAAGTGAAGCCTGTGGGAGCTGCATCTACGGGAATCTTTACATATGCATCGAT
>JAZOVN010000265.1:0-8858 GCA_045658725.1 Acutalibacteraceae bacterium
GCCTGAATTTCTCAGACCTCTCTTGACATTGAAACGGTCGAAATCCGACGGCTCGATATAGTTATATTTGCGTATCTGATCGCATAATTTTTCTATATATTCACGCTCAATTCTTGATTCGATTGTGGACATATTGTTTTCCTCCAACTAAAAATATATAATCATCCATTCTATAATTAATTTATTATATATCAATTAATATATAAAAGTCAAGTATACAATTTGCGATAAAGGAGAGATTGAATTCATGCGGATTAATCTTATTATATGCATCATAATTGCGCTGGCACTTATTCTCTGCCCCGTTGCCGCTGTCGGAGGTGCTCCCGATGAAAAAAATCCCGTGAAGATATATGAAGAAAAAGCGTCGGATGCCACAGAAAACGAAAAATATATTTCCGTTATGTCGTCATCAAGCGGTAAAGCCGAAAAGGTCGGGATGAAAGAATATATTGTCGGCTGTGTTGCGGCGGAAATGTCTGCACTTTATCACACGGAAGCTCTCAAAGCTCAGGCGGTTGCATGCTATACATATGCAAAAAAGACCTGCGAGCAGAACGAAAAGCATAAGGATAAATCGCTCGGCACCGCAGACATAACTGATAATCCCGATATTCATCAGGGTTATCTGAGCAGAAAGCAGAGAAAAGAAAAGTGGGGGGAGAAATATGATGAATACGAAGCAAAAATAACAGCGGCGGTCGATGAGGTTTACGGATATTATCTTGTGTATGAGGGCGAAACGGCTCTTGCTCTTTACCATGCAATAAGTGCAGGGTCAACGCAGAGTGCGGAAAGTATGTGGGGAAGTGAAATACCTTATCTGATAAGCGTTGAAAGTCCCGGAGACAGACTTTCGCCCGATTATGAGAAAAAAACGGTGTTGACTGAAGAAGAGTTTAAAAAAGCAGCTGAATCATGCGGAGCAAAACTCACGGGCGATGCTGACGGATGGCTGGGTAAAAACGAAAAAGATGATTTCGGATACACAAAAAGTCTGACCGTGGGTGAAAAAGAAATAAACGCATCAAAAATAAGAGAAGAATTCGGACTTCGGTCCTTATGTTTTGATGCGGAATACAGCGGCGGAAAATTTGTTTTTACATGTTACGGTTACGGCCACGGTGTAGGAATGAGTCAATACGGTGCGGATTATATGGCCCGTCAGGGCTTTTCATGGAGAGAAATACTTATGCATTATTATCCCGGCACCGATATAGTATAATTCTGTTTTTTTGATGCAAAATACGGAAAAAGCGGAGGGAATCAAATGAAACAGGTTGTTATTACCGCAGACAGTGCGGCAGATATCCCCGAAGAAATCGCAGACAGACATGAGATAAAAATCATGCCCATGCATGTTATTATCGGCGGTGAGGAAAAAAGTGACGGTGTTGATACAAATGCCTGCGGAATTTTTGATTATGTTGACAGAACGGGTATCATTCCGAAAACATCTGCTGTTTCTCCCGGAGAATACATGGATTTTTTCAGCTCGTTTGTTAAAGAAAACAAGGCTGTTGTTCATCTTTCGTTTTGTTCGGAGCTTTCATCAACCTGCAGGAATGCAAAAATTGCTTCAGCAAGATTTAAAGATGTTTATGTTATTGATACCCGTTCCCTTGCAGGCGGAATCTCTTTGCTTGCACTTAAAGGCTGCAAAATGCGTGATGACGGAATGAGTGCCGAAGAAATTTATGCCGCTTTGCTCTCACTTGTGCCGAAAACAAATGTCAGCTATCTTCTTGACAGCATTGATTTTCTCCGCCGTTCGGGCAGGTGTTCCGCTGCCGCTGCTTTCGGTGCAAACCTGCTGTCAATCAAGCCCTGTGCCGCTATGGTTGACGGAAAAATAGATGTCATCAGAAAGTACAGAGGAAAAACGGAAGCTGTCCGTCTGCAATATGCAGAAGAACAGCTTTTGAATCATAAAAATATTGATTTTGAAACGGTATTTCTCTATCATTCAGGGGTATCCGATGCGGAGCTTACTGAAATCTCGGATATGCTGAAAAACAAAGGATTCAGGCAGGTCATAACCGCATATACGGGTTGTATGATAAGTCTGCACAGCGGCAGAAATGCTTTAGGCATACATTTTTTGCGAAAATAAATAAGGGCATCCCTGTGCGGTTGCCCTTAAAAATTATTATTTGATAAAATCAAGAGTAACATCGCAGATTTCCTCTGCTCTGTTTTCGATGCACTGATGTCCGCCGCCCTCAACAATATATGTTGTTGCATCGGGGAAGGCTTCCGCCATCTGAGATTTCATTGTGTCGTTGATGATGATATCCTTGCTTGCATTGACAAGAAGCACGGGGCATTCAACCTTTGATGCGTTTTCAAGGTCGGTGGCTTTGACATTGAACATCATTTCGCAAAGACCGCCGCCGAATCCGTTATACTGAGTTGCATCGGTGACTCCCGTAACATTATAATCCATTGCAAAATCCCAATCCATTGTTGCGGCATAAATAATCATCTTTACAAGCGGCTCACAGCGTGTGCCGTAATTGAAGAAGATATTCATAAACCACTTCATGAATCCCGAGGTCATAAGACCTTCCATGGCATCGGGAAATTCGCTCTGAGGTGCGGGACAGTAAAGCAGAAGATTTTCAACGGGGTTGTTGATTGCAATGTTGACTGCAACACCTCCGCCCATTGAGTGACCTGCGATAATCCATTCATCCATGGGAGCAATGCTCTTCATGAGCTCTGTAATGAGAATTTCACGGTCAACAATTTCAATGCCGTCGGATTCTCTTGTGCTGAAACCGAAATTCGGAAGGTCTGCCATAACGCATTCATAGCCTTCTTCTGAAAGAATTTCAGCCATGTTACGCCATGCATATGTGGAGCAGAGAAAGCCGTGAAGCATCATGATTCTGCCCTTCATTTCACCTTCTGCAGGAACAACTCTGTAATGAATTTCGTAGTCACCGTATTCAAAAAATCTGCTGTTATCATAGGGTTTGAAATCTTCGTTCCCTGCAAACGAAAAAACGGTTAATGATGAGAAAATAACCGCAATAACGCAGATAATGCTTATGATTTTTTTCATGATATCATCCTAATCTTGAAATGTATTCTCCTGCATAATCAATAACCATAAATATAATTGCGACCCACGCAATGTTTGTTATGTAGGTGAAAAGCAGAAGGGGAAGAGAGAATTTTTTCTTTTTGATAAGAAGAATGATTGATGCAACCGTGTATGCAGCAACCGCAACAATCGCAATTGCATAAATGATAACGAATGCGGCGGCAATATAGTTTGCATACGGAGTTTCTGCAGTGAGTCTTGAAACAGCAAGGGCAATTGCCCAGATTCCAATCACCGCAAGATCGGTTACCGAAAGAATGTTTAATGTTTTTTTCATAATTTTACCTTCTTAAAGAAGTTTGTTTTTCTTCAAATGATGCTTAAGAGGATTTTCGTCTATGTAGCGAAGGGCTTCAAGATAGTTTTTGTCGTTTCTGATAACGGAATCAAAAAAAGATGTCTGGAAAATTTTTCTTCCCGGAGTATTGTCTGCTTTATTAGCCAGCCTGGTTACAAGTGATTTATATGCGCAGATTATATCGGGAACGGTAGGGCGGGGGCTTGCTCCCGCCGTTTCATCTTCCTTCAGAATGATTATAGCGTGGATGTGATTGGGCATAATCGCGTAATTGTCAATCTCAACATATGGGAACCGTTCTTTCAGTTCATAAAGCTGTTTTTCTGCAATCTTACCGATTGAAGAGAGGTGAACGGTTATTTCTTCGGCGGGAGCAAGCCCCCGCCCTACTCTTGACAAAATCGGAAGATTGTCTTGTGTGTTTATGACAATATGGTAATATCCGCTGGAACTGTAATCATAATCTTTTAATCTGGGGTGTTTTCTTTCAGGTAATTCCATATCAGTTTTTTCCTGTTGAACCGAAGCCGCCTGCGCCTCTTTCTGTTTCATCAAGTTCATCCGCTTCAACGGGTGTTATAAGTGAAACGGGCATAATAACAAGCTGTGCAATTCTTTCGTCGGGATTAATTGTATATGCCTCTTTGAGCTGATTGATAACGCCTACGCAGATTTCACCTCTGTAGTCGCTGTCAATAACGCCGACAGAATTGAGAAGACCGATACCGTGCTTGATTGCAAGACCGCTTCTTGCGAAAACAAATGCACCGAGCTCTGCTGACGGAAGCTCAATTGCTATTCCCGTAGGAATAACGGCTTTTTCTCCGCCTTCGAGAGTTATAGGCTCGTCAATGCAGGCATAAAGATCCATACCTGCACTTCCGGGTGTTGCCCTGAACGGAATTTTTGCGTTTTCACGCAGCTTTTTTATTTTGAATGTATCCATTATCTTGTCAGGCTCTCCTTGTATCTTTCTTCGGGAGAAATCTTTTTGTGAGGGCAGGGGATGGGCTCAATAACTTTTACTGCGGGTTCAGCCCAACGGACTGCGTTGATAATGATTTTCTGAACATATTCATTATGGAAGGTGGGATTGCTTTCGTGACCCGGCTGGAAATAGAAAATCTTACCGAGACCTCTGGTCCAGCAGCATCCCGAACGGAAAACCTCACCGCCCGAGAACCAACCGAGAAATACTATTTCATCGGGCTTGGGGATATCGAACTGCTCGCCGTACATTTCTTCAACAGCAAGGCTGAAATGAGCGGGAATACCCTTTGCAATGGGATGAGTGGGATTGATGTTCCAGATTCTTTCTCTGTCGCCGTCTCTCCAGCGGAGATTACAGGTTGTACCCATAAGAGATCTGAAAATCTTGGAGTGGTGACCCGAATGAAGAACAACGAGTCCCATGCCTGCAAGCACTCTCTTATGTATTTTTTCAACGAGCTTATCGGGAACTTTATCGTGTGCCATGTGACCCCACCAGATAAGAACATCCGTGGAATCGAGCACTTCATCCGAAAGACCGCAGCGGCGCTGAGCGAGTGTTGCGGTGCGGACATTGAAATCTTCCTGAGATGAAAGGAAATTTTTTATGCAGCCGTGAATGCCTGCGGGATAAACTCCCGCAACCTCATTGCTGAGTTTTTCGTGAACGCCTTCGTTCCATACTGTAACATTTATCATTTCCGTTTCTCCTTTATCTTAATTTTTTGAGTATTTCCTGTGATGCGGCAACGATTTTTGCGGCAGTCGGCTTGGTTATCAGATCCATTTCGCCCATGAATTCAACATAATCGCCGTCAAAGCGGTGCTTGAAGCGGTAAAGTCCGAAAAGCGGATTGCTTTCGTCTATAACGCCAGCAACACCTCTGAAATCATATATTCTGCAGCCCTCTTCGATTGCCCATTTTATCATTTCCCACTGCATGAGATAATTCGGCATAACCTTGCGGTTGGAGTTTGAGGATGCTCCGTAAAAATACCAGACCTTATCGCCCCAGAGCACGGATATCGCACCTGCAATCGGTTCACCTTCATAATATGCAAGATAAAGCCTTGCTTTGTCTCCGAATGCATCAAGAATTTTTGCAAAGTATGCGGCGGAGCGAAGCTCAAAGCCGTCTCTTTCGCAGGTTTCTTTCATCAGCGAATAGAAAACCTCTGCTTTTTCGCTGCCGTGAATTTTTATTTCAACATTGTTTTTTATTGCAATGCGGATTTTTCTGCGGTGGTCGGAATGGAATGCGGCAAAAACTTCATCTTCCGTTCTTCCGTTGAGATGAATTCTGATAACATATCTGCACTGAAAATCCTCAAAATTGATTGTGCGTTCCTTGAATCTGAAGCCCTGCGAAAGAGCAATGGCTCTGTATTCTTCGTTATCAACGGGAACATCCTTATCAATTTTCAGTTCATATGCATTGTATTTTTTGCCTTCCTGCTTTGCCGCTTCAATGAGAGCCGAAAAAGTTTCTTTGTCGTCGAAGTCGCACACGGGACCTCTCGGTGCATACATCATGTGATAGGGGAGCTTTGAAATCTTGCGAAGAAGCACACCCATGGTGCCCGTGATTTTTCCGCTGTCATCCCTGCAGATGATGCCGAACCACTTCCAGTCATCCTTGACTTTTGCCCACAGCGAGGTCTGAAGGAAATGACCGTTTTCGTGTGACTCAACAAACAAATCGAATTCGGCAGCATTATTTATGTCAATAATCTGTGTTTTCAATTTATATCCTCTCAATCTGTATAGATAACATTTATTATAACCCAAGATTTACCGAATTGCAATAAATGATAATGTTTTTTAATTAAAAATGAAAAAACTTTTAATTAAGACTTGAAATTTTTGCAAATAAAAGCGATAATATATATCAATAAAAATGAAAGGATGATATTTTTTGGAATCCATACTTAATTTTGACCTCGCAATATTCGAAGCCTTCAGAGATTTCATCAGAATGGATTGGCTTACTCCCATTATGAAGATAATCACAACTCTCGGTGATGAAGGTATCTTTTTCATCGTTCTCGGTCTTGTCATGCTTTGCTTCAAGAAAACAAGAAAAGCAGGTCTCGTGTGCCTCGGTTCGCTTCTTGTTATGACTCTTCTCAACAACGAGCTTATCAAGCCCATCATGGAAAGACCCAGACCCTATAACCTCACCATTCTTCCCCAGGCCGCACAGAAGGCTTTTGAAGAATACGGCAGAGAATATGATTGGGTTGGACTTTTCGGCAAGGTTGACTGGTCAATCGACCGTTTCCCCGGCTTTGCTGAAAAATGGAATGCAGGCTACGAGTGGCCCGCAATTGTTGACTATATGTCATCAAAGTCGCTTTCATTCCCCTCAGGTCACACCTCATCGGCATTCACTTTTGCAATGGCAATTGCAATGACACTCAAAAACAAGGGTGTTTCAGTTGCAGCATTCATTTTTGCATTCCTTATGGGTATGTCAAGAATTTATGTCGGCGTTCATTATCCCACCGATGTTATCGTCGGTGCATTCGTAGGCATTATTTATGCTGTTATCGGTTATTTCATCTTTGCAAAGCTTTATGATGCGGTTTATCCCAAAATCGAAGCAAAGTTTGCAGAAATGAAAGCAAAGAAAGCAAAATAAAAAAACAAAAGCCGAAGACCGCTGGTTTTCGGCTTTTTTGATAAGGAAAATGTTTATGGAATCAATTCTTAATTTTGATCTTGCGGTTTTTGCGTGGATAACCGAATCGCTCCGCAATGCGGTTCTTGATACCGTGATGACAGCTTATACACATCTCGGAGAGGGCGGAATAATCTGGATTGTGCTCGGTGCGGTGCTTCTTATTCCGAAGAAAACCCGCAAGGCAGGTATCGCTGTTCTGATGAGCATTGCAGTTATGAAAATTTTCAATAACCTTCTTCTGAAAAATCCCATTGCACGCCCGAGACCGTTCAATCTTCTCACGGATTGGGAAGGAATAAAGGAATTTCCCGAGCTTGCCGCAAGGTGGGCAAAAGGTTATGTGTACCCCGAACTTGTCGGATACCCCTCAAGCTGGTCGTTCCCTTCGGGACATACAGCGGCGGCTTTTGCGGCGGCGACGGGTCTGACGGTTGCAACAAAGAAAATGAGCGTGGGAATCCCGATGTTTGTTGCGGCGGCACTCATGGGATTCACAAGAGTTTATCTGCATGTTCACTATTGCACGGATGTTATCGGCGGTGCTGTTGCAGGAATTGTTTACGGCGTTGCAGGGTATTTCATTACGGTTTTACTGTATAAATTCATATCGGAAAAGTTATCAAAAACCGCAAAATAAAAAATATTTCAAAAAAATTCAAATTAGGTATTGATTTTTCTTTATTTATGTGATATTATACTTTGGCAATCGGAACTCAACCGATTGTCAAAGTGAATATGCGCTGCTAGCTCAGCCGGATAGAGTGTTTGGCTACGAACCAAAAGGTCAGGGGTTCGAATCCCTTGCAGCGCGCCATACCGAAACTCCTTGTATATCAAGGAGTTTCGGCTTTTTTATGTCCTTCTGAAAACATCCAAAAAACACGCTTGTTCTAACATTTTTCTAACAACAGATGCCTCAAAGCTATACTACACAACAGTTTTGAAGCCTATAGAATTTCCGATAGTGTTACCGAGAGCCTTTTTTCTTTTCATATCAAGGTGACCGTAAAACTTTGCAGTAATATTTATATCTGAATGACCAACCCATTCTTTAACATCAAAAAGCTCAAGTCCGTTAGACAAAAGCACTGCTGCACAGCTATGGCGTAAATCATGAAATCTGATATGTTTCAAATTATTCTTTTTCAAAAGTTTTTTGAAGCGTTTTGAAATATAGTCAGGGTCATAGGTCTTGCCGTTGGGCCATTTGAAAATATAATCGTTTTCAATATAGTCTTTACCGCAAATAGCCCTTTCCTCTTCCTCACGAGCCTTGAGCCATTTGAAAAACATAATCATTTCATCTGACAGAGGATATGTTCTGTTGCTTGATTCGGTTTTGGTTGAATCCTTTGCAACAATCTTGTTGTTGTATGTTACAACTGTATGTTTTACAACAAGCATCTTGTTTTCAAAATCAACTGCATCCCAGCGAAGACCAAGAACCTCACTTCTGCGCATACCAAAATAAACTGTTGCAAAGAGCAGATGGAAGATTCTTTCGTCTTTAAGTGCTTCCCAAGCTTTTTGAACTTCTTCTGCATTGTAGAAATTAACTTTTTGGGGAGAGTGTGTTGGAAGATCTACAAACTCCAGACAATCTTCATAAATTATTTTTTGCTTTCTTGCCAATTTAAAAATCAACTTAAATACCGTCATATGACTTTTAAGTGTTTTGGGAGCAAGACCATCGCCGGTTATTTTGTTCCCGGATACTTTCTTTTCGTCGAAATATTTTTGTATTGTTTCGCAGGTAACCTCATTCACCTTTATTTTG
>JAZOVN010000266.1:0-6933 GCA_045658725.1 Acutalibacteraceae bacterium
TTATAAAGGAGCTTTTTTATGGAAAAATATCTCATTAATCCCAATCAGAAGATTTCAAGAATCCGCAAGGATATTTACGGCCATTTTTCCGAGCATCTCGGAAGATGCATTTATGAAGGACTTTATGTAGGAGAGGATTCCGATATTCCCAATGTCAACGGCATGAGAAAGGATGTTGTTGATGCTCTTAAAGAAATGGGAATTCCCGTGCTCCGTTGGCCCGGCGGCTGTTTTGCCGATGAATACCATTGGAAAGACGGCATCGGTCCCAAGGAAAACAGAAAAAAGATGATCAATACCCATTGGGGCGGCGTTGTTGAGGATAACAGCTTCGGCACTCATGAATTCTTTGAACTTTGCCGTCAGCTCGGCTGTGATACCTATATCAACGGCAATGTCGGTTCGGGCACGGTTCAGGAAATGAGCGAATGGGTTGAATATATGACTCTTGACGGCACATCTCCCATGGCTGACCTTCGCAAGGCAAACGGTCACGAAGAGCCCTGGAATGTCAAGTATTTCGGCATCGGCAACGAAAGCTGGGGCTGCGGCGGTCATATGCTCCCTGAAGCTTATGCCAACGAATTCAGACGCTACGAAACTTTTGTGCGTGATTATGACAGCAACAAGCATATCTACAGAATCGCCTGCGGTGCAAATGAATTTGATTATCATTGGACTGAGGTTCTTCTTCAGAAAGCTTGCAGCAGAATGAACGGTCTTTCGCTTCATTATTACACAATTCCTCACGAATGGCACCGCAAAGGAAGTGCGCTTGAATTTACAAAGGATGAATATGATATCACTATCGGAAAAGCCTACAAAATGGAAGAGCTTGTCCGCCGTCACGGTGACATAATGAATCAGCATGACCCCGAAAAAAGGGTTGGTCTGATTGTTGACGAGTGGGGCACATGGTATGATGTTGAGCCGGGCACAAATCCGGGCTTCCTTTATCAGCAGAACACAATGCGTGATGCGATTGTTGCCGCTCTGACTCTCAATATTTTCAACAAGCATTCCGACAGAGTGCATATGGCAAATATTGCACAGACAGTCAATGTTCTTCAGTCCGTTGCACTTACCGACGGAGCGGAAATGCTTCTCACTCCGACCTATCATGTTTTCAGAATGTATAAAGACCATCAGGAAAACACCCTTCTCGGTTCATATATCACAACTCCCGAGCTTAAAGCGGAAAGCGGAAAATTCCCCCAGCTTATCGAGAGTGCATCTGTTGATGAAAACGGTGTTATCTATGCAACGGTTACCAACACATCGGCAGACGAAGCGGCAGAAATCAAATGTCAGATTGCCGATACCGAGGTTAAGGAAATAAGAGCTGAAATTCTCGGCGGCAGCCCGTGGGATTATAACTCGTTTGAAGAAAAGGATGCGGTCAGAACCGAAGAATTCAGCGGCTATACCGCAACTGCAGACGGATTTATCGCAACTCTTCCTCCCTGCAGCGTTGTTAAATTCGTAATTCGTAGTGCGTAATTCGTAATGAAGGGTCTGCAACGCAATTATAATCAATCCTCCGTCACGGCCTGATGCCGTGCCACCTCCTTTTGAAATGAGCAGTCGAGCATAGCGGGATTGAGGATTGATTTCAGTTTTTGCGGAGCAATACTCAATCGGAGCGAAGCGACCCGAAATTCTTCATTATTCATTTTTAATTTTTCATTTAAGATATGGAACACATTTGCAAACGCTGTTTTCTTCTTGAAAGCGGCAGAGACGACACATTAAAAAGCATAAAAGAACATATTGACAGACTTTCCGAAAAAGAAAAAGCATCCGATGAGGAGTACCGCAGGCGGCTTGATGTTTGCGGAGGATGCGATTTTCTTTCGGGCGGAGTCTGCCTTAAATGCGGATGCTATCCCGAATTCAGGGCGGCATTTGCAGGACAGAAATGTCCCTATAAAAAATGGTAAAGAGAGGAAACAATATGTATAACATTCTTATCTGTGATGACGAAGCCGATATCCGCTCGGCACTCAGAATCTATCTTTCAAGCGAGGATTATAATATTATTGAAGCCGAAAACGGCAAGGAAGCACTTGAAATTATAGAAAATGAAGATATCCACCTTCTTCTGATGGATATAATGATGCCCGTGATGGACGGAATCCGTGCACTTGCAAGTCTCAGGGAGCAGGGCAACAATATTCCCGTTATTCTTCTCACCGCAAAGAGCCAGGATACCGATAAAATTCTCGGTCTGAATGCGGGTGCGGATGACTACATAACAAAGCCCTTCAATCCTGTTGAAGTAACGGCAAGAGTAAAATCGCAGATCCGCAGATATGTCCGCTTCGGCGGTTCCGATAATGCGGTTAAGACCGAAAAGCCGGGTATTCTCCGCAACGGCGGTCTTGAGCTTGACGATAACTCAAAAACTCTTACCCGTGACGGTGAACCCATAAATCTCACACCCACCGAAATGATGCTTCTCAAATTTTTCATGGAAAATCCCGATAAGGTTTTTTCACCCAAGGAGCTTTACCGCAAGGTGTGGGGCGATGATCCTCTCGGAGCGGAAAACACCGTTACCGTTCATATCCGCCATCTTCGTGAAAAAATCGAAATCGATCCCGCAAATCCCGATTATCTCAAGGTTTCATGGGGTCACGGATATAAAATGGTCAGCAAAAAGGTTCCCGAATCCATAGGATAAGGAGAGATTTGCGTGAATAAAAAATTGCGTTCATCTGCCGACGGTTCGGCACTGACGATACTTTTGATCGGACTCACTATTATTGTTGTCGGCTGTTTTCTCGGAATTTCATATCTTTTTGAGTATGATTTCTACGATAAAGATAATAACGGTGAAACAGCAAAAACAATAGCGGTTCAGATTTATTCGCTTGACGACTGCGAAAAAGCAGAGGACTATTTCCGATGCTCAATGGAAAGAAATTTTGCGGCACTTCAGGGCGACTATGTTTCCGATGTGGATTACCGTCTTGACTATTATGAGGAATATTTTTCTCCCAACAAAACAAATTTCGTTTTTGCGGTTTATGATACCAACGGCAATTTCTTCTGGGAGCCTTCGGGCGGCTATTCATATATAGTTGCAAAGGATAATACAGAATACACGGGAACATCGGATTTCTATATAACCGACGGAACACAAAATCTTGTTCCGCTTAAAATCAATTATGCGGTTCTTGTTAACGATACACAGGCGAATGACCGCTACAAAAGTGCGTTTGAGTGGATTGAGGTAGCAAACTCACTCAAATATTTCGTTTTTGTGGTGCTGTTCTTCTCTCTTCTTTTCATAGTTATTCTGCTTTCCGTAGCGGCAATAAATGCAGGCACCGTTGACAGCGAAACGGGCGAATATGTGCTCGGATTTGTTGACAGAATGCCGCTCGATTTCCTGACTCTTATTCTCGTCGGTTTCTTTGCCGTTGCGATGATGGTTATCGGGCTGACATCGGCGGCAGATGTCAATATGGTTCTTAATAACCTTGTTGTTATAGCAACCTTTGTTGCATTCGTAATGCTTCTTTTGTCTTATCTGACTTCAATTTCAGTCAGAATAAAAATGGGCAAGGCATATAAAAACACCGTTTTTTATATGATTTACCGCAAATTCAAGAGAAAAACTCCGAGAAAACTCAGAAGAGTATTCGGCGAAATGTCATTTATGGTGAAGCTTCTTCTCGGCATTTCGGTCTATGTTCTTGCGGAAGCGGGAATTTTCGTTATTATGGCATATAACGGAATTTTCAGCGACAGAGCAACGGAAATGTTCACCACTTTCCTTATTGTCTGGGGTATGACCCGACTTCTGCTTATTCCGATTTTTGTTCTTATCGCAATCAACCTCAACTACATCAAGGAAGAGGGCGAAAGACTTGCAGGCGGTATTCTTGGCGAAGGCGTTTCAAAAAAGCTGAGTATTTCGGCTTTCAAATCCCACGGAAAAAATCTTGACCAGATAAGAAAAGAAATCAACAAGGCTATGGAGCAGGAGCTCAGAAGCGAAAAACTCCGTAACGAGCTTATAACCAATGTTTCTCACGACATCAAAACTCCCCTTACCTCAATCAAGAGCTATGTTGATTTTCTTCAGCGTGATAACCTGAGCGAAAAAGAGCGTAAGGAATATCTTGAAATCGTTGCAAAGCATACGGATAAGCTTGCCGTACTTGCAAGGAACCTTATTGAAGTTTCGCAGATTACATCGGGTAATATTGAAGTCAAGCGTGAAAAAACAAGCCTCAATATCATCATCGAGCAGACCATCGAGGAATTTGCACTCAAGCTTGAGCAGAGTGAGCTTATTCCGAGAGTGAATATGCCCGAAAATGAAGTTTATGTTATGGGTGACGGCGAGTGGCTCTGGAGAATTTTCTCAAATCTTCTCAACAATGCATGTAAATATGCGGCGGTCGG
This sequence comes from Acutalibacteraceae bacterium, assembly GCA_045658725.1. Classification (GTDB taxonomy): domain Bacteria; phylum Bacillota; class Clostridia; order Oscillospirales; family Acutalibacteraceae; genus CAG-177. The sequence continues at coordinate 4,417 of JAZOVN010000266.1, forward strand.
AACGGATGTTGAAATTTCTCTCGGAGAAAACAACGGAAAAGCCGCTGTCCGCATTGCAAATATCTCAAAATCTGCTCTCAATGTTGAAGGCGATGAGCTTTTTGAACGCTTCGTCAGAGGTGACAGCTCCAGACATACCGAGGGCAACGGTCTCGGACTTTCGATTGCAAAAAGTCTTGCAGAGCTTCAGGGCGGAACTCTTGATATATCTGTCAAGGGAGAAACCTTTACGGCTGTTGTGGTTTTCGACAGCGTTAAATAAAAATGCAAAATAAATTTTAAATGAAGAATTAATAATGAATAATGAAAAATTTCGGAAGGGCTTCGCCCTTACCTGATTTTATTCGGGCGGATGATATCCGCCCCCTATCACCCAAAAGCGTAGGGGTCGGTGTCCCAACGAAACCATTTTGCGGAGCAATATATAAATCGGAGCAAAGCGACCCTTAATTTTTCACTTTTCATTTTTCACTATTCATTTGTTAATCAAACCATAAATCAGTTAACATTACAAACAGCCACACGGAGGAAAAATGAAGAAAAAAATTATTGCGGCAACGCTTGCGGTTATTATCGCCGCAGGTTTGTGTGCCTGTGAAAAAAATGCGGATGAAAAGGCAACTGCAAGTGATGCGGAAACTGCCGCATCCACGGTAACGGAAGCGGTAACGCAGGCTTCAACAACCGCTCCCGTAACAACAACTGTGCCTGCAACAACTCAGCCCGCAACAACCGCAAAGCCGACAACAACAAAAAAGATTGTCACCACAACCAAGAAAGTGGCAACAACGGTAAAAAAAGCTTTGACAACTCAGGCAACAACCGAAGAAATAACCGAAAGAAGAACACGGATCAACAGTCTTCTTGAACGCAGAAAAGAAGAAGAATCACTTAACACCGACCTTAAATACGGTGTTCTCCGCCATCAGGTTATCACAACCTATTATGAGGAACAGCCTGACGGAACGGAAAAAGCAGTCAGAACCGAAGTGACGGCAGATGTGATTGACAGAACTTTTTATTTTGCAACCTACAGCGATCTTCTTCCTGCCGCAAAGCAGCACAGAGAAACCTACCGCAGCGAAATCAACGAAATCCTTAAGATTGTCAATGAATACAGAGCAGAGGGCGGTCTCAAACCCCTTAAGCTCAACGAGGAATTAACGGTAATTTCGTGTGCGAGAGCGGAAGAGATTGCATGGTCGGGCAATCATACTCACACAAGACCCAACCTCAGCAGCTGGTCAAGCATTATGCGTGATAACGGCTTCCCCAGCGGTCTTGCAGGCGAAAATATCGGATGGGGCTTCGGCGATCCCGAATCCGTCTGCGAAGCATGGAAGGCATCAAAAACACATTATGAAAACATAATGAATCCCGAATTCACCGAAATCGGTATCGGCGTTGCGCCCGATGCTGATTCGCAGAGAAAACTCTGCTGGGCACAGCATTTTTATGAGGGATAAATAACAGAAAAGACTTGTACGCTCAAAAACCGTACAAGTCTCTTTTTTTATATTTCTATTCCTTTTTCAATCATTGCTTTTTTCAGAATTTCAATATCACCGTGATAATAGCAATGTCCGTCCATGCCCGCAGCTTTTGCACCGTCGATATTAGCCTGAACATCGTCGATGAAATAACACTCCTCAGGGATGAGCGAGAATTTTTCATAGAGTGCAAGGTAAATTTCTTTTTCGGGCTTGAGGAGCTTATAATCTGCTGAAATAAGATAGCCGTCAAAGAGCGAAAGAGCGGGAATTCCGCTTATTCTTTCATAAAAATCTCCCGATGCGTTTGAAAGAAGATAGATTCCGTAGCCCTTTTCTTTAAGACCCTTTATGAAGTCAAACATCTTTTCAAACGGCGGCATGTAGGGATAAAAATTATTTACCATTTCACATGTCTTGTCAAAAATCTCGGCAGGAATAACATCTTTTTTCTGCTTCATGATGTCCTCGGGAAATATAATTCCTCTGTCTTTATCCGCCCAGATGGGGTTGCGGAAAATTTCCTTTAAAAGTATGTCGGCGGTTTCTTTGTCAAAAAGTGAATACAGCGTTTTTTCGGGATTGTAGTCAATCAGAACTCCGCCCATGTCGAAAATAATATTTTTAATCATAATTATCACCAAATCAAACCGCCCTGCATTGCAGAGCGGCAGTTTTTTATAAATTTATGAAAAGCGGTTTATTACGGAGCAATATATAATCCGGAGCGAAGCGACCCGAAATTTTTCACTCTTCACTTTTCATTTTTCACTGTTAAGATTATGCCATTTTAACAATATGCTGGCAATATACATATACATTCTGGATTTTCTTTGCCTCGGTATCATATTTTGTTTTGATAACGGGCTGGGTTTCGGAGGGTGTGATGTAAACCTTGAAAACAATTGCGTGCTGACCCGGGCGCATATTGGTTATTTTTTTGTATTCAAAATGCTGACCCTGAATGTTGAGGTATTTGAAGATGATTTCTTCAAGCAGGTCGCCCGTAAAGCAGCGGGTAATATCA
>JAZOVN010000267.1:0-3216 GCA_045658725.1 Acutalibacteraceae bacterium
AATGTTATGTGGATTGATGCCATGGTTTATTTCCCCATGGTTATCCTCGGCATTGAAATGATTATCAGACACAGAAAGCCGAAAATCTACATTGCATTTCTCGCACTCACTCTTCTTTCAAGCTACTACATGGGTTATATGACCTGCATTTTCTCGCTCATCTATTTCATAATCTATTATTTTCCAAACTTCGACGGCGGTTCTCTTCACGAATCAACCCCTTATACGCTTAACGAAAAAGGTAAAAAAATATACACCTTCAAGAACAAAGTAAAGGGCAGCATGTTCCTCAGAAGCGGATTTACATTTGCTTTTTCGAGCATTGCAGCCGCAGGTCTTGTTGCATTTGCACTTCTGCCCACTTTCTTTATACTTCAGAATTGCTCCGCAACCTCCGGCACCTTCCCCTCTGAATACAGATCGTATTTCTCAATCTTTGATTTCCTTGCAAATCACATTGCAAGCGTTGACCCCACCATCAGAAGCAGCGGCGAAGATGTTCTTCCAAATGTATATTGCGGAATTGCAACACTTATGCTTGTTCCGATGTATTTCTTCACAAAATCAATTTCACTCAAAGAGAAAATTTCAAATGTTGCTCTTCTCGGAATTTTCTTTTTCAGCTTCAACACAAATTTCCTCAACTATATCTGGCACGGCTTCCATTATCCCAACGACCTTCCCTACCGCTTCTCATTCATGTATTCCTTCATTCTTCTTATGATAGCATACAAAACCTTCACAAGGCTTCACGAATTCAGCGGAAGAGGCATCCTCGGTGCAGGCTTTGCGGTTATCGGCTCAATTATTCTTATTCAGGAAATCGGTTCAAAGAATGTTGAAGAAATGTCGGTACTCATCAGCCTTGTTTTCGTTGTTACCTACTGTCTTGTTTTTGCTCTTATGAAAGACAAAAAATATCAGCAGTCAGCAGTTGCGGTTCTTCTTCTTTGCTGCGTTATCGGCGAAATTGCATGTGCAAACACCGACCGTTACAGCATGGATCAGCCCAAAGAAAACTTTGTTGGTGACTATGAGCACTTCAGAGACCTCAAGGAGCAGCTTGATGAGCACAACGGCGGAGACGATATGTACCGCATGGATCTCACCTATAACAGAGCCAGAATGGACCCTGCATGGTACGGTTTCAACGGCGTTTCAACATTCTCATCAATGGCTTATGAAAGACTTTCAAATGTGCAGAGCGACCTCGGTATGTACGGTAACTATATCAACAGCTACACCTATCATCTGCAGACTCCCGTTTATAACATGATGCACTCGATGAAATATGTTGTTGACAACAACGACTCTGTAACGGTTGAAACAGACTATTTCAACGAGCTTATGACGGTTGACAAATTCACAGCTTACGAAAACAAATACTGGCTTCCCATCGGATTCGGCATTAACAATGAGATGAATGAATGGATAACAGATATCACCAATCCGTTTGTAGCTCAGGGAGACTGGTTTGAATACGCAACAGGAATTTCAGATGTTTTCGGAATGATGAACATTGACGAAGTTCAGTATTACAACATGGATGAAATAACCTCGGGTCTCGATACGGGTGATATCTATTTCACCAAAACCGCTTCAGGCGAAGGCGAGCTTACCTTCATTCTTAAAACTGAAGAAACAAGACATTGCTATCTTTATGTCAAGTCAAGCGATTTTGATGAAATATCTGTTACTGCAAACGGTGCGGAAAACACTCAGTATATTGATGAGCCTTACATCCTCGATCTCGGCATTATAAGCCCCGACGAAGAGGTTATCGTCTTCATCAAAATTGAAGATGCAGAATACGGCTATATTGATTTCTACCCCTATTACGTTGACGATACAAAGCTTAACGAGGGTTATGAAATTCTCAAAAGCCGCAGCATGAATATCGACTCTTTTGAAGAAACAAGCATCAAGGGAACTGTTAAATTTGATAAAGACGGACTTTTCTTTACATCAATCCCTTATGACACAGGCTGGAGCGTTAAGGTTGACGGCGTTGAGCTTGAGGATGAACAGATCAAAGCTCTTGTTGACTCCTATCTCTGCTTTGATTTAAGCGAAGGCGAGCATACAATTGAGCTCAGCTATATGCCCGACGGACTTCTAATCGGTGCTGGCGTTTCTGTTTTCACCGTCATTGCACTCATTGCAGCGGCAATCATATTCAAAAAACGCAGAGAAAGAAATGTCAATGCTCCGTTTGTTTATGTTCCTCCCGTTGAACCCGAAAACGATGAAAACGGTGAGCCCGTAAGCATCGAGCTTGACCTTCCCGAAGAAGCAGAAGCTCCTTCTGATGAAACCGCTGAAGAAGTTGTTGAAGAAACTCCTGCTGAAGAAACAGCAGAAGATTCTCCCGCAGAGGAAAGCGTTGAAACTGACGAAGAAGAAACAGCTGAAATCAGCGACACTGAAGAAATCATTGCAGAAGAAACTTCAGAAGACAGCGAAATAACAGAATAATATAAAACAGAAGCCTCCCTTAACCTTAACGGTTTTCGGGAGGCTTCTGTTTTTGTGCAATTTTTATTCCGGTTTTTTTATCTGATTAAGTTTTGCATTGATATCAAGAAGCTGTTCCTTTGTCATCTTGATACCTGCCGTGCCGAGAAGCGAGGTGAGTCTGATAACGGTGAATCCGTTGAGCATCTGCATCATGCCTTCATTGAACTCAAAGCCTGCCATCATACTGTCTGCACCGCCGCCGACTGTCATAAGATTCTTCATTATACCCATAAAGAGCATCATTCCCTCGGGAGCCTTCATAACATCGCCCATCTTATCGTTGAGCGAGAAATAGCCTTCTCTTTCGGTAATATCAAACCAATTGAGGATTGCACCCTTCTCTTTGAGTCTGTAAGCCTCGTTAAAGGTTTCAACCTTGCGGATAAGACTTTCATCCCTGCAGTCGCCGGCAACGGCAACAAGCTTTGTTTCAGCACTTACAGGAACATCAAAATAGAAGAAGTGCTCTGCACTCGACTGCTTGCCAATGCTTTCGCCGTTAACAAAAAGTTCAACCTCGGGAAGATTTGAATACACGGTAACCTTTGTTACATCCTCAACACGGTCAATATAACGCTTGCCGCAAAGATGTACAAACGGCTCATCTGAAAGCCATGCCTTATAAGCATAGAAGGAATCTTTTTTATATTTACGGTCAAAGGTTACAAGTCCCTTATGATTCTGACCGTTCTCGCCACC
>JAZOVN010000268.1:0-8583 GCA_045658725.1 Acutalibacteraceae bacterium
TTGATAAGGTCATCAACTCTGCCGACATACCAGAAGAAGCCGTCTTCGTCACGCCATGCAGTGTCGCCTGTGTGATAGATATCGTCGTGCCATGCTTCTCTTGTCTTTTCTTCGTCACGGTAATATTCCATGAAGAGACCGCAAGGTGATCCTGCTTCTGTTCTGACAACGATTTCGCCGACCTCACCGACCTTTGCGATTGTTCCCTCGTTTGTGATGAGGTCAACATCAAAGAGCGGGCTGGGCTTGCCCATTGAGCCTACCTTGATTGATGAACCGACGAAATTACCGATTGCAAGAGTTGTTTCGGTCTGACCGAAGCCTTCCATAAGGCGGATACCCGTTGCTTTGAGGAACTGCTGGAACACCTCGGGATTGAGTGCCTCACCTGCAGTTGTTGCGTATTTGATTGACTTGAGGTCATATTTTGCAAGGTCTTCCTTGATAAAGAAGCGATACATTGTGGGAGGTGCACAGAAGGTTGTTATTTTATGCTTGCCGATAAGCTTAAGAATATCATCGGCAACAAAGCGGTCAAAGTCATAGGTGAAGACGCCTGCTTCGCAGAGCCACTGACCGTAAAGCTTACCCCAGAGTGCCTTGCCCCAGCCTGTGTCAGAGATTGTAAAATGAAGACCGTTGGGGTCGACATTATGCCAATATTTTGCAGTGATGAAATGACCGAGAGGATATCTGTGGCTGTGCATTGCGATTTTGGGATAACCTGTTGTGCCCGATGTGAAGAACATGAGCATCGGGTCGTAGCCGAATGCACCTTCCTCTGCTGAAGGTCTTTCAAAAACATCGCTGAACTGGCAGTATTCCTCATCAAAGCTTCTCCAGCCCTCACGCTTGCCGTGAGCAATGATTTTTGTTTTAAGAACATCGCATTTCTCTGCCGCAAGCTCTACCTGATGAGCAACATCTCCGTCAGCGGTGCAGACGATTGCACTTATCTGACCTGCATTGAAGCGGTATTCAAAGTCATGCTCAACAAGCTGATTTGTTGCGGGAACAACGATTGCACCAATCTTATGAAGAGCAAGAATAGAGAACCAGAACTGATAGTGGCGCTTGAGAACAAGCATAACTCTGTCGCCCTTTTTGATGCCGAGCGAACGGAAATAGTTAGCCGTCATTGCGGAATGACGTGCCATATCGCTGAAGGTGAAGCGTCTTTCGGTGCCGTCATTTTCAATATGAAGCATTGCTGTTTTGTCGGGGCTCTTCTTTGCAAGCTCATCAACAACATCAAAAGCAAAATTGAATTTATCATCATTTTTGAATTTTATGCCGTTGAGAACGCCGTTTTCGTCAAGAGTTGTTTCGATAAACTTCTCATAAACGGGATTCTGAAGATTTGCAAGGTCAACATTTGTTGTGCTGGGAGTTTTGATTTCTTCGCTGTATTCACTCATTTCGGAGGAACCGTCGGGAGAAATAACGATTGCGTAGAATTCGCATTCCTTGCCACCGACAGCCATTTCGTTATGAGGAACAGATGAATCAAAATAAATGCAGTCACCCTCGTTGAGAGTTTCTGTTCTGTCACCGATGATAACCTTGAGAGTACCCTTGGTAACAATGTTTATCTCCTGACCTGCGTGGGAAACGCAATGATAGGGAGGATTGAGAGCTTCTTCGGAATAAGGAATTACCACTCTGAAGGGCTCTGCAATTTTATTCTTGAAGAAGGGAGCAAGGCGGTTATAAACAAAGCCTTCTCTTCTTGTTATGGGCATTCCCTCGCCTTTTCTTGTGAGAGTATACTCTGTGAGGCTGGGGCTGCTGCCCTCCATGATATCGGTGATTTCAACACCGCAAACCTGAGCAAAATTATAAATGAAAGTGAAGCTGAAGTCCTTGCTGCCCGATTCATAGAAGCAGTATTCTTCTTCGCTCATGCCGATTTTTGATGCCATTTCGCCCTGGGTAAGACCCATATCCAGACGAAGAGCAATAATTCGCTGAGCAACCTCCATTATTTTGTTTTCGACTGAACCCTGACCGAATGTTATCATATAAATCTCTCCTTTCGCTTTGAGCGTAAGCTTTAAACAAATAAAAATCGCCTCAAAGCAATATTTCTTTGCTTTGAGACGAGTAAAAATCTTAACCCGCGGTACCACTCAAATTGCACTTTCGTGCCGCTCAACGGACTCCAACAAGCCCTACGCTTTAACGCAGCGAATACGGAAGCTGTCTACTCACCCGAAAAGGATTTTCGGAGCTTCTGCTCGGAAGGGATAGCGATGAATTGTTCCGCTGACGGCTCGCACCAGACGCCGCCTCTCTGAAAGCCTTGCAACTCTGCCTTCTTCGTCATAGCTTTTCTTGAATAAGATAATATCACCGCAAAAAGAATTTGTCAATATTTTTTTGAGATTTTTTTACCACGAAGCCGAAAGCAATTCATACATTTCTTTGCCGCCATCTCCTGCATCATAACGCTGACTGTCATTTATTTCAACCGTTCCGTCATCATACACAAACAGATAAATCAGTTTGTCTCCGTCTATGACCTTTGCAACGAAATAATTTTTGCTGTGCTCATCTCCGTCAACGGGTTTTGACAGTTCAAATCCGTTATAAAGCTTTACGAATTCTGATCTTTCATCATAGGAAAGTGTTCTTGATATAATCACTCCCGATGTGCTTGGCTCAACATTAACCATATCGGGATTTGTAAGCTTTTCATCGAAGCTGACTTTTCTGACTGTTCTTGATTCAACGCTGAATTTAACGGTGATATCAATATCGTCAAGCTGATTTGCTCCCTCTTGTGTGCCGTAATAAGCTCCTGTTAAAAGAGCATATCTTCCGTTTCTGCTTTCATCTGCGGAAAAATACGGATCAAACGGAAAATTAACGGTGATCAGCTGATTGGGATAAACAGGAACAAGCTCCGTTCTCGGCTCATAATAGCTCTTTATCTCCATCCGCTCAGTTTCATTCCCGCTTGTATATCTTCTCAAAGCCTGATTGGGAACGATATAAAGAATTCTGTCGCCGTTATTGGCAAAAGTAACGGAAATATATTCTCCCGTAAGAATATCAATTCCTTTGAATTCAAGCCCTGAATTCTCGGTTATTTCCGATTCAACATCTGTTACAACATATTTCTGATATCTGCTCGGCTCAAAAGACGGCTCCGCCGCAGTTGTCAAGGGCGGCTGATACGGAGGGTTGAGGGTCATAACCTCGGTCATTGCCTCGGTGGCAAAAGAATTCGGTCTTATCATATCAGGTGCGGTTGTTTCGGCGGTATATCCGACGCTTTCGCCCGATATATCGGGTCTGTCGGGCTGAAATACAACACCGTGTGCATCGGTAATATCGTGAATAAGCTTATAAAGCTCCATGGTGCTGCTTTCATAAAAATCGCCTCTTACATCCTCAATCATTCCGCCCGAAGAAACGGTAAACTGATATTTCTTGTTATCTGATGCATCAATCACAACATATATCGACTTGCTGTAATCAATATAAGCTTCCCTGACTTTTGTGAATTTTGTTTTGTTGAAACATCTGACGATTTCTTCAAGCTCTTCTGCGGAAAGATTGATGAAATTATTGTAATTCCTGCCCGGATAAATAACGCCCGAAACAGCACCTTTGATTTTTTCGGTAACCGGAATAAGTGTTCCGTAGGAAAGTGTTTTATGAACAAGCTGCGGCTTTTTTGAGGTTGCTTTTCCGACCTTGATTTCAAGCATAATTTCTTTGCTGATACCGTCATTATCGGAAACAAAAAGCCTCAGAACATATGACGGCTCGCTGATTTCATCAATATACATTGAAAGATCTGCAAAATGCAGAACCTCTGTTCCGACAAGGTATCCCGAAGGAATTGTTGTTTCAAACTGAGTGGCAGGATGCTTCGGGTCATAAGCCTCACCCGTTTTGCCGTTAAGAAGGACAAAATCATCCAGTAAGTAATACGCACCGCCTTCAGCCGTGTTTTTGGCTCTTATCACAAGACAAGGCTTGCCGAATTGGTCTGTCACAAGCTCACATCCCGTAATTTCAACGGCTTTGATGCTTTCGTCGGCAGCATATGAATATTCCGTTTCATAGGTTTTGACAAGACTCAGATACTCTTTGTATTTACCCCTCGCCTTGTTTTGTGCACGCTCAAAAATTTCATTATCATAGCGGCCTTTTTGCCGTACAGATTCGGGAATATCCTTATCATTTTCATAATTTATTACCGAAACAACATTGCCTTTTTCGTCAAGCTCCGCCTTGAAACCAACGGCCGACATTTCGTCCGTCTGAAAGAGAGCATCCTCATATCTGAGAAGCTGATAATAAGAAGAATTATAATCATAAATCCTCTGCCATCCGTACGCAGTCATTTTATCCTCGCTTATTTCAACAACCTCTGCAGCGGCTATTCTCATTTCGTATTTATAATGGTCATTACCCTCAACCTGCTTCTGCCAATCCTCTTCAAGAAAAATCTCAACTTTTTCCCGTATATCTTCTTTGCTGTAGGTTTTACTTGCCGAATTTGTAAGACACACTGCACCGACCGCAACGCACAGAACAGCACAAAGAATAATTGCAACTGTTTTTGGCTTTTTGAAGTTAAGAACATTTATTATTCTTCTTTTTACATCATTTTCGCCGAACGAAAGCGGTGCACCTGCCGCAAAACGGCGGTTAGCTCCAACAGCAACAAGCGTCAATCCGTAGTTTTTCTTTTCTTCCTCGCCAAGTTCACGCAAAACTCTTTCATCACAGCTCATTTCCATATCACGCACCATGAGACTATACCCCAGCCACACAAGCGGGTTATACCAATGGAGCATAAGAACCGCAAACGAAAGAAGCTTTGTTATATGGTCAAAACGGCGGATATGGTTTTTTTCATGACGAACAACATAATCTCTCTGAACTTTATCCATGCCGCATGGAAGATAAATCCTCGGTTTGAAAACTCCGAAAACAAAAGGAGAGCGGATTTTATCGCATTCAAAAACATTACCGTCAAGCTTTGTTGCAAACTCAACTCTGCGGTAAACCCTGACAAGAGAAGCTATTCCGTAAGCCGCCATAACAGCTATGCCCATTATCCATAAAACAGATGCAACAGCCGTTATAACCTGCATCGGGTTAATGCTGTCGCCTACCTGCGGTACAGGCAAAGCGGAGTTGATAGCCGTATCGGCAACATTGATACCCGTTGAAATTTCGGGAACATTCATTATCCCTATATTATCGGGAACATAGCCGTTAACGGTCACAGCCGAAACTGCCGACTCATTTGCAGGAACAGAAAGAAAATTGAATATACTCAGCACCGATGAAAGCGAAAACGGGCACAAAAGTCTCAGCCCCGCAATAATCCACAGGCAATACGAAAAGATTTTAGGAGCTTTACGAAGCAGAAATCTGATAAGAATTATCGCAAGAATTATGTAACTGCCCGTTATGCTCATATTAAAAAATGTTATAAATAACTGTTCAAGAAAATCAAGCATCATCTTCCCTCCTTATGTGAATTTATAAGGTCAGTCAGTCTTTTTGCCTCCTTTTCAGAAATGGTCTTTCCACCGAGAAAAGACGCAAGGAATGACGGCAAAGAACCGTCGAAGGTGCGTTCAACAAAATTTTCACTTTCGTTTGCCTGCACCATTTCTTTGGGAACAAGCACCGAAACTACCGCATTCTCATTTCTGATAAGCTCCTTTTCGCTCATCTTGCGGATTGCGTTGTAGGTTGTTGACTTTTTCCAACCGAGCTTTTCTTTGCAGAGCTCCACCAATTCCCCCGAATTGACAGGTGCATTCTCCCAGACAACGCACATAAACTTATATTCGCTGTCCCATAAAGTTAAATCGCTCATAAATATACCCCGTTTCATACAAGAATTAAGGTTTATAACTACAAACCTCAATTTGAGTTTATAATTATAAACCTCATTTGTCAAGCGTTTTTGATGAATATTAAAAAATCCTTAATAAATCGGAATCTTTTTGTGATTACAGAAAGAATACTGACCTTACCAAAAGCAGATGCAAACAGCGGCGGGTACAAGCCCCGCCGCTGAATATTATTTAATATCAATTTTAATACATTCTGTACCTGTGAGTCTGTTGCTGACGGCATCGGGCTGATGTCCGCCGATATAAAGCTCAAGCTTTCCGTCGGGCTCAACTCTGCTTCCGTCTTCGGTAACAGCCTTAAGCCAGTAACGGTCAATTTCAAGCTCAACCGTCTTTTCCTCGCCCACAGCAAGCTCAAGAGCCTTTATGCCGCAAAGCTGGTAATGAGGAGTAACGGTTCTGCTGTCGGTGAATGAAGCATATGCCTGAACTCTTTCAAAGCCTGCCATACCGCCGACATTCTTAACATCAACGCTGACCTTGATTTTATTTTCGTCGTTTGAAATAATCTTTGCATTACTATAGGTATATTTCGTGAACGAAAGACCGTAGCCGAAGGGATAAAGTGCTTCACCTTCAATATATCTGTAGGTTCTGCCGAGCATTGAATAATCCTCAAAATCGGGAAGATTGTGCTCGCCGTCATAGATTGTTACGGGAAGCTTACCGCCGGGATTTGCAACACCTGCAAGGATATTTGCAACAGCAAGACCGCCGAATGCACCGGGATACCACGCATGAATAATTGCCTTTGCATGATTGCGGACCTTTTCGCCAAGGTCAATTGCACTGCCGCACATGAGAACAACAACAACATTATCGCAAACATCACATACTGCTTCTGCAAGCTTCTGCTGAGTTGCGGGAAGATAAAGCGTTTTCTTATCGCCGCAAGCGGTGTAATCATTATCATAGCCCGTATCTTCGCCTTCGATTGAACAGTCAAGACCGAGGGCAAGAATTGTTACATCCGCAGCTTCTGCTGTTGCAATGCCGTCGCTTAACATATTCTGGAATCCGCTCCAATGGCAAAGAGACTCATCGCAGTAGTTTGAGCCTTTTTCAACGCTGATATCCGCATTTGTAAATACTCTTCTGATACCGTCGGCAACTGTTATATATTCCGATGAATAGCCGTTGTAGTTGCCTTCAAGAGCAGTAACCGAAAGTGCATTGGGACCAACAACAGCAATTCTCTTGGTTGTATCTTTAGCAAGAGGAAGATAAGAATCTTCGTTTTTGAGAAGAACGGGGCACTGCTCTGCAGCTCTGAGATTGAGAGCTCGGTGCTCCTTGCAGTCAAGCTTTGAGAAGGGAAGATCAGAATAGGGTCTTGTTTCTTCAAATTCGCCGAGAAGAAAACGAATCATAAAGAGTCTTTCTGCGGCAACTGTGATATCCTCTTCGGTAATCATATCCTGCTCATAAGCATCAATGAGTGCAGGATAGGTTTCACCGCAGTTGAGATCGCAGGTGTTTTTGAGAGAAACAGCAGCAGCTTCCGCCTTGGTTTCGGTGAAATGATGCTCTGCATAAATATCACGGAGAGCACCGCAGTCCGAAACGATATAGCCGTCAAAATTCCATTTATCTCTGAGAACTTCTTTAAGAAGATACGAATGAGCACAGCAGGGTTCGCCGTTTGTTCTGTTATATGCACCCATAACGCCTGCAACACCCGATTCAACGGTCTTTTCAAATGCAGGAAGATAGGTTTCATACATATCATGGAGCGATGCCTTTGCATCAAAGCCGTGACGGGTCTTTTCGGGACCTGAATGAACGGCAAAATGCTTTGAGCAGGCAGCTGCCTTCAAAAATTCTCCGTCACCCTGAACACCCTTGATGAATGCTGAACCGAGAACCGATGAGAGATAGGGATCTTCACCGAAGGTTTCCTGTCCTCTGCCCCATCTGGGATCACGGAAGATATTGATGTTGGGTGCCCAAAAGGTAAGACCCTTGAAAATATCAAAATCGTTATATTTTACATGCTGATTGTATTTGATTCTGCCCTCGGTTGAAATGACATCACCGATGGTTTCGATAAGCTCGGGGTCAAAGGTTGCCGCCATAGCGATTGTGTGAGGAAAAACGGTTGCGGTTCCTGCACGGGCAACACCGTGGGCACCTTCATTCCACCAGTTATATTCCTTGATTCCGAGTCTTTCGATAGCAGGTGCATTATATACAAGCTGTGAAATTTTCTCTTCCACAGTCATCTGTGCCACGAGTTCTTTTGCCTTGATTTTTGCTTCATTTTTAGTCATTGGAAATACCTCAATATTTTTTTAGAATTTATTCACAAGATCGAAAGCCACGATGAGCTTTTCAAAAATATTGTTGATTGCAACGGGTATGCTCTTGAGTGCCTTGACAACAGCATTTGTCTGAGGAGCTTCATTCTGAACATCGCCGATACCTGATTCAATTGTTTTTGCTTTTGCGATTGCAAATTCAAGAACAGACTTCATTTCGGATCTATACTTGTTTCTGATGGTTTCGATATCGTTTGTATCGAAAATATTCCAGCGGATTGCATTTGCAATTGCGGAACCGGTTACTATATCAACATATTCGTTACCTGTCCATAACACAGCTGTGCTGAGTGCGGTCACAAAGCCGTTATCCCATACCATTTCAAGCACCTGTGCAAATTCTTCATTCTTTGTAAGAACATTGAAAACGGTAG
>JAZOVN010000269.1:0-8860 GCA_045658725.1 Acutalibacteraceae bacterium
AGTCGTATTCTTCCTTCAATTTCCATGAGAAAATCAATGCATTCATCAACAAGACTGCAATCAATTTCTTCAAAGGGTTTCGAGGTTTCAAGCAGAATTATTGCCAGAAGCTTGTCTTTGAGAGACTGATATCCGTGGATGTAATCATTGGAATTTCCCATGTTTTCACCTCCGTTTTTTCGGTTTTTTTAAAACGCATTTTACCTCCTTCATATATATATGACGAAAAATGAAAAAGGTAACAAAAATTTTTTGAAAAAAATTAAAAAAATCCGAAAAAAGTTGAATTCCGGCGTTATATTTTCGTTAAAAGAAGCAAGAGAATCATAAAAGCAAGATAAACTTTTTCTCTTATCTTAATGTTGAGTCTGTAAACTCTCATTTTTATTGTGCTTTCCGAAACGCCCAGAGTTTTGGCAAGCTCCGAATATTTCGTGTGCTTTATGTATACCGATTCAAAAAGCTCCAGCTCTTTTTCGGTAAGAGATTCAAGGATGCTCTTTTTCTTTTCTTCTATTTCTTCGTCGGAAAGAAGGTTGTTGAGCTCCATTTCATAAACAAGCTCCGCACTTGAAGAAAAAGCGGAAGAAATGCCGAGAAGAGCTTCCTTCTCCCTTCTTGCAATTTCTCTGAATTCCTCCTTGATTTTTATGTTTGCAACCGCATAGAGCCATTTCTTGATTTCCGCGTCGTCAAGCTCGTTGCAATGCTCCTGAAAAAAGAGAAAAATATTCTGAGTAACATCGCGGGCGGTTTCTTCGTTATGCAGTCTGAAATAACAGAGCTGATATATGTTGTTATAATAAAGCTTTGCAATCTCGTTTGCTCTTTCTTGGGTTATCAACGCATATCACTCCTTTTTTACAGAATATGGCATGATTATACAATATCTTTTGCCAAATGTCAAAGCACACGGTTGCCGTTCAGGTTGACTTGATTTCGGTTTTGTGATAGTATTGGAGCAGAAATCAATGCAGTTTTATATGCTTTAAAGGAAAGATTTTATGATTAAAAAAATGCAGAAAAGCGATTTGATTTTTGCTTTTGCAATTATCGCTGTTTTGCTGCTGCATCTTGCGGGGATTCTTACTCCTCTCCCTTATAATGACGAGGCGTTATATCCCACCGTTCCTCTGCGTTTTATCAACGGAGATGTGATGATGCGGCACGAATGGCATTTCACGCAGTTTTCATCGCTGTTTCAGTATCTGCCCGTTCTGGCATGGATGAATTTCAAAGGTTCAACCGAAGGAATGATTCTTTTCCTGCGGATTGTTTATCTTGCAATCCACACCGTTGCGGCAACGGGGATTTATGCGGTTTTCCGCAAATATAAGCTGTGGGCGGTTGCGGCGGCAATTATATTTTTCAGCCAGACTCCCTACAGAATGCTTGCAATCAGCTATGTTTCAATGGTAGTGCTTTTTCTCATTTCGTTTTCGCTGTGCCTTTATGCACTCCGAGAAAAAGATAAGCCGATTCTTTATGTTGTTGCAGGTGTGTGTTTCGGTGCATGCTGTGTGTGCAATCCGCTTTATTGTTTTGTTTATCCGATATATATTATTGCGTGCATCGTGATGAACAAAAAGCACCGCAACAGCATTAAATATAAGAAGTATTTCGCCGCAAAGCCGATGGGCCTGTTTTCGGCAGGTATCGGCATTATGGCGGTGATATGCATTGCCTATTTCTTTGTTGCGGGCGGAACTTTTGCCCTGATTCCCGAAGGATTGAAAAATCTTTTTGCATCAACCGAATACGGCTCTGTTGTTGATAAGGCGATGCAAACGGCAGATGTGTTTAAGGAAATCAGCCTGAAAATGCCGTTTATGCTTCCCGTTCTTTACGGAATCATTTGGTTTGATAAAAACAGAAGAAAGCCAACCCACAGAACGGTGTATCTCGCCCTCGCCCTTGCGGTTTCGGCTGTTTATACGGTTGGGATTGCCAAGGTTTTTTGCGGCGGTGATGATACGGCATTTGCATTATCGCTTCCGTTTGCCGTTTTTTCAACCGTGTGCTATATACTCACAAAAGAAAAAAACAAAACGATGTTTTATCTTATGTGGTGTCCGTGCACGGCAGGTGTTTTTCTTCAGCTTCTTGCGTCAAACACGATTTTTAGTTCAATTTCGCCTGTTATTGCTGCGGTAAATATCGCAGGTGTGTTTTTTGTCCGTGATTTGTTTTCTGAAATTGCAAACGGCAAAAATGCAGAAACCGAAAATAAGAAGAAAAATCTCAAAGCTGTCTGCAGTGCTCTGATATGCGGAGCAATTTGCCTTCAGCTTGCATTCAACGGATTTTCGCTTCTGTATGACCGTATTCCCGATAAAGAATATAAAAAGGTCACAAACGGACCTCTTGCAAACTTTTATCTTGATGAAGTCTATTACGAAAGTTACATAAAAAGTTTGAATGATATTGATATCATCAGATCCCGTACACAAGAAAGCGAACCCGTTCTGATAACTTCGTTTGTCGGCTGGATGTATCTTTATATTGAGCGACCGTTTGCTTCATATTCAACCTGTCTTATCGAATTTGACACCGAGCAGATGAAGTCGTATTATGAGCAGTATCCCGAAAAGCTCCCGAAATATATTTATGTGGGATATGCGGACAGAAATTATATTCCCGACCGTGAGTCTGCACTTTCAAAAGCAGAAAAGCTTGAAGAAATTTTTGACTGCACCCGTGAAGAGCTTTCAATGGGAATTTTACTTAAAACAGAATAAAAAACTCATCCGGATTCGGTGCCTTCGGGCGTCGGATCCGAATTTTTTTAAAAATTTTTTATATTTTCATAGACCAACCGACCGTTTCAATCGTATTACTTAATGAAAGGACTGAAACGGAGGTGTGAAATGAATAATGATGTAAAAATAACAAGGGTTAATCTTGACGGTCTGCATTCTCTTTGCGTTGCGGTTAACGAGAAGGCAAAAACCGTTGTGGCAGAGCTGATAGTCGGCGAAGAATCAACCTTTATCTATGCCGAAAAATTTGATACGCCATGCAATTATCTCCGCTCAGCCATCAAAAAAAGCATTGTTTATCTGAATGGCGATACTCCCGAAGCAAATTTTGTCAGCGAAAAGAAAGGCGAAAAAAACAGTATTTGCTTGAATACGGACATATATGTGATATAATCAAATCAGGAAATATTGGTGTGATTGCAGGTGAAACAATGAAAAACGAAAACAAAAAAATCGCCGGATTAATCAAGCGGATACAGCGTGGAAATCAGTCCGCTTTCGAAGAATTCTATAAGCTGACAAGCCCCAAAGCATATTTTATCGCACTCAAAATCACTCAGAATGAACACGATGCAGAGGGTGTTCTGCAAGAAAGCTACATAAAAGCCCTTGAAAAAATCGGAGAAATTGACACCTCACAGAATGTAACATCATGGCTTCTCAAAATTGTTTCAAACAAAAGCAAGGATTTACTGAAAAGTAAAAACCGTTTTGTTTTTGAAAGTGAAGAAGAAATCATTTTTGATGAAATACCCGAAGAAAAAACAGAATTCTGTCCCGAAGAAAATCTGAATCAGGAAGAATTACGGCTCGAAGTCATGGCGGCTATTGACGAGCTGACAGATGAAAAAAGAGCCTGCATAATGATGATGTATTTCGGTGATATGAGCGTTAAGGAAATTGCCGAAAGCATTGATGTTCCCGAAAGCACGGTCAAAAACAGACTCTACACAGCAAGAAAAGACCTTAAATCAAAATTCGAGAAAAACGGAAATGTTCTTTTCGGTGCGGCACTCGGCGGTGTGCTTGCGTGGGCATTGAGCAAAACTTCAGTCACCGCTTCCGCGGCATTCCTTGCAAGTGCGGCTTCTGCCGAAATTGTTGCAGGTGCAACGGCGGCATACACGGCAGGCGCAACAGCAACCGCAACTGCGGCAACGGCAACAACTGCCGCATCAACAGCAGCAGCCTCAACTGCAACAACCGCAGCAACAACAGCCGTTTCTGCAGGAACGGGAATTGCGGCAAAAATCGCCGTGGTTTCGGTAGCACAGAAAATCGTTGTCGGAGTAGCCGCAACCGCAGTTATAGGAGGCTCAACCGCAGGGGTTGTGACTGTTGTTAAAAATGTAACTCCCGAAAAAGAAACAACAACAGCAGTTGCGGAGGAAGTTACAACAGCTCCCGAATTTCTGACGGAATATGCATTCGCGGAAACAACTTTTCCCGAAACAACCGCAGAAACCGTTACTTCAACGGAAAAAGAAACACGAAGAGAAACTTCAAAAAGAACAAGCACCGAGGAGCACACAACCGCTCCCGAAACAGAATCAATCACCGAAGCGGAAAGCACAACTTCCGCAGGAAAGGTGAAAACAACAAAAGAAAAAACAACCAAAGCAAAGAGAACCACCACGGAAAAGCAGACAACCGCAGTTACCACCGCGGTAACCACTACTCTGAAGGAAACAACAACTTCCGAGGTGACAACCATGGAAGAAACAACCACCCGTGAAGAAACAACAACGCAAAAACCTACAACCGCAACAACGAAGGCAACAACCGTTCCGACCACAACCGAGCCAACAACAAAGGCGAAAGCAACGCTGATAATCGAGGTTACGGATTTTGATAACAATGTTGTTGCAACGATAACGGAAACGGTTGATGATGGCACGGAAATCACCCGTGACTATCTTGTTTCTCTTGTCAGATCCAAAGGCTACGAAGCGATGGCAGGTGTCTACGGTGATGCAATAGGTTCGGTTGCATCGGGCGGTCAGAGCTATTCGTTCACGGCGGAATTATAATTCAATCCTCAGTCTCGCTTAACGCTCGACAGCTCCTTTGAAAAGGAGAGCAATTGTAACAGTCTTCCGTGGAATTATTGGTTGAAAACAAACCTGTTGCTCATTGCTTGGGCTTCCTCTGACGAGGAAGCTGTCCGTAGGACTGAAGGAGAGATGATTTTTTCGTAAATTCGTTGATTTATAAGGATTTTGAGTACACCTCAGCAGCTCACTTCATTCGCTGCTTCGTCTCTCCCTCCGTCTTTTGCTTCGCAAAATCCACCTCCCTCGTCAGAGGGAGGCAATTGCAGAAGAATCTGTAACCCGCAAATTGTCTGAAACAACAAACAGCAAAGATATATTAAATACACAAGGAGGCATAAACATGAAAAAAGCATTATCTTTATTCCTCGCAATTATAATGGTTTTCGGCGTTGCCGCAGTCGGCATAACCGCATTACCCCATTCCCACGCGGAAGCGGCACAGGGAAGATATCTTGAAGATAATTTTTATTACACGGTTACCGACGGGAAGGCAACCGTTGTTGGTTATGCGGATAAGCAGTCAACCGACGAAATCTTTATTCCCGAAGTTCTCGGCGGCTATCCCGTAAAGGAGCTTGCTTCGGAATCATTCAAAGGATGCCGCTGCGTTGCAATCACCATCCCTGCATCTGTAACGCTCATTTCACCCGAAGCATTTGCCTACGATATGCCCAACATCGAAAGATATACCGTTCTTGAAGATAACCCCAACTATTTTTCCGATGAAGACGGTGTTATCTACAGTGACCTTTCATATATGGGCTATCCCTATCTTTTTGCATATCCCAAAAATGCACCTGCTGAAACATATACTGCCAATGCAAGCAATTTGCTGACATTTATCGGTGCATTTGCGTTTTCGGAAGCGGCAAACCTGAAAGAGGTTAAAATATGGGGACCTGTTTATAACGCTATTGACAACTATGCTTTTTACAATGCAAAAAAGCTTGAAAGAGTTTCAGGCACACATATGCAGATAATCGGTGACTATGCGTTTTCAGGCTGTTCATCGCTTTCGGATGTCAGTATTACTCTTGGCGGTCCGATTCAGTGGCTCGGATGGGAGCCGTTTGAAGGTACGGCTTTCGTTAACAATCTTGAAAACTACGATGAAGACGGCGTGCTTTACTTTGGGGATAATCTTATCACAACTCTTCCCGAAGCAGATAAGGTTTATTACGAAATCAAAGCAGGTACCAAAGCCATTGCAGGCGGTGCATTCAAGTGGGAATCGCTTAAAGAGGTTTATATTCCTTCAAGTGTCAACTGGATATATTCAAACCCCTTTGCACGGTGCAAAAACCTTGAAAACTTTACCGTTGCCTCAAACGGCAACCTTAAGGTTGACAAATACGGTGTGCTCTGGAACGACGATATGATTGTCGCTTATCCCAACGGCGTTTATCAGACCTGCTACACAACCGGAACAAGATTATCAAGCATAGGCTCTTATGCATTCTATAACAGCCCGATAAAGAATTTCTATATTCCTGCATCAAGCGATTTGTCAATGTCTTATCTTGCCCTCGGCGGTGACGGAGTAACCGATATCCACTTCGGCGGCAATGAAGGTCTGTGGGAATCAATCTGTCATGAAAAAGAAGATTATGAAAAGATAACTGCCGCAGAGAGTGTTGCAAAAATTCATTACAACGATTATTCCGAAGTTACCCATAATGCTACAATCAACAACGGAAAGTATACCTCATGCACCTGCGGTTATACTGCGGAATACGCTCCCTCAAACGGAGAATTCCGTGAAAACGGCTTTGTTTATAATGTTGTTGACGGCAACGCAATAATCGAATCATATGAAAACAAAGAATCAACGCAGGCTCTTGTTATCCCCGACACTCTCGGCGGTTATCCCGTTACCGAAATCGGCGGCGGTGCATTCAAAGACTGTATGTTCAGCTCGGTGCATATTCCCGCATCCGTAGCCGTAATCCACGGTGAAGCTTTTGCATATGCACTCAACAATCAGTCATTCACCGTTGCGGAGGAAAACGAAAATTACTACGCAAAGAACGGCGTTCTTTGTGAGCATATGTACGGCATAGTTTCTTATCCTCAGAATGCACCTGCAACCTCATATAAAGTTCCCAACAATATCGTTGCAATCATGCCCTATGCATTCTGCGGCACGAAAAACCTTAAAACAGTCACCATGCCTCAATATAAGCTTTCCATGGCTAACTATTTTGCAGTCCAATTGATCGGAGACTGTGCATTCCTTAATTCAAGCGTTGAAACCGTTGACATCGAAAGCGAAAATTTCATCTGGATGGGCAATGCGGCATTCAAGGATTCACAGCTTAAAGAAATAAGCTTCGAATTTGATAAGGATGATTACGGTTTTAACACCAACCTTGAGATTGATGCTTTTTATTTCACCTTCGGTCATGAAGTTTTTGAAGGAACACCCTTCCTTGAAAATGCAGAATATGACAAAGACGGCGTTTTCTATCACGGCAATATGCTCATTGCAACAAAAGAAGAAGCAGGCAAGAAAAATTACGACATAAAAGACGGCACAACCGCTGTTGCAGGCGATGCATTCAGATGGAGCGGTCTTGAAAATGTCAATATTCCTGCAAGCGTTGAATGCATCGGCGGCTCAGCATTCAGCAAGGCAACAAGCCTTAAAAGAATTAATGTGAGCGCAAGCAACAATGATTTCAGCAACGACTATTCAGGCGTGCTTTATAACAAAGATAAAACAAAGCTTATTGCCTATCCCACAGGCAACACAAGCATCTGCTACGGCATTCCTCGCGGGGTAACCGAAATCGGCTCATTTGCCTTCAATAATGTTCAGAAGCTTGAGTGCGTTAACATTCCGCTTGGTGTTACCGATATCGGAGCTTACGCTTTCGGCATGGGCGGCTTTGAATGCATCACCAATATCCGTTACGAAGGAAGCCGTGAAAACTGGGAAGCAATTACAATCAACAATTCGGATACGGGTTGGATAAGTTATACCAATTCAATTGTCAAGATATGCAACACCTATACCGAAGGTGTGCACACCCTTGCATCCCATACGGTTGACGAGCCTTCATGTACCTGGTACGGCTACGATGAATATATCTGCTCCTGCGGATTCAGATACAAGGCAACCATTCCTGCAACGGGTCACATCCCCGAGGAGGAATACAGAACTATCGATCCTGCTGAATGCGAATCTTCTGGTATAGCTGAGCTTTATTGCTCCGCTTGTGAAACACGCCTTGACAGAAAAACAATTCCCTCGCTCGGTCACGACAAGACATTTGTTGAATATCTTGAACCCACCTGCGAGCTTGTGGGCGGTAATCTTTACAAGTGCAACCGCTGTGAAAAGGATGTTTTTGAAGAGGATGCACCTGCACTCGGTCATGACAAGCTGTTTGTTAATTACATTGAACCCACCTGCGAAGAAGCAGGCGGAACGATTTATAAATGCGTAAGATGTGAAGAAGAATTCTTTGAAGTGGATAAGAACGCACCTGCTACGGGTCATGTTGAATCCGATAAAAAAATAATCGTTGAACCCACCTGCACGGAAGACGGCGGACTTTTCTATGCCTGCGGCAACTGCGGTGAGCCCGTTGAGATTATCGAATACTATGAAGCAACCGGTCATACTGCAGGTGAAAGAAAAATTCTTCAGGAGGGAACCTGCAATCAGCCGCAGATTGAAATAATATTCTGTGCGGACTGTAAAAAAGAGCTCGGCAGAGTAGAGGGAGAAATTGGCGGACATAATTATGTGGGCATAATCATCAATCAGGATTGCACAACCGTAATGTGGTATTACCGTTGCACCGCCTGCGGTGATTATTATTACGATGAAGAAAAAGGAAGCACGGTTGGTCATGTTACCGAAACAGTAACGGTTGAGCCCACCTGCACCGAAGAAGGCAAACGCTACAATAAATGCACCGCTTGCGGTGACACCGTAGGTTACACAACCGTGCTTGATCCCATCGGTCACACCTTCAGCGAAACCGTAACAAAGGCGGCTACTTGCTCATCAGAAGGTGTTCTTACCAAAACCTGCACAGT
>JAZOVN010000270.1:0-2270 GCA_045658725.1 Acutalibacteraceae bacterium
AGAATTTATTGATATGATGCATAACGACGGAAAGCTTGTATGGGTAAATTCAATTATTTATGATCACCGTGAACAGCTTTCGGGCGGTCACAGCGATGATACCGCTTTAACAGTTTCAGAAGATTACGGATGGGGATGGCTTGCAGACAGAGGATTTGATTTTATTCAGACAGACTGGACAATGATGCTTGTTGATTATCTGAAAAAAAGCGGAAAATATTATAAATGACAAAAAACGCTCCCAACCTCACAGCAGGTCAGGAGCGTTATTTATTTTGTTCTGAGTCCTTTCGGATAATGATTTTTTGCTCTGCCGTTGACTACCTTGATTCCTCCGAGAGTGCATCCGTCAACAGTTACAACAGCCCATCCGTTATCGCAGTTTGCTTCAAATTCTTCACCGTGAAGATATTTTTTAATTTCATCAGATTCTGCAGAAAGATTAATCTTTCTTTTGAAGCTGTTTCCCAATGCCATGAAAAACTGATGATGAGGCTGAATATAATTCTTTTTGATTTCACCGATTGTTACACCGCAAGAAAACGGCTTTATGTTTGAAATATCGAAGTCGGGTGTGAAATAAACGGGATTTCCGTTATACATCATAACATTTGTTTTATCGTATGATTCAAGAATATCATCAAGAAAATCAAAAACAACAGAATCAATTTTATGTTGTTTTACCGATGTTTTGCTTTTTGAATCAGACGGTTCAACTGTGTTATGCAAAACAGCCATAAACTGTCCTTCGCCTTTGTTTTTATGAGGATAAAATCTTCTTGTGTAATTAATATCCGTGCATTTGCAACCGTTGAAATTAATTCCGTCGGCAGTATAGTTTTTAACACTGTCTTTAACAGGCACCAAATCAAATTCAGGATGATTATCAAGGAAATTATCAACCGTCATTTCGTTTTCTTCAAGAGAAAAAGTGCAGGTCGCATAAATTATATAACCGCCTTTTTTTAGAGCAATTGAAGCGTTTTCAAGTATTTCAGCTTGTCTGGATGCACATTTGATAACATTTTCCGTGCTCCACTCATCAACGGCAATTTCTTCTTTTCTGAACATACCTTCACCCGAACACGGAGCATCAACCATAATCAGATCAAAGGTTTCAGGAAATGAATTTGCAATTTTTGAAGAATCCATACATGTGGTAACGGTATTTTTCAGACCAAGGCGTTCAACATTACCCGTTAATATTTTACATCTTGAAGGAATAATTTCGTTTGAAACAAGAATACCTTTATCACCGAGTTTATTTTTTAACTGTGTACTTTTACCGCCCGGCGCAGCACACATATCAAGTATTTTCCAATCCGGATTAATGTCAATGCATTCAGCAGGAGCCATGGCACCGGGTTCCTGAACATAAATCATACCTGCGTGATGATATGGATGATTACCGATTTTGTCATATTCAAGATAATATCCGTTTTCAACATAAGGTATTTCGGAAGATGAAAAAATATTGATTTTATTAAAATCATTCATGCTGATTTTATCGGTATTTACCCTGAATGCCCTGACAGGCGGTTCGTTCAGGGAGTTAATATAATCATCAAATTCATCACCGAGAAGATTCTTCATTCTTTCGAGGTATTCTGAAGGTAATGTTTTCATTTGTTATCTCCGTCAATATTCATTTCAACATGCAGCATGCACATTCCAACTGCTGTTATTGCTGCTGTTTCGGTTCTTAAAATTCTTTTGCCAAGTGAAACGGTAATTCCGCCGACACTTGTTGCTGCATCGATTTCATTCAGTTCAAACCCGCCTTCGGGACCGATTAATATTCCTATTGAAGAACCTTTTCTGATATCTGATAAAGCAGATTTTGTTGATTCCATTCCGTCTTTACATTCGTAAGGCACCATAAATAAATCAAGTTCCGATGCTTTTTTTAGAGCCTGATTATAGCTCATAACATCAAAAACCTCAGGAATTAAGGTTCGTTTGCTCTGCTTTGCGGCACTTTCGGCAATTGCCTGCCAGCGTTCACGCTTTGATTTCTTTTTCTTATCATCAAGCTTAACAACGCAACGGTTCATCTGAACGGGAATTATTCCGTCAACGCCAAGTTCGACTGCTTTCTGTATGATAAGCTCCATTTTATCACTTTTGGGAAGTCCCTGGAAAAGATAAATTTTAACAGGAAGTGATGTATCCTGAAATCTTTCTTCGACAATCTCAGCAATAATACATTCGCCTTTAAAACTTTCAATTCTGCAAAGATTACTGACATTGTTTTCGCTGACAAGAAATTC
>JAZOVN010000271.1:0-15079 GCA_045658725.1 Acutalibacteraceae bacterium
GACTGAACTTAAAGCAGACTTGAAAACAAGAGATATTTTAATCGATGCATTGAAAGAAACAAACAGTTCTGCTATATGCGAAAGAATTAAAACAATCGAGCAAAAAATCTCTGAAGCACAAAGCTACATAAACAGCTATAAAAAAGCCTGCGACTCACCTCTGTCTGTTGAACAGATAAAAGAATCTCTCATACCACTCAAAGAGCGTATGAAGAGTGCTGAAAGCATTGAGCAAACAAAGCTCATTCTTTCACAACTAATTGATAAAATAGAAGTAGGTGATAGCAAAATCACTCTGTATTTTAAATTTCCTGTTCCTCAAAACGAAGAGGATACAAAATTATTCATTGAACCTTATGAGTTCAGTACTTCAATAAGCAGAAATGCAATAGAAAACTATAAATGTTTATGTCAGGAAGAATACCTTAAACCCGATATGTTCATAAACAGATTGGAATCATTTTCATTAAGAAGCTAAAAAATTGGGCAGACACAACACCGTGTCTGCCCAATCTCTTTGCTTTTTTTAACCGTTCCGAACGAAGTCGCAACGGCAACATTTTTCAATTTGAGAATATAAACAGCTTTTGTAACCTCGTTTTTGCACGCAAAAACATCGGTTCATAGAAAAATTGCTTTTCACTCTCTCAAAAAGCCGTTGCATAAGAAATGCACGGGCATAAATATACCCGTGCATTAAGTGGTGGACGTTAACGGACTTGAACCGCTGACCACTCGCACGTCAAGCGAGTGCTCTACCAGCTGAGCTAAACGTCCTTATATTTTTGGTGCAGGTGATATTATAATCAATCATTGCATCTTTGTCAAGTGATTTTACAAAAATATTTTTACTTTCTGAAGTTCGTCAAAAAAGGGGATTTATGTATCATTTTCAGTATTTGCAGGTGATTTGCGATAAATTCATTGACATGTCTTTAAAAAAGTTATAAAATGAATCAATAATGAAAAATTGACAGGAGTGTTTCACATGGCAGTTAAAAAGCTTAAGTATTTTGCGGGCGGAAAATGGCTTGATTCTTCCTGCGAAAAATATATGGATGTTTATAATCCCAGCACAGGTGAGGTTATTGCTCAGACTCCCTGCTGCACAAAGGATGAGGTTAACGAGGCTATTGCTTGTGCAAAAGAAGCTTTCAAAACCTGGTCCAATGTTCCCGTTATGAAGAGAGTTCAGGTTGTTTTCAAATTCCGCGAACTTCTTGATGCACATATGGATGAGCTTACCGAAATCTGTGCAAGAGAGCACGGCAAGGTATGGAGCGAAGCAAAGGGCGATATCCTCAAGGTTAAAGAGCCCGTTGAGCTTGCCTGCTCGGCTCCCTCACTTCTTATGGGTGAGAGCATGAGAGATACATCCTCAGGCTATGATACAACACTTTACAGAGAACCTGTCGGCGTTTTTGCAGGCATCGTTCCCTTTAATTTCCCCGGTATGATTCCCATGGGCTGGATGTCACCCCTCTGCATCGTCTGCGGTAACACAATCGTTCTCAAGGCAGCATCAATGACTCCCATGACCTGCATGAGACTTGCAGAGCTCTGGCAGGAAGCAGGTCTTCCCGACGGTGTTATCAACATCGTTACCTGCTCAAGAAATGAAGCTGAAATCTTCATGGATCATCCCGATGTAAAGGGTATCACATTTGTTGGTTCAACAAGTGTCGGTCTTCATATTTATTCAAGAGCAGCTGCAAACGGCAAGAGAGTTCAGGCTCTCTGCGAAGCAAAGAACCACGGTCTTGTTCTTGAAGATGCAGCTCTTGAAAGAAGTGCAAGAGGCATCATCAATTCATCATTCGGTTGTGCAGGCGAACGCTGCATGGCTCTTCCCGTTATCGTTGCTCAGGAGAGCATCGCGGATGAGCTTGTAGGTTATCTTGTCAAGTTTGCAAAAGAACTCAAGCTCGGCCCTGCATATGATAAGGAATCAACCCTCGGTCCCGTTGTTACAGAGGCTCACAGACAGTCGATTCTCAAATGGATTGAAAAAGGTATCGAAGAAGGCGCAGAGCTTGTTCTTGACGGAAGAAACCCTGTTGTTCCCGGCTATGAAAACGGCTTCTATGTAGGCCCCACAATCTTTGACCATGTAACAGAAGAAATGACAGTCGGTCAGAGAGAAATCTTCGGACCTGTTCTCTGCATCAAGAGAGTCAAGGATTTCGAAGAAGGTCTTGCTGTTATGAATGCAAATCCCTTTGCAAACGGTTCTGTTATCTTCACTCAGAGCGGCTACTACGCAAGAGAATTTGCAAAGAGAACAGACGGCGGCATGGTTGGCGTTAATGTAGGCATTCCCGTGCCCGTAGGCGTGTTCCCCTTCACAGGTCACAAGCAGTCATTCTTCGGCGATCTTCATTGCCTCGGCAAAGACGGCTTCCGTTTCTACACCGAAACAAAGGCTGTTACAACCCGTTGGTTTGATGAAGAAGAAATGAAAGCACAGACCGTTGATACATGGGACGGTTCTGTTGGCGGCGACCTTAAATAAGATAAAAACTTCGGCGGAGGCTTATGGATTCCGCCGTTTTTTCTTTTTTCGAGTGTTTTTTTGCTTTGAAACGAATAATATAAAATTAATTAATTCTTAATTCTTTTTTAATTGCTTTTTTATATGATAAGTAGTATAATTCAAGATGGTATATTGTGTTAATACAGATTGGGGGATATTTATGAAAAAATGTATTATCATCGGCGGCGGTCCCGCAGGACTTACCGCAGGCTACGAACTTCTCAAAAAGTCAAAGGACTATGAGGTTATCATTCTTGAACAGAGCGAAGTTCTCGGAGGTATTTCAAGAACTGTCAAATATAACGGACATCGCATGGATATCGGCGGTCACCGTTTCTTTTCAAAAGATAAAAGCGTAAACGAATTCTGGTCGGAGCTAATGCCCATGCAGGGTGCACCGTCAATTGACGATAAAATTCTCGGCAGGGAAAAGGCTCTTTCATCAGACGGACCCGACCCTGAAACCGAAGATAAGGTTATGCTTCTTCGCCGCAGAATTTCAAGAATTTATTATCTTAACAAATTCTTTGACTATCCCATTTCAATGAAGCCTCAGACCTTCATCAATATGGGCTTTGTGAGAACAGTCAAGGCAGGATGCAGTTATCTCAAATCAACTGTTTCCAAAAAAGAAGAGGATTCTCTCGAGAATTTTTATATCAACCGCTTCGGCAAGGTGCTTTATTCAATGTTTTTTGAAGGCTACACCGAAAAACTCTGGGGCAGACATCCGAGCGAAATTTCCGCAGACTGGGGTGCACAGCGAGTAAAGGGTCTTTCGATTCTTGCCGTTCTCAAGGATATGGTTTCAAAGCTTGTTCCCAATAAGAACATAAAGGTTGAAACATCTCTTATCGAAGAATTCCAGTATCCCAAGTTCGGCCCCGGTCAGCTCTGGGAAACCGTCGGTGAAGAGTTTGAAAAGCTCGGCGGTAAAATTCTTTATAACCATAAAGTAACCGACATAGATATTTCAGGCGGCAGAATCAACAGCGTTAAGTGTGAAAACGGTGAAACTCTTGAGGGCGATATCTTCATTTCTTCAATGCCCGTCAAGGATCTTGTTGCAGGCATGGGTAATGAAGTGCCTGCTGCTCCTGCAGAAATTGCCGCAGGTCTTCCCTACAGAGATTTCGTTACCGTAGGTCTGCTTGTTGATAAGCTTAATCTCAAAAACGAAACAGGAATTAAAACTCTCGGCAACATTGTTCCCGACTGCTGGATTTATGTTCAGGATGTAGGGGTCAAGCTCGGCAGAATTCAGGTGTTCAACAACTGGTCACCCTATCTTGTCAAAGATCCGCAGAATACTGTATGGATCGGTCTTGAATATTTCTGTGACGAGGGCGACAGCTTCTGGAATATGGATGAAAAGAGCTGTGTTGAACTTGCGGTCAAGGAACTTAAGTCGATGGGTGTTATTTCGGCTGATGCAAAGGTGCTTGACAGCCACCGTGAAAAGGTTCAGAAGGCATATCCCGCATATTTTGATACCTATGACAGAATTGATGAGCTTGTAAGCTATCTCGATACTTTTGAAAATCTTTACTGTGTAGGCCGTAACGGTCAGCACAGATATAACAATATGGACCACTCAATGGTTACTTCGTTTGAAACAGTTTCAAATATTATCAGCGGTAAAAAGACCAAAGACAATATCTGGAGCGTAAATACGGAAGCCGAATATCATGAGGAGAGCTCCGATGAAGAAAACAAAGCAAACTAAGGCTTTTTTGCCGATAATAATTCTGCTTGCTGTTGTTTTTGTGATTGAAGCCGTGTTTTCAAATTATGCAGGGGTTATCGGTAATGACACACGGAAAGACTATGTCAGCCCCGATTTTGACCATGTTATTCTTTATGACGGCAACCGCATGGTTTCGGTTGATATTCCTGATTTCAGAGTCAGATCAGTAAGCTTCGATATCCGTCTTAATGCGATTGAAGCGGAGGACACAACCGTTACTGTTGCATACGGACTTTTTGACGAAAACAGTGCTTCGGGTGCCTCCGAGGTTCTCAGCAGAGTTGAAACGGTCGGTGTAAGCCCGAGAAGGGTAACAGCAAATCTTCGCTCTCAGGGAAATGCTGAAAGACTTGTTATCTGGTTTAAAGACTGCGATGCGGAAATCGTTGTTTCCGATGTTACGGTTAATCCGTCGCATGAATTTTCAATCAACACGGCGAGACTGTGCGTTCTTTATGTTTTTGCGTGTGCTGTTTATGCTCTGAGTGTTAACGGAAACGCAAAAAAGCTTCGGGATTCGTTAAGCTTCAGCCGTGCGGCTTATGCGGCGGTCTGTGTGTGCGTTGCATCGTCGGTTGCAATGCTGTTTCTGAATGTTTCATCGGGTAACGGCGGCTATATTGCATATCCGCTTGAAGGCATGGTTGAAAACTATAATCCTTATGTTCAGCAGTTTGATGCGTTTATGAAGGAACAGCTCCATTTTGATGTTGAACCGACAGCGGAGCTGCTTGCCCTTGAAAACCCTTATAATCCTGACAGCAGGGAAGGAATATATTATCTTTTTGACCGTGCGTTTTTTGAAGGTAAATATTATTCCTATTTCGGAATCGCTCCGATACTTCTTGTTTATCTGCCTTTTTATCTTATCAGTGCAGGCAGAGGTCTTCCCGTTGACAGCACGGTTACATTTATTCTGTCGCTCATAACGGCAGTGTTCATGCCTCTTGCGGTTGTTGAGTGGGCAAAGCTCAGAAACCGCAACATCCGTCCGTGGTTTGCGGCTGTTTGTGCAGTCGGAGCATTTTTTGCAAGCACAACCCTTATTATTCAGCGAGGCTTCACTCCGTTCTATTATATCGCAAGCCTTTCAGGCATGGCGTTTGTTTCGGCATTTGCGTTCTGGCTTCTCAAAGCACTCGGAACGCAGAAACTCAAAAGAAGGATTCTTTATTTTGTCCTTTCGGGTCTCGGATTTGCCTTTGCATTCCTTTCAAGGGTTAATTCGGTTATTGTGCCTGCGGTTATGATAGCGGTATTTGTTATAATTTATTCTGTGAAAAAAATAAAGGAAAAGAAAATGTTCTCACTCGTCACCGAAATGGCGGCTCTTGCGTTGCCCGTTATCGGTGCGGCAGGATTTTTCTTTTACTATAATTATGCAAGGTTCGGTAATCCGCTTCAGTTCGGTGCGGATTATCAGCTCACCATTGCTGATACCTCTCTTTATGAGTTGGGTGCAGACGGAATAATTCCCTCAGTCGTTCATTATTTCCTTCAGCCCTTCGGCTTGCTTGACAGATTCCCGTATATCGGATTCGATTATTTCAGACTCTCGGATTACGGCAGATTTGTTTATGTTGATTCGAATTTCGGCATTTTTGCCTATCCGTTCAATCTTGCTCTGCTTATGAGCATCTTTATATTCGGCAGCAAAAAGGCTTCAAAGGAAGGAAAAACTTTACTTGCCTCGGGCATAATCGCATTGTTTGTAACCGCATTTGCAAACTTCTGCCTCGGCGGTGTTATTTTCAGATACACCTCGGATATTTCGCTTGCGGCGGCGTTCCTTTCGGCGGTTGTGCTCATGGAGATATGCACCTGCGTTCAGCAGAGCGAAAGCAAAGCTTTTTCATCCGCACTCAAGGGCTCTGCAGTTGCACTTGCGGCGGTTACGGCGGTTGTTTCGCTCGCTTCGTGTATTCAGCTCAACGGCAACCTTGTTGCTTATGACCCCGATATCTATAATACTCTGAGAAATTTCTTTATATTACGGAGTTAAATTATGTTTGTTGATGTAAAAAAACTTAAAGACAGAGCGTTTCTGATTTCTTCGGCGTTGTTTGCGGCTCTGTCTTTTGCAACGGTGATTTATTATATCATATATCCGTCAGCGGCGTTTCTTCATGCCGATTGCACCGACACAATCCTTTGGGCAAAGGCAAGCTATGACGGAAAAGAGATGTTCAACGAAAACTTCGGTTATGCGGCAATGCTTCCCTTTGGCGGAACAACGCTGATGATTCCTCTTGTCGGCATTTTCGGGCTTTCGATGACCGCACAGCATATCGGAATGGTGCTTTTTACTGTGCTGTTTTTTGCTTCTGTTTATTTTCTGTGCAGAAGTCTCAGATTCAGCTATCCGCAGTCATTTATGTCGGTGGGAACTCTCGCACTTGTGCTCTGCTCATCCGATAAGCTCAGAGAGATTTTTTATGAACATGTTATTTATTACAGCATTGCGGTTGTTATTATATGTGTTCTTCTTTCGCTTTTTATAAAATTCAAGGATGCTTTCAACTGTGATAAATCGGCTCTGAAGCTTGCAGTAATAACCCTTTTTACGGTTGTTTTTTCGATTTGCTCGGCTCTTGACGGAACGCAGATACTTGCAACGGGTATATTCCCCGTACTTTTTGCCGCTGCGGCAGAGATTATGCTTTGCAAAGACCGTAAGCTTTTTTCAAAGGATAGCAGAACTTCTCTTTATTTCTGCCTTATCTGCGGAGTTTCGGCAATTATCGGTCTGCGTTTGCTTTCGGCTTTCAGCAACGGTGTTACCGCAGGCTATGCGGGTGCGTATACAAACTATTCCAACATGAACGAATGGCTCGGCAATCTCGGTAAATTCCCCGAGCAGTGGTTTGACCTTTTCGGAGTAGACGCGCATTACGGCATGTCCATTTTCTCAATCGAGTCGATAATCAACATAATCCGTATCGGTTCGGCGGCAATAATCGCAGTTGTACCGCTTGTTGCACTTTTCTTCTATAATAAATTTGATTTTGGCTCAAAGCTTCTTGTGCTTGCTCATTTCGGAATGAGTGCCGTTATCATGTTCGGTTATGTTTTCGGCATTCTTGCGGCGGCAAACTGGAGACTCAGCCCCATGGTGTGCACGGGAATTCTTGTGTGCTTTGCGGTATTCAGGCTTGCAAAGGAATATATCGTTCCCGCAAGGCTGATGACTGTTGTTCTCTGTGTGCTTGTTGCAATGAGCGGAGTATCGTTTATGACAGTTGCAAAAATGGAGAAAAACGGCATTGAATATAACGAAAAATATCCGCTCGTTCAGGTGCTTAAGGAGCACGGATTCACTCACGGATACGCAACCTTCTGGAATTCGCAGGTTATAACGCTTCTTTCGGATAACGAAGTTTCAACAGCGAATGTTGATATCAACGAAAACGGAATTTCACCCTGCTACTATCAGACGGACAGCAATCAGTTCCTTCCTCAGGAGGGCGTTGAGAGATATTTTGTGCTTATGTCGGATTACGAAATGTCAATTCTTCAGCAGACTGTGGATTGGTCATATTTTGAGCTTATGGCAGATGAGATAATCCCGATTGACGGATACAAAATTTTTGTTTTCAATTCATTATTCTTTTTGAATTGACAGCAAACCAATAAATATTGCTGATTGGCGGCGGCGCAATGCCTGCCGCCTTTTCTGCGCCTTTTTTCAGCTTTTCCCAAAAGGGCAGGGGATTAAATGAATCTGAATAATATTTTTCATCTGTGCTGCTGAAAACAACAACCGCACTTTCCTGCCCGAGGGTTATTCTTTTTGCGTTTTCTTCAACCACAAAAGCCGCAGAGAGACTTGCCGTTATGCTGAGGCAGATAACGGCGGTTATGATATATGCTCTTAAAAGCTTCATTTTCATCCTTCTTTCAGGTAATCATCCATGAGGGAGGCAAGTGCGGCGGCAAGCATTCTTCCCGAATAGCAGGCTTCTTCAAGCGTGTTTGCTTCGCTTCCCATTTCAACAAGCAGGCTGAAACGGGTCATATCCATGTTGTATTTTCTTTGCGAGAAAAGAACAGGTCTCATAAGACCTGGGAACATTGTTTCACATTTTTTCTGAAGCTGCAGAGCAAAACGCAGATTATATTCCCAATCGGGAAAATCCTTGACCTTACCTTCTTCTGCACCCGTTATAATCATAAGCTGTGCCGCTTTTTTGCCGCCTATGGTGTTGACGGGCTTTATTTTTACTCCGTCATTCTGAGTTATTGAATCTCTGTGGATATCAAGCACAATCTGAATTTCGGGATGCTCTTCAAGATGCTTTGCAACCGTTTTTCTCGAATTCGGATATGAATCGGAATAGCTCTTGTCATGGATTGTTTTGTCATGAATAACAGTATACCCGAGTTTTGTCAGATAATCCGCAATTTCCGTTCCGACACGGACTATATTTTTGCTTTCGTCATTGCTGCGTGAGGTGTAATCGCAGGCATACCAGTCTCTTTCAATCAGCTCATATCCCTCGGAAGTGTGGCTGTGAAAAATAAGAACTGCAGGCTTCGATTTGTCAACAGAAAGCTCAAGAGGCTCGGCAAGAACCTTTTCTATGTCAAGAGACTTTGTTTCCGTGGTGTTTTTTACCCTCACATTTTTGGAAGTATGGGTTGCACCTGCTTTTTCGTATGTTATCGCTTTTATGTCACCGTCTTTTTTATCGTTTTTAAAAAGTTCGGTATATTTTTTTATGAGTGCAATAATATCATCGGGAGTATCTGTTATATCGGATTTTTTAACGGCGGAAAAGGCTTCTTCCGATTTATCCGTTGAGCTTTCTTTCTCCGTTACGGCAGAATAAGTCTGCTTTGCTGTTTCGGTGGCGGTATCCGTGATTTCACCTGCATAAAACAATGCAGAAGCCATTGCAAGGGTTATTTTATCCGAAAATCCGCCCGCAACAATAAGGATTGCAAGAACTGCCGATATCATAAACATCGGCAAATCTGACTGACGGTCTTTTTCATTGCTGAATTTCATGCTTTTTCTCCGTTCATCCGTTTTTTTATAATTATATTCAGCAAACGCAGTTTTTATGGTTACAAATTGTAATAAATCCTGTGCTGATTGTAACCGTTTTGTTTTGATATTGTAAATTAAAACGGGTTACATCCGAAGAAAAATAATTATATAATAAATACAGAAAAAGAATTCCCCCCCATGCGTGTGCAGATTGAGTGCCCTGCACACAGCACCCCTATCCATCCTTTCTTAATACCTTAAGTCCGAAAAGGAGCCTTCATGCCGAAGGCTCCTTTTTACTTTTTATGATGAATAAATTTATTTTGAACGGAAATTATATTATCGGAAAGAAAGGATGATTTTATGGCGATAACGGGCGGAGAATACGGCAGAATGGCAAAAAAAGCGTCGCCTCCGACGAAGAAAATTAAAAACGGATGCCTCGCATTTCTCATCGGCGGATTTATCTGTGCTTTCGGTGAAGGAATGGGCATGATTTATGAGAAAATCGGACTTGATGCCGACGAAGTAAGGCTTATGATTCCCGTAACCCTCATTGCTATAACGGCAATTCTGACAGCATTCGGTGTTTTTGACAATATCGCATATTACGCAGGTGCAGGCACGATTGTTCCCATAACGGGATTTGCAAATTCAATTGTTTCGCCTGCAATGGAATTTCAGAGCGAGGGCAGAATTCTCGGTACGGGTGCGAATATGTTCAGAATCGCAGGTCCCGTGCTTGTTTACGGCACTCTCGCCGCCGTGATTTACGGAGCAATTTATTATATGTTTTTGAAATGAACCGCCTTCGGGCGGTTTTTAAAATTTTCGGAAGAAAATAAAATTAAAGTCCATTTACATTTATTGTCGGATATGATAAAATAAGTTCATATTTACGCGAAACAAATAACAGGAGCTGTAAAAATATGAACTTTTTGGAAGAAAGAATCGTTAAAGACGGCGTAGTGAAATCAGGTAATGTGCTTAAGGTTGACAGCTTTCTCAACCATCAGATGGATATTGCCCTCATGGAAGAAATCGGCAGGGAATTCAAGCGCCGTTTCGCTGATAAAAAGGTTGATAAGGTTATGACCATCGAAGCTTCGGGTATCGGTATTGCTGCTTTTGTTGCCAAGGAATTCGGTGTGCCCATGGTTTTTGCGAAAAAATCAAAGTCAATCAACATTGACGGCGATATGTTTGTTGCCGAGGTTGAGTCATTCACTCATAAAAATAAAAATCAGGTTATTGTGTCAAGAAGATTTCTTTGCGAAAACGAGCATGTTCTCATCATTGACGATTTCCTTGCAAACGGCTGTGCTCTTCAGGGACTTATTTCTATTGCGGAATCAGCAGGTGCGGTTGTTGAAGGCTGCGGAATCGTAATAGAAAAGGGCTTCCAGTTTGGCGGAAGGGTTATCCGTAACATGGGATATCATCTTGAATCCCTTGCGATTGTTGATGCTATGGATGCTGAGGCAGGCACGATAACTTTCAGAGAGCAGTAAACATAACTTTTTATAAATGCGGAGGAATGTTGAAAATGAAAGTGCTGATGATTCTTGCAGACGGCATGCGGCCCGATTCGCTCGATAATATGGAAACTGCTCAGAAAATCATGAGCAAGTCATCATATACCCTCGATGCACAAACGGTTTTTCCGTCGGTTACCTTGCCTTGTCATATCTCGCTGTTTCACAGCGTTACTCCTCAGAGACACGGAACAACCACCAACACATATATGCCGCAGGTCAGACCCGTAAACGGTCTTTGTGAAGTTCTTAAGCAGGCAGATAAGAAATGTGCCATATTCTATAACTGGGAAGAAATCCGTGATGTTTCCCGACCGAATTCTCTTGCTCATGCGTGCTTCTATGCAGGCAGAAGGATAGGTTATAAGCAGGCAGGTGAAGAGCTGACGGATGAAGCAATCAGGTATCTGAAAAAATACGATACCGATTTTACCTTCATTTATTTCGGCTATCCCGATATGCAGGGTCATACCTACGGCTGGATGACTGATGAATACATGGAAGCAATCGAAAGCAGCTGGAATAACATTGAAAAGCTTATGAATGAGCTTGGCGATGAATATACATATATCATCACGGCAGACCATGGCGGACATGACAGAACCCACGGCACGGATATGCCTGAGGATATGATTATTCCCGTTATTATCAACGGTGAAGGGTTCGGAAAAGAAAAATCACTTGAAAATGTTAATATAGTTGACCTTGCTCCCACGGTAACAAAGCTTCTCGGTGTTGAGCCTGACAGCGAGTGGGAAGGTAATGCGTTGATTTGAAAAAAATCCCCGATGCTCATAACGAACATCGGGGATTGATCATTTTATTCAGTTCTTTTCAACGCCGAGAGTAACCTTTTCGCCGTTGATATCCCAATCCTTGGTGTATGAACCGCCTGCAACTGCATTGATTTCGGTTGCAAGAACATCGTGCTTGATTTCGTCTGCATTTGATGCGAAGATTGCTTCAATCTTTGCATTGCCGCTGACATAAATCTTGATTGTGTCCATAACCTCAAAGCCTGCGTCCTTACGCATGGTCTGAATCTTTGAGATAAGCTCTCTTACGAAGCCTTCTTCGATGAGTTCATCAGTGAGGGTTGTGTCAAGAATAACGGTAACGCCGTTGCCGCTTTCTGCGTGATAGCCTTCCTTCTGAACTGTTTCGATGAGAAGATCTTCAACTGCAAGTGAAATTTCGGTGCCGTCTGCTGTGAAGCTGATTGCACCCTTTTCGTCAAGCTCCTTCTTTGCGGCTGAACCGTCAAGAGAAGCAAGATGATTTCTGATAGCTCCGAGAAGCTTGCCGTACTTGGGACCGAGTGTTTTGAGCTGGGGCTTGAAGCTGTAGGAAACATAGCCTGATGAGTCTGTTACGAATTCAAGCTCCTTAACGTTAAGCTCATCCTCGATGATTTCACAGCATTCTTTATCGAGTGCCTTTGCGGCAGTTGCGTAAATCTTGCCGAGAGGCTGTCTGTTCTTGATGTTTGCGGTGTTTCTTGCGGCACGGCCGAGAACAACGATGTTGAGAACTTCATCCATTGAAGCTTCAAGGTCCTTGTCAACAAGCTTTGCATCCGATACGGGATAATCGCAAAGGTGAACGCTGATGGGAGCATCCTTATCGATGTTGCAAACGAGGTTGCGGTAGATGTCTTCAGCCATGAAGGGAATCATGGGAGCGGCAAGCTTCACAACAGTAACAAGAGCGGTGTAAAGAGTCATGTAAGCGTTGATCTTATCCTGCTCAAGACCCTGTGCCCAGAAGCGTTCTCTGCCGCGGCGGACATACCAGTTACTCATATCGTCAACGAATGCCTGAAGTGCCTTTGCAGCTTCGGGGATTGCATAGCTGTCAAGATAACCGTCAACAGTGTCGATAAGAGTGTTGAGCTTTGAAAGAAGCCACTTATCCATAACGGAAAGCTTACTGTAATCAAGCTCGTGCTTTGACGGATCGAATTTATCGATATTTGCATAGAGAATATAGAATGCATAGGTGTTCCAGAGAGTACCCATGAACTTTCTCTTGCCTTCAACAACCGCATTGTCGTGGAATCTGTTGGGAAGCCAGGGTGCGGAGTTGGTGTAGAAATACCAGCGGATTGCGTCTGCGCCGTGCTTTGCGAGTGCATCAAACGGGTCAACCGCATTGCCCTTGGATTTTGACATCTTCTGACCGTTTTCATCCTGAACAAGACCGAGAACGATAACATTCTTATAGGGTGACTTGTCGAAGAGGAGAGTAGAGATAGCCATAAGAGAATAGAACCAGCCTCTTGTCTGGTCAACAGCCTCGGAGATGAATTCTGCGGGGAACTGCTGCTCAAAGAGGTCTTTATTCTCAAACGGATAGTGATGCTGTGCGAAGGGCATAGCACCTGAATCGTACCAGCAGTCGATAACCTCGGGAACTCTCTTCATTTCGCCGCCGCACTTTTCACACTTGATTGTTACTTCGTCGATGAACGGACGGTGAAGCTCAATATTTTCGGGGCAATTGCTGCTCATTTCCTTGAGCTCTGCGATTGAGCCGATTGAATGTCTGTGACCGCATTCGCATTCCCAGATGTTGAGGGGAGTACCCCAGTAACGGTTACGGCTGATGCCCCAGTCCTGAATGTTTTCAAGCCAGTCGCCGAATCTGCCCTTACCGATGCTTTCGGGAATCCAGTTAACGGTGTTGTTATTCTTGACAAGATTATCCTTAACGGCTGTCATCTTGATGAACCAGGATTCTCTTGCGTAGTAGATGAGGGGAGTGTCACATCTCCAGCAGAAGGGATAGTCATGCTCAAACTTGGGAGCCGAGAAGAGCTTGCCTTCGCTGTCAAGGTCAACAAGGATTTTGGGGTCTGCATCCTTGACGAACATACCTGCATAGGGTGTTTCTTCGGTCATGTTACCCTTGCCGTCAACAAACTGAACGAAGGGAAGGTCATAGTTTCTGCCGACCTTTGCGTCGTCTTCACCGAATGCGGGAGCAATGTGAACGATACCTGTACCGTCGCTCATTGTAACATAGTTATCAACGGTAACGAAGTGAGCCTTTTTATTCTGCTTCTTTGCAACATCGCCTGCACAGGCAAAGAGAGGCTCGTATTCTTTGTATTCAAGGTCTGTGCCCTTATAGGTTTCAAGGATTTCATAGGCTGCAACGCCGTTTTCCTTGTCGCCGAGTGAACCGAGAACATTATCAAGCAAAGCCTGAGCCATGTAGTAGGTGTAGCCGCCTCCTGCCTTGACCTTGCAATAGGTTTCATCGGGATTCACGCAGAGTGCACAGTTTGAAGGAAGAGTCCAGGGAGTTGTTGTCCATGCAAGGAAATATGCATCTTCGCCCACAACCTTGAATCTTACAACTGCCGAACGCTCTTTAACTGCTTTATAGCCCTGAGCAACTTCGTGGGATGAAAGGGGAGTTCCGCATCTGGGGCAGTAGGGAACAATCTTGAAGCCTTTATAGAGAAGCCCCTTGTTCCAGATTTCCTTGAGTGACCACCAAATTGATTCGATATAGCTGTCATGATAGGTAACATAAGGATCGTCCATGTCAGCCCAGAAGCCGACGGTGCCTGAGAAATCTTCCCACATGCCCTTATATTTCCATACGCTTTCCTTACATCTGCCGATGAAGGGTTCAAGACCGTAGCTTTCAATCTGCTCTTTGCCGTTGATACCGAGCTCTTTTTCGATTTCAAGCTCAACGGGAAGACCGTGGGTATCCCAGCCTGCTTTTCTGGGAACCATGTAGCCCTTCATTGTTCTGTATCTGGGGATCATGTCCTTGATAACACGGGTAAGAACATGACCGATATGGGGCTTGCCGTTTGCGGTGGGGGGACCGTCATAGAAAGTGTATGTCGGGCAGCCCTTGCGTTCTTCGATGCTCTTTTCGAAAATCTGATTTTCCTTCCAGAAATCAAGCACAGCTTTTTCTCTGGTGACGAAATCAAAATTTGACGAAACCTTTTCGTACATTTTGCATTCCTCCGATTTATTTTAAGATATTCTTTAACAAAAAAATAAAAACCCTGACCCGAACGGGACAAGGTAAAATTCAGTAACAATAACCCACATAACCCGATCTTTATGCTTCCCGATAACGGCAGGAATTCCGTCAAAGCCTACTAAGAATAAATCTTTTCGGTTTGCGATTCGGGAGTGATATTCACATTTGCGGCAAGGGCAGGTTCACACTATTTCTGCCTCACTTGGCTTGCTGAAAGCAAAAGCTACTGTCTCCGTCATAATCTTTGCGGTCAAGTATTTATT
>JAZOVN010000272.1:0-5909 GCA_045658725.1 Acutalibacteraceae bacterium
TTCACAGGCTGAAAGCAATAAGAATCATCCTGCATGGACTTCAAATGCATACAAGTGTATGGTAACCAGT
This sequence comes from Acutalibacteraceae bacterium, assembly GCA_045658725.1. Taxonomy (GTDB): domain Bacteria; phylum Bacillota; class Clostridia; order Oscillospirales; family Acutalibacteraceae; genus CAG-177. The sequence continues at coordinate 71 of JAZOVN010000272.1, forward strand.
ATCAACATCACAAATGTTGGTTGGATCAAGAACACTTGCGGATTTGATGCTTCATATCTTGCAGGCACAGACCTTATCCAGGTTCAGACACAGGTTGACGCAGGTGTCAGCTCAGCAGCATATCAGCTCACATCTGATGAATGGCTTCTCACTTTCATTGTAACTCTTAAAGATACAGTTGAAGTTGGTTCAACAGTTGAAGTGACTTCACCTGATGTTGTTTGGGGTACATATGTATTCGGTAAAAAACATGACACAAGAAAGCGTGCATACATTCCTTGTGCACACATTACAGCAACAGGCATTACTTCAGTAAGTTATTGTAAGCCTATGGCAGGTCAGTTTGACACCGGTGCTCTTGATTATGTTATCAGAGGCCTTGATCACACATTTGTTGTAGGCAATCCTCCTGCTCCTGAAGCTGCAAAGACTGCAACCTTCATGGTTGACGGTGAGGTTTACGGCGAAGTTAAGGAGTATAAGGAAGGCGATACAATCGTTGTTCCTGCTGATCCTTCAAAGGAAGGCTATACTTTCGCAGGTTGGGATACCACACCCGGTGTTATGGGTACAGAAAGCCTTGTATTCACAGCAACATGGACCGCAAACAAATATGTTGTTTCATTTGATAACAACGGTGATGTAACAAGCGGTGAATATGAATTCGGTTCAACCGTAGCTCTTCCTCAGGCTGCTGAAAAGACAGGATATACCTTTATCGGTTGGTTCGATGAAAACGGTGCAGAATTTACTGCAGACTCAACCGTTCCTGTTGGCGGTGCTAACCTTACTGCAAAGTACAGCATCAACACATATAACGCAATCTTTGATGCGGGCGTTGGTACATTTGCAGACGGAAGCAAAGAAAAAATCGTTCCCACAGAATACGGCGCACAGATTACAGTTCCTGAAATTCCTGCAAGAGAAGGTTATGAATTCCTCTATTGGGATATGAATGTAGGTGCAATGGGCGATGCCGATATTACATTTAAAGCCATTTTCAAAATTTGTTATTATTATGTAACATGGAATTTCGATAACGGCGAAGAATCACAGATTGATAAAGTATATTTCGCCAACGGAATAATTGCTCCTGAAGCACCTGTAAAGACAGGATATACTTTCGCAGGTTGGGATGCAGATATTCCCCACTCAATGCCCGCAAAAGATCTTACTTTCAATGCAAAATGGACTCTTAATGAACATAATGTAACATGGGATGTTGACGGTGCAACAACAACAGAGCTTGTTAAGTACGGCGAAGAAATCGTTGCTCCTGCAGCTCCTGAAAAAGAAGGTTACACCTTCGTTGGTTGGGAAGGCTTTACAGAAGGCATGGTTATGCCTGATGAGGCTCTTACCTTTACCGCTGAATGGGAAATCAATTCTTATGATGTAACATGGGATGTTGACGGTGAAACAACAGTTGATGCTATCGTTTACGGTGAAGAAATTGTTGCTCCCGCAGACCCCGAAAAAGAAGGCTACAGCTTCATGGGCTGGGCAGGTTACACAGAAGGCATGACAATGCCTGCAGATGATCTTACTTTCACTGCAACCTGGGAAGTTAATACATACACATTAACATGGGTTGTTGACGGTGTTGAAGATGTCAGAAGCTACAAATACGGCGAAGATGTTGTTATTCCCGTTACACCTGAAAAACTTGGCTACACATTCGCTGACTGGGATGCAGAAATCCCCGCAACAATGCCTGCAGAGGATCTCGTTATTACTGCAATCTTTGTTATAAATCAGTACAATGTAACCTTCAATGCAGCTGACGGTAAGTTCTCAAATGACAGCAATATTCTTGTTGTTCCTACAGATTATAATGCTCCCGTAGCAGCTCCCGAAGTTCCTGTTCTTGAAGGCAAAACCTTTGTTGCATGGACTCCCGAGCTTGCAGAAGCAATGCCTGCAGAAGAGCTTACATATTATGCAATATGGGCAGACGGTGAAGGCGTTGTTTATACAGTTAATACTTACACAATGGATGCCGACGGCAAGTACGGTGAAGCTGTAACAGAATATTTTGCAACTAACGAATCAGTTGCAACCGTTGCTCCCGAAGCAGAAGAAGGCTTCAGCGTTTCAGACACAAGCGTTCTTGAAGCAGAAGTTGCAGAAGACGGCTCAACCGTTCTTGAAGTTTATTTTGAAAGAAACACTTATGTTGCAACATTTGATGCAAACGGCGGTGATTTCAACGGTGAAGCAGCTGTAACTGTTGATGTTCTTTACGGTGCTGAAATCGTAGCTCCCGAAGCTCCTGCTATGGATGAATATTATTTTGACGGCTGGGATCCTGAAATTCCCGCAACAATGCCTGCAGAAGACCTTACATTCACAGCAAAATGGGTTCTTTCACACACACATACAACAGAAGAAGTTATTATCGAAGCAACATGTACAGAAGAAGGTAAGAAATACTTCGAATGCACAGGCTGCGGCGAAACAGTCGGTGAAATCGAAATAATCGAAGCACTCGGTCATGTTGCAGGCGAATGGGAAATTTCAGTTGAAGCAACAACCGAATCAGAAGGTATCGTTGTGAAGAAGTGTACAGTATGCGGCGAAATCGTTGAAGAATCAACAATTTCAAAGATTCCCGCAACACCTGTTGATATCACAGCTGCTGACGGTTCAGAGCTTGCTCCCGTTACTGAAATTGCTTACGGTGAAACAATCGCTGTTACTGCAAACAACATTCCTGAAGGTTCAACAGTTGAATGGTATGTTGAAGGCGAAGGCGTAACTGTCAGCATTTCCGAAGACGGAAAGACAGCTTACATCACATCTGTTGAAACAGGTACAGCAACAGTTACCGTAGTTGTTACCGATGAAGAGGGTAATGAATCATCATCTGAAATCAAAATCAATTCGGATGCATGTCTCATGCAGAGAATCCTTCATTTCTTCAGAAAGCTTTTCGCAAGTATTTTTAACATTTTCTGATTAACTTAAAAAATTCCGGGGCGTGTGGTTACACGCCTCGGTTTTTTGTTGACAGCATAATAATTAGTGATATAATATTATTTGATTAAGAGAGGGGGTCTTTTATGGGTAAAAGATATTCTCTTGATATGACAAACGGTCCGTTTCTGAAAAAAATTTTGATTTTTTCTGTTCCGCTGATGCTTACGGGTCTTCTTCAGATTGCATACAACACCGCTGATGTTATTGTTGTCGGTCGTTTTGTTGGTAAAGAAGCACTTGCGGCGGTAGGCTCAACAGGGTCTTTGGTTAATCTTTTTCTTAATGTTTTTCTTGGACTTTCAATGGGATCGGGCGTTACGGTAGCCCGTCATATCGGAGAAAATAATGAGAAAAAAGTTCATGATTGCGTTCACACAGCCATCCTGCTCAGTGCGATATGCGGTGTTTTTGTGGGTATACTCGGGTTTTTCGGCTCTTCGGGAATGCTCAGGCTTATGAATGCACCTGAGGATGTAATTGATCTTGCAACGCTTTATCTGAAAATTTATTTTCTCGGTTCTCCCGGTCTTCTTGCTTATAATTTCGGAGCCGCAATTGTCAGATCAACAGGTGATACAAAACGGCCTCTTTATATTCTGACTTTTTCGGGACTTATAAATGTTGTTCTTAATCTTATTCTTATAATTGTATTTCATATGGGTGTCAGCGGTGTTGCGATTGCTACAATAGTTTCGCAGTATGTTTCTGCATTTCTTATTCTGTTGTATCTTTCAAAAATGCCGAATGCCTGTAAATTGAAGCTGAATGAACTTGGTTTTGATAAGGCAGAGTTAAAAAGCATTCTTCGTCTTGGTTTGCCTGCAGGAATACAGAATTCTTTGTTTTCTGTATCAAATGTTGTTATTCAGTCAACTGTCAATTCTTTCGGCTCGGTTGCAATGGCGGGAATTGCGGCAGGTTCTAATTTTGATTCATATGTATATACCTGCACAAATGCTGTTGCTCAGACTACAATGACATTTTCTTCGCAGAATATCGGTGCAAAAAAATATTCAAATATCGGCAGAGTATACCGCCATTGCCTTATTCTGACAACCGTTATCGGTGTTGTTATGGGCGGAGCAGGATGTCTTTTTGCAGAGCAGATAGTAGGCTTGTTTTCAGATGAAGCGGATGTTGTTGCAATAGGTGCAGACAGATTGCTTCTTGTTATGCCGTTTTATTTCTTCTGCTCTCTTATGGATGTTGCTGCAAGCCAGATAAGGGGAATGGGAAAATCATTTGAACCGATGATTGTTTCTCTTCTCGGAGCATGCGGTATAAGAATTTTCTGGATTTATTTTATTCTTCCGCTTAATAAAACGCTCACTAATCTTTATTGGGCATATCCCGTTTCATGGGCTGTAACTTTCTTTGCACAGTTCATTATGTATTTTATTTTGAAAAATAAGATGAAAAAGCAAGGGAAATTCAACGATGAAGTTTTTTAAAAAGGAGATATAAAAATGATAACAATTATAAAAAATCTTGTTGCAGTAATAATGTCGTTTCTCAATATTTTTGCTTCGCCTGTTCTTGGTGATTTCACAGCACCCTACGAACCGTCTGAACCCGCAAACTGTAAACTCAATATGGCTGTAATTTCTGATATTCATATGACTGATGAACTCTATCGTTCGCTTACTCTTGAGTTCGGTCTTACCGATATGCAGAATTCCGTATATCCCATTGATGCACTTGTTGCAACGGGTGACCTTACCGACCATGGAGAAATTCAGGAATGGGAAATGCTTGCAAAGACCTTCGCGAAATACAGTCCTGCAAAAAATATTATTCTTGCTCAGGGTAACCATGATACATGGACAGAGGATGACGGATACAACCTTGCGAAGGATTATTTTATTAATTACAACAATCAGATTACAGGTAAAGAAACAACCAATGAATATTATTCCGAAAAGGTTAACGGCTATACTTTTATTGTTCTTGCAAGCGAGGATGACAGAACTTCAATGCATATTAGCGATGAACAGCTTTTATGGCTTGAAGCTGAAATGGAAAAGGCATCCGAAGACGGTCTTCCGATTTTTGTTGTTTGCCATTGGCCTCTCAATCAGTCGCACGGTCTTCCCGAAACATGGGGAGATGAAGAACCCGAACCCGATGACGGCGGTATCGGTGATCAGTCTGCACAGGTTGAAGCGATTCTCAAAAAATATGAAAATGTTTTCATGCTTACAGGACATATTCATAACGGTTTTGTAAAAGAAGGACAGGAGAATGTTTACGGCTATAAAACCGTTGAATCTGACGGTTCTTTCCACAGCCTCAACCTTTCTCAGTTTATGTATCCCACAATCAGAGGCAGGGTTGCAAACGGAACAGGTCTTATGCTTGAGGTTTATGACAACAGAGTTATAGTCAGACCCAGAAGCTTTACTGCAGGTGTATGGTATGCTGATTATAATGTGACAATTCCTCTTGTGTAAGGATATAGTGAATAATTAACATAAAAAGTGGCTTGCGGTGCATTTAAAAGTGCACTGCAAGCCTTTGGTGTTTATTTAATCATGTTGTTCCATTCTGCCTCTTTAAATCCGATGAGAACAAAATTTTCTGAAACAAGCAGAGGTCTTTTGACAAGCATTCCGTCGCTTGAAAGAAGAGTGAGCATTTCTTCTTCACTCATGTCTGGAAGCTTATCTTTTAATTGCATTGATTTATAAATCAGACCGCTTGTGTTAAAAAGTTTTTTAAGCGGCTGATCGCTGAGCTTGTAGAAATTATTCAATTCACCGTAAGACGGATTTTCCGTTTTAATGTCACGCATTTCATAACTGATTTTGTTATCATCAAGCCATTTTTTAGCTTTCTGACATGTTGTGCATTTGGGGTAGCA
>JAZOVN010000273.1:0-2471 GCA_045658725.1 Acutalibacteraceae bacterium
ATCGGTAACAGCCTTTTTCTGTATTTTATTCTGTTTTTGTTTTGCATTGTGTGAGTGCAAAAAGCACAAAGATAAAAGGGGATGTGATTGGCTGAAGAATATTGACAAAAGACTGACTGAGAAACGCAAGAATGGGTAACAGTAACGCTCTTTTTTCAAAACTTTCAGACTTGATTGCGGTTTTTATCGCATATACTGCAAGGGTTAAATATGAAGCAAGTCCGAGAATTCCGACCGAAAGAAGATGCTGAATAAATTCATTGTGTGCGTTGTCGTAATATGATCTGCCGATTTTTATTGCCGAATATCCGAGCTTGTCAGTTAAAAGAAGAGCATATGTATCTTCGCCTGCACCAAAGAGTTTTTTACTTAGCGGAAGCTGAGAAAAAGTCTCCAACGCTTTGGACCACATGTCGCCTCTGCCTGTTCCCCAGGTTTTATTGAATCTGAGATAGCTTTCAAGCTTCCCGAGGGGGATTTCCGTGTTTATGAATGAGAAATACACAAATAAAGATAATGCTGTAATTATTGCCGCAATAACTGCTCCAATCGAAATTTTACGAAGTGTTATCAAAAATTTTTCGTTCGGTTTATACAGTTTCATAACATAAATCAGTGTTGAGGAAACTGTTACACCGCCCATAACGGTATATTTTGATGTTGCAATTCTTGTGAGCAATGTTATGTTATGTATTGAATTTGTGTATACAGCGGAAATAAACTTGAAAAAACCTGCAACAATAAAAAATGAAAGTATCAGTATCAACATTCTTTTGAGTGTTGATTCATTTTTAGTTGATAAAATAAAGAGGGTAACAAGAGCAACACCCATTCCGATGTATCCGCTGTCACTGTTGCAAGTGAACAGACCGATAAATCCGATGCAGGATATAATATGCCAGAAAACAGTTTTTTTCTTATTGCTTTCAAAGCAGAAAAGATACATTGCAAGCGGTGCAACAATGCAGACATAGCTTGCGTAAACATTCATGTTGCCGATTGTTGAAAGAAAAGTGCTTTTTCTTACCGAAGTTAATGTTGAAATAAGACCGAACGGGTCGTATCCGATAAACTGAACAAGAGCAAAAATAACAATAAATACAAATGCAAAACCTAAAAAATAAAAATCTGAATTTCTTACAATATAAAATTTTGAAATAAAGAAAAATGCGATTGCAAGGGAAAGATACATCACAAGACCCATTTGTCTGCCCTGACCGCCGCCTAATGCAGCATAAAAATAATCGGAACCGATACATGATATAACCGATATCAGGGCTAATGCTGTTATCGCAATATCAGGCAGGGTAAACTTATTTCTGATTTTTTTTATGATTACCGATGAATTTGAAAAATCTGTCCTGAGAGTCAGCAGAATCAGACACAATGCCAGACATACAGCAGAAGTCATGCAGAAAAAAGTGTATTTCGTATTTGAAATGTTATAATATTTATTTGTCATCAACAGGGGATAGACAGCAAAAATCATAATTATTCCGAAACGGGCAACGGAAGAAGGGTTAAGCTTTGATTTTTCTTTTAAGTTCATCTTATCCTCCGTTCTTCAGATTCTGAAAAATTTCCGATCCGTCATTAAGATATGAATAATCATAAAGATGAAGAAACAAAACAAACGCAAGGATTATTAAACTGATAATCACCGTTTTGAGGATGATATTTTTGCTTTTTGAATTGGCGGAAGAATGATTTTTATTCATGTTATTCTCCCTTTAAATCTCAATCAGCTCATATTCTGTTATACCGCATCCGAGCTTTTCAGCGGCATTAACAGTCAGAATTCCGTTCCTGCTTTCGATTCGTTCAATAAGATGGTCTCTTCCGGGGTCATCCGTTGCGGCATAAACAAGATCAAGGCATGCCTTGTCAATGGCAACGGGATCTGTTGAAGCAAGAATGCCGATATCTTTCATGCAGGGATCTTCCGCAACGGCACAGCAGTCACAGTCAACGGACATATTCATCATTACATTGATATATACGATGTTACCGTTAAAATAATCGACAACGGAAAGAGCCGCATCAGCCATTGATTCAAGGAAAGAATCGTGGTCGGATGTCCAGAAATTATCAGGATTTCCGACACCGTGAATATATCCTTTGCCGTATGACGAAGCAAATCCGATTGAAAGCTGCTTGAGTGCACCGCCGTAACCTCCCATGGGATGGCCTTTGAAATGTGAAAGAACAAGCACAGAATCATAATTCTTCATGTTCTTTCCAACAAAGTTTTCTTTTATTTTTAATCCGGTTTCAATAGGAAGAATTAAATCGGGCTGCTCAGAATCAAGAATATCTACATCGAAAAGCTTGCTCCAACCGTGTTCATCCATTGTTTTAATGTGTTTTTCGGTTGTGTTTCTTGCCCCTTCATAAGCGGTGTTACATTCAACAACCGTTCCGCCTACAGCATCAATTACGGGTTTCCAGAATTCAAGTCGGATCGTAGCCAT
>JAZOVN010000274.1:0-7256 GCA_045658725.1 Acutalibacteraceae bacterium
CAGGACATCGGTCATGAGCCCCTTCTCAAAAACATTTTTCAGAATCTTTTCTCATTCCCTCCTTTTGTTGAAAAAACAAGGAGCATTGACCCCGAATTCCACGGTCTTATGATTGACGGTGCATCCGATGCGATTGTTGAAGCATATAAGAATATGGAAGCAGGCGAGCTATATTATTTTGAAACCGCAACCATCGGCAGAAGCGAAAGAAACAACAATTACATGGATGACGAATACGGCTATATTTTCAATAAGAGATATGACATGGAAGGCTATCAGCATGTGATTGCATGCTTCAAGTTTGTTCCCGACAACAGCGATTCAAAGCCCACCGTGCTTGCAAATGTCGGCGGTCATCCCACAACAATCAACAGAGCAACAAAGCTTCTTTCCGCAGACTATCCCAACTTTATTGAAGAAAAAGTCAATGAGGCGGGCATGAATTTTGCCTTTATTCAGGGTGCACAGTCACCGATTTCCGTCAGTGCTGGTGCGGTTGAAACTCCCGCAATCCTTGATGAAATCGATGCGCAAATTGCAGAAAATCCCACCGTTGAGGATTACAAGCAGGCAAAGAAGCTCGGCTATGAATTCGCAAGACTTATCATCGAAGCCGAAAAGAACGCAAAAAAGGTTGAGCCTGTTATAAATGTCAGAATGTCAGAGGTAACAATTCCTCTTGAATACGGTCTTATGGAGCTCGGTGCAGTTTCGGGTCTTCTCGGAATGACAGTTGTAAAAGATAAATCGGCTCCGAGCAGGCATTCAATCATCAGCGAGGTCGGTTATCTTGAATTCGGAACCGATATAGTGATGCTTACCGTTCCCGGCGAGCTTATTCCCCAGCTTGTTTACGGCAATGTTGTTGACAAAACACAGTCATACACGGGCACGGATTGGGAGCTTGATATCACCTCGGAGCTTATCGGCGGAAATAAAACCGTTCTTGTAATGGGACTTTGCAACGATGCAATCGGATATATCGTTCCCGATAACGATTATGCTCCCTTCATTGCGGACTCTCTCTGGAATACCGACATGGGCGAAAAGCTTTTCGGCAAGCCACAGAGACACTATGAAGAAATGCTTTCAACGGGAAGCAAGGCAGGTTCAACCGTTATCGGTGCGTTGAATGAATTGGTAAACAGCGTTAAATAAATCATCCTTACGGAGGAGATATTATGGCGGATAAATATGGATCCGGCTCAAATGCGAAAGCGTTTGAGCAGCTTCGTCAGATGCAGCAGCAACGGGAAGAAAAATCCGCGGCATCCAAAACTCAGGACCGCAGATATGTAGGCGCAAAGGAATCCGTCGGCTTCATTATCTGGGATGCCGCACAGAGCTTCAATATCAACATTTTCACATCCCGATTCCTGACGAGCATCGTCGGTGTTGACCTCGGCTTACAGACGGTGGTAAACACAATAAACAGCGTTTGGGATATTGTCAACGATATCTTTTTCGGTGCGGTGGTTGATAAAACCCGTACCCGTTGGGGCAAGTTCAGACCCTATCTTCTGTTTCTTGCAGTTCCCGGCTGTATCCTGACCTGTCTTTATTGGCTTATGCCTCATCTCTTTGAAGGCACAACCCAGACGGATATAACAAAACTCATTTTCTATCTTTTTCTTACCATTGCAAGAGAAGGTGTGACAACCTTCCAGACCATTTCAAGAACGGGTCTTATGTCAACCATAACACCCCACCCGAATGACAGAACAAGACTCATCACCCTTGCAAACTTCGCTTCGGGCTTCTTCGGTGAAAAGCTTCCTGAGCAAGCGGTTACAATTCTTATCGATGTGCTCAGAAGCATGTATCTCAACGATGCGGGCAAGCTTGCAAAGGCATACACAAATCTTTTTGTCGGCATGGGCGTTTTCACAACGGTTGCATCAAGTGCGTCTTCCTTCTGGTTCTTCTATAACACGGAAGAAAGAGTTATGCAGTCAATCAAATCCCCGAGCGTTCTTATGTCAATCAAATCCGTTATCAGCAACAAACCTCTTCTGCTGATAACTCTTTCCGATTTCCTCAGCGGATTTGCAATCAAGGGCAGTGAAGATGATTATTATACCGATGTTCTTCATTTCTCGTCAATGACTCTTGTTGCAGGCATTCCCGCCGCACCCATAAGCCCTGCCAGCTATGCATGGGTTCCATGGATGAGAAGGCGTTTTTCAAGCCGCCTGCTTTATATCCTCGCAAAAGAAATCGGCAATATTCTTTATATCCCCGTTTTCCTTTTCGGCTGCATCGGTATGAAAAAGGATTATTCGGGCGGTATGTATCAGAAGGTTGTTCCCATGGGCTTTGCAATGGCTCTCTGGGAAATCATCTGGACTCTTTTCTTCGGACTCAAATCGGTTATCGGAACCGAAATGTATAACGAAGCGATGGATTACTGTGAATGGAAAAACGGCTACCGCACAGAGGCAATGGCTTCTGTTGCAAAGGGCATAGCCGCCAAAGTTTCGTCAAACACAAGTGCCGTTGTCACAACTGCTATCAAAAAGATGATCGGTTATGAGGCAAATGCCTTCAGAACGGGTGCGGAGCAGACCGATAAGGTTAAATTCTTCCTTTTTGCAATGTTCACAATCATTCCTGCAGTAACGGGTTCACTCGGAATAATCCCGATGCTGTTCTATGATCTTGATAATGACAAAAAAGAAAAAATGTATGCCGAGCTTCTTGAACGCCGCAAGCTTATGAATGATGCGGTTGAAAGTGACGACGAAAAAATGCTTGAGCTTGCAGTTGATGCACAGATCAGCGTGGGCAGATAACCTCAGATGTGGAGATTTTTATGGAAATAAGATATATCAAAGACAGCGAAGCGGCGGATTATCAGAAAATTTCCGCGGCATCGTTTATATGGAAATTCGATGCGAAGATTGACAGCACGATTGAAGTGCCCGTTATCGGAGCATTCGAAGAAGGCAGAATTATTGCAGGTGTTGAGATTTTTGATTTCAGAACCAATTATTGCGGCAATTTTCTCAATTCCGTTGTTGTGAGCGGAGTTTGCAGTCAGCCTGAATACCGCAGGATGGGCGGTGTTCGTGAGATTATGAAAAAAATCGGAGAAACCGCTCTCGAAAATGACTGGACATTCGGTTTTCTTCATCCGTTTTCAATCGAATACTATGAAAAATTCGGCTATGCAAGCCTCAACCGTATGTTTTCAATAAGAATTCCTTTTGAAAAGCTGAAGCATATTCCCCGTAATACGGATGCTGTTCTTTATACGGGCGAGCAGTTTGAGGAGCTGAGCGAGCTTCATGCAAAATGTGCTCTGCGTGAAAATCTCATGACACTCCGTGAAGAAAAAAAGCATTTCTGCGACAAGCCTTATGAAGAGGCGGATTATACATATTTCAGACGCGATAAAAACGGAGTTGCCGACGGATATGTCCGTTTTACCGTTAAAAGACCCGACCTGCTCACCGTTGAGGAGCTTTTTGCCCTCACTCCCGAGGCGGTTTACGGTTTGATCGGTTTCCTTCGCAATTATGACGGAATAGTCAGGGATATCTTGGTCAAAAAACAGTATCAGGGTTGTGATTTTGCCTGCATTGCAGACCGCATTGACAAAGCCGTTTATGAGAATGAAGGCGGAGCGGCGGCAAGAATATACAATATGCAGAAGCTTCTTGAAAATAACGAATATCCCGAAGAGCACGGCATTTTCCGCGTGAAATGTATTGATGAATTTGAGCAGAATAACGGCATTTTTGAGGTTGAATATCAGAACGGAAAAGCCGTTGTCACACGCAGGGCAGACGGTGATTATGATATTTCGCTCACCGCACCTGCCGCCGCAAGGCTCATGCTTGCAGGCGAAGGTCATACGGTTAAAAGCGCGGTTTATATTGACGGTGTTGAAATCAACGGCAATGCGGATGCATTTTTCAAAGCCTTCCCTTACCGTCAGACACGCTTTACCGACAGCTCATGGTCGATATAAGCCGATTTTTAATGAAGAATGAAAAATGAAGAGTGAATAATTAAGGAAGGGCTTCGCCCTTACCCGATTATATAACAAAATGCGTAATTCGCAATTCGTAATGCGTAATCAATGGTCGCTTTGCTCCGATTATTATAATATCGCTTACTCCTTGGGCTTCCTCTGATAACTCCCTCAGTCTCGCTATGCTCGCCAGCTCCCTCTCGAGGGCGCCAGATCGCTGTCCGTAGGACTGAAGGAGAGAAATAACTTTGCAAATTTTCGGGCGGATAATAATCGGTCATAGGCGGAGCCTATCCGAAACTCTTCACTATTAACTTTTATCTCTTCACTGAAACGGGCGATTCATGATCGTCCCTGAAAAGTTTATCAATGAATAACGGGCAGTGCTGATATTCAGCACTGCCCGTAGTTTTAATTTATTCAAATAATGTTTTTGTACCTGCGTTATATTCAAACGGAGTGAAGCCTGCTTCAAGTGCAGGGCTGTTGAGTGCAAGCGTGAAATCGCGGTTTTCGGGATCTTTGAACATGGGATCTGCGAAAACAGCGTTGTTGTAATATCCGCGTAAGGTCATAATTACCATTGATTTTCTTTCAAAGAAGCCCATGGAATCGCCAGAATAAACATTGCCGCCGTGCTTGTAATCCCAGTAAGTGTTGCTGTCATCAACAAACCAATCTCTTTCGGTTGTGAGAGCATACATTGTTGCATTGTCGGTAACAAAGATATTGTTAGTAAGAGTAAGTGAGTTGTGTTCCTCGTTTCTTGTGATTCTGAATGCACCGTCACCGCCGAATGCAAAAATATTGTTTCTTACAATGTTTTCTTTACCGTAGTGCTGATGGAAGGTCTGTGAAGAGCAGTCATAAACAAGGTTGTTTTCAACGAGCATACCGCTTGAGCCTTCGTCAAGATAAATTCCCCAGCCGCCGTAGCCGTATCTGCCTTCGTCACAGCCGACATTATAAATCACATTGCCTGAAATTACGGTATCGGGCTGAATGCCGAGAGTGTAGATTGCACCCATGTCGGAAAGCCAGCCGTTGCCGATGTCATAAATAAGATTGTCGCAGATTTTTATGTTGTTGGTTGAGTTATCCGAATATCCCCAGTTCCAGCCAACTGAAATACCTGTGTACCAACCGTCATGGATTTCGTTGTTTGTAAGGTTGCAGTCAATTGCATGGGTCAGAAGAATGCCGATTGCATTGTTGAAAATTCTGCCGTATTTATTTATGTGGCAGTCTGTGATGTTGATATTCTTTGTGGTTGCGGGAACAACAAAATCACCGTGGATGAATACCGCATTTGCACCGATTTCATTGAACATACAGCTTGTTACATTGCAGTTTTCAGATGCCTTGTCAAATTTGACTGCGGTATATGAAATATTTTCAAAAAGGCAATCGGTAAAGTTGATATCGGATGATGAAGAAATATAAATTGCTGCAGGCACCTCAAATGCCGCCTGCGGATGGTCTGCTCCGTATTTAATGGTCTGATACAGGGGATGTGAGGGGTCAAAAGCCTTACCGGAATGAGTTCCGTCTACATGATTCCAGTCTGTATTTTCAAAGTTGATGCCCTGGAAAGAAATGTCAGCCGCACCGTTTAAAGTAATCAGCTGTTCGTTGATTCCTGCGTAAAGCACAGTGTTTTCGACTGTATCGCCGGTCTGAGGAATATAATAAAGCTTTTCTTCACTTCTGTCGAGATACCATTCACCGGGAAGAGAAAGAGCTTCTTTTACATTTTCAAAAACATAGTTGTCTTCAACTCTTATTCTCATTGCCGAAGGCTTGGTTATCTGAATTCTGCCTGTTTCCTTATTAACGGAGTGTATCGGCAGAAGGTCATCACGCCAGAAATGCATGATTCTTACATCAACATCAGCGGGATTTTCAAAATCGATAATATCATTTTTGTCAGCATAGAAAGCCAATGCATGGGTAAAGAAATCGGGAGCATGTGATCCGGGAACGGATTCGTCAGCAAGAGGTTCTCCGGAAACCTTGAAAACACCTGTTTTGGGATAATTTGAGCGTGCAAGTCTGTTGCCGTCTTTGAAAAGTGAGCGGAAATAATCTTCTTCGCTTTCAACGGGCATATCGGTCACAAAAGCCTTGACGCCGTTGATTTCAGCTTCGCTCCAGCTGCCGCTGATTTCCTTTGCACCCGAAAATGAAACTTCTTCATCGGGATATGAACGGTAAAGAACATTGCTTCTGTCGTCGGCAGTGAATTCAACGGTGTTTTCAATGAAATAATTACCTTCTCTGAACCAGACGGTAACCGCTTCATCCGAGCCGATATTTTTGACAAGCTCTTTTGCTTTTTCAAGAGTTTTCAGCGGAGCTTCAAGAGTGCCTGCATTGCTGTCGTCGCCGTCGGGAGCAACAACAAGGTCGTATTCACCCATAACGAATTCACCTTCATCAAAAACAGCCTTGACCTGTTGCGAAGGTTCGGGGAATACGGGAGCAGGGCTTTCGGGCGGAAATAAAACAGCCGTTAACATGGTGATTATCGAAGTGAAAACAACTGCGATTTTTGCAAAAAATACATTCACGACAGTTCATCCTTTCTGCTTTGTTTTTTCAGTTTATCACAGATGAAAAAGATAATCAAGAAATTTTTGAAATGTATAGTAGGGTACGGCCTCCGTGCCGTCCCGTTTTTTATAAAATGTTTTGCCGTACCCGATTGCATAACAAAATTCGTAATGCGTAATGCGTAATTCGTAATCAAGGGTCGCTTCGCTCCGATTTTATATAATGTTTGCACATCGGCTCCTTTGAAAAGGAACTGTCGAGCGTAGCGAGACTGAGGATTGATGAATGCGTCAGCATTCGGGCGGATAATAATCGGTCATAGGCGGAGCCTATCCGAAACTTTTCACTCTTCACTTTTATCTCTTCACTGAAACGGACGATTCGTGAATAGCCCCCTACCTTATATAAAAAGGTGTTTTTTTGTAAATTTATGAACAGTATCGGATTGAATGTGAATACGAAAACGAAGAGGTGCAGATGAAACAAACAGCACATGAAGAATTACATTTCAAATAATTTATCAATTAATTTAAATATGGTGGACTTTTTGTTTTGATTATGATATAATATTATACAATGTTTTGCAATTATGTAAAATTTTATGGCTTCATGAAAAATGACTGATTATATAATGGAGGTATATGTTGTGATATCAAAAAGAATTGTTTCGTTAATTATGTCAATTGTTATTGCCGTAACTGCATTTGTGCCCACTTTTGCTTACAGC
>JAZOVN010000275.1:0-9620 GCA_045658725.1 Acutalibacteraceae bacterium
AATCGGTCGGGTTTCAGAAACGAAATCCGACCGTGATTTTTTATTTTGTTGCTGTTTCCTTCTGCTCATCAAAGCTGAATGCAAGCTTTCCCTTGTGGCGGTAAGGCACAAACTTGATAAAGAGATAAGAAAGAGCCGCACCTACGGAGTTGAGAACGATATCTGCCATGGTATCCATAATGGGCCATCTTTCGGGAACGATGGGAGGGAAGAGAGTCAGCTCCTTGGGAGTGCCGAGTGCAAGCTCAAGCGACCAATGCTGAGCATCGCCGGGATATCCGCCCATCATGCCTGCAATCTGATCAAATCCGAATTCAAAAAGCTCCCAGCAGGTTGAGGCAAGGAACGAAAAACCGACTGCTGCAAGAAGCACAAGAGTCATGGGTGCGTTTGCCTTTTTTGATCTTAAAATCGCACAGACGATTTCATAACCGAAGAATACGCAGGCACCGCCGCCGATAAAGTGAAGGGCAACATCCCACCATCTGAAATCATAATAGAGGTTGAGGAACTTTCCGCCGAATGAGCCACACCAGATCATGAGCATAAGTGCACTCTGAAATCCCGAAGGGATATATCTGAAAATGCTCTTTTTGGGGAATGCCATGAAAAGCTCCCATGCAAAAGTGCAAAGGAAGTTTGCACCGACCTGAAGCGGGTCTGTGATGTCAAAAGCTTCGCCCTCTGCAGGGAAAAATCCCTTCACAAAAGCAAAAAGCAAAGATGCTCTGAGAATCCACCAGAAAATCATTCTGTAAGTCGGACAGCCTTCTTTTATACGCTGAAGATATTCTTTCATATTCTTTCTCCGTTCGTGTTTTGTTGATCTAACTATAGCTTTTTAACAAATGAAAAGTGAAAAATCAAGGGTAGCTTTGACCCGAAAAATATAATTGCACCGCAAAAATAAATCGGGTAAGGGCGAAGCCCTTCCAAAACTATTCACTCTTCACTATTAACTTTTCACTTGTCAACAAAAGTATATCAGCATTTTAAATCGGTGTCAACAACTGTTTGATTTTATCGGAAATATGTGTTATTATAATTTAAAATATCTCAAAGGAGCAAAACATGACACAGAAGCTTTTCTATGAAAATCAGTATATAAAAGAATTCAACGCAACCGTTGTTTCGTGCACGGAAGGCAAAAGAGGATTTGAGGTTATTCTCGACAAAACCGCGTTTTTCCCCGAAGGCGGCGGTCAGCCGGGCGACACGGGCTTTATCGGCAACGCAACGGTCATTGACACCGTTGAAAGCGGCGAAGATATTATTCATATCTGCAGCGATGCGGTTTCTGGTGATGTCGAATGCAGACTTGATTTTGAAAAAAGATTTTCCTTTATGCAGCAGCACACGGGCGAGCATATTTTCTCGGGAATCATTCACTCAATCTGCGGCTGCGATAATGTTGGATTTCACATGGGCGAGCATAACATAACAGTTGATTTCAACTGTGCCGTTACCCTGCAGCAGCTTGAAGAAGCTGAAAAGCTTTCAAATGAGGCTGTTTTTGCAAATATCCCCGTTGAAGCAATTTATCCTTCGGATGACGAGCTTTGCAATTACGACTACAGAAGCAAAAAAGAAATCAAAGGTCAGGTGCGTCTGACAAAAATCGGAAATGTTGACCTTTGTGCCTGCTGCGGCACTCATGTTGCCTTCACGGGTGAGGTCGGAATAATAAAAGTTATCTCGATGGCAAACTATAAATCGGGTGTCCGCATCACTCTTCAGATTGGCAGAAAGGCTCTTGCCGACTACTGCGAAAAGAATAAAAGCGTTCATGAAATATCGGCTCTTCTCAAAGCCAAAACAGAAGAAATCACTCCCGCAGTTGAGCGTGTTATGGCTCAGCTTCAGGAGGCAAGATATAAATATTCCGCTCTCAAAAAGGAGATTTTCGCTTTCAGAGCGGCTGATGCATCGGGCGAAAAATATATCGCCTTTGATGACGGCGGAGAAGCCGAAGATGCAAGAATATTCAGCGATATGCTTGCCGAAAAATGCGGAATTGCGGCAGTTTTTTCGGGCAACGACGAAGCAGGATATAAATATGCAATCACAAGCCGCACCGAGGATGTGAGAGCACTCGGCAAGGAGCTCAACTCCGCATGCAACGGCAGAGGCGGCGGAAAAAGCGACATGGTGCAGGGCTCTGTTGCAGCAAAGCGTGAGGAAATCGAAAATTTCTGGAACAAATAGGAGCTATCGTAATAAATCCCGGCTTGCAAATGTTATCATTTTTTCTGCAAGCCGGGATTTGTTTGGTTTGTTTCTTTTGTTATTCAATTGTCCTATTCTTTCCAATATCCTATGTCTTTTACAAGCTGCTCGAATATCGGTATATCGTCAATAGTTCCGTGCACCTCTATAACCGAATTTCCAAAGCGGGCAACGCTCCAATAGCTTGTACCGTATGTTTCGGAATAGCAGACGAAGCCATTTTCGTTAATAATGGGTCCTTCTTTTGCAGTGAAGTGATATTTATTGATATAATACCCGTAGCATTCCTCTGCATCTGAAATCCCTTCAAAAAAATAAAAAACCATCGAAACATCTTCTTTGTGCGTAGTGAATGCGTCTGTCAGGGACTCCCAATTATTGCGGTAATATGCAGTATCGTCAAAAATCTGCATGCCTTGTTCTTCAAGTTGCTGCTTTACGGTCTGTGAATCAACCGTTTTGTTTGAGGCAATTTTTTCGGATATTATTTCCGTTTGTTGGGTCATAAAGGAAAATCCTGCCCACAAAAATACCGCAGTCCATATCACAACGACAATCAATTTTGGCAGGTTTGAGGGTACATAATGGAATTTTATTTCTCTTTTACCTGTTTTCCATTCGTCTGCCGTTTCTTCCAGCTGAAGGGATTTCAGGCTCGTCGGTAAATCTGTATCAACCGCAGAATAATCAGGTTCTTTCGAAAATCTTCTATAGATTAGTCCGATTGCCGATAGTGAAAAATATACGCACGGCAAAACAACCGCAAGCACTTCCGATACAGAAATCAACGGCTCAACAAAATATGCCATAACCGCAATTCCCGTTGCAACGGGACCGGGAATAAATAAAACACTGTGGAGAGTGACGATAAGCAAGGTTTTGTGGGGTGTCGGTGAAGTGTTTATCAACCAGTCATTAACAAAGCTCTGACCCTTGAAATTTCTGTTTTCAATTTCATATTGCCTCACATCATCCTCATGCTTCACAGACGAACGGCACGCCGCTGTCCAAATCCAATTGATGCAAAAATGCGATATAGGAACAAACAAAACAAAATATATAATTCTCAGAAAATGATTTTCCATTTTAACCACTCCGTTTTTTGTATAATCCGATTATACTATTGATTTTTTTGACAGTCAACAGAAAGAACTGAAACACAATCAAGGATAATTTTCTTCGCGAAGGTAGATGAGAGAGTTTTTTGTATCTTCGGGTGATAAACTTTGTTGAATAATATAAAAAAACTGCTGTCAGCCGTTGACATCGCCGTAAAAAAATGTTATTATTCAATATATAGTGTTTTCAGCACAAATCAGAAAATTGAAAGGATAAACCAAAATGAAGAAATTAACAGCTATCGTTCTTGCACTTGTTATTGCTCTTTCAGTTGCAGTAACCGCATTCGCAGCATCAACTTATGAGTGCCCCCATTGCTTTGCAATTGTTGAAGGCGAAAAAGAATATAACGAGCATCTTTCAAAGACCTGCCCCGTAGTCGGTTCAGATGCTGCAAAGCAGGAAGAAATCAAAAAGCAGTCATGCCCCTACGGCTGCAGCGCTTCTTTCGCTAAAGAAGAAGACTACAATAAGCATCTTGAAATCTGCCCCCTCAAGCCCGAAGAATCTTTTGCTGATAAGGTTGAAGCTTTCCTTCTTGATTTCACAATCTTCGATGCAATCGGCCCTGTTATGGATCTCCTCGGCAAGCTTGACGGCCCCAGCATTCTTGTTACAATCATCGACCTTCTTGAAAAGGCTGTAACAGCTATCATCGGTGCTATCTGAACTTAATATTTCAAAGAGCAGTCCTCACGGGCTGCTCTTTTTTCTTGCAAAAACCGTTTTACCGACCTCTCCCGTTATCAGAGGCACAAGCGAAAGCACCGCAACCGTTACCCATTGAACGGAATTGAGTGCGGTAACTCCGAATATCCGTGCAAGCGGCGGAAAAACAACAACCGATGCCTGCACCGCACCGCACACCGCAACCGCCATATTCATCATGCGATTGGAGAAAACACCTGCCCTGAAAAGCGGCAATGCCGAACGCATATTGACCGCATGCACTATTTCGCAGAAGCTCAGGGTACAGAATGCCATTGTCCGTCCGAGTATAATCGGATTTTCAGACGGAAAAGCAAGGCTTCCGATAAGAAACGCAAGCACCGTCAGAGTTCCCACAAGCATCCCTTCAAGTGAAATATCAATCCACAGACCGTCGGAAAAAAAGCCTTTTCGTGGCGAAACCGGCGGTCTTTTCATTATGTCCTTTTCAAATCTCTCGGTGCCGAGTGCCATGGCAGGAAGCGAATCCGTTACAAGATTAACCCACAAAAGCTGAATCGGCAAAAGCGGTGCTTCAAGCCCGAGAAGCGATGCGGCAAAAACCGCAAGTATTTCACCGATATTTGTTCCGAGAAGAAAGTGCACCGCTTTTTTTATATTATCAAAAATTCCTCTGCCCTGCTCAACCGCACGGACTATTGTTGCAAAGTTATCATCCGTCAGAATCATATCTGCCGCATTTTTTGCAACATCGGTGCCGCCCTTTCCCATTGCACACCCGATATCCGCCGCTTTGAGTGCGGGCGCATCGTTAACACCGTCACCCGTCATGGCAACAATCTCGCCCTTTGCACGGAACGCCTTGACAATTCTTACCTTATGTTCGGGGCTGACTCTCGCAAAAACCCTGCAGTTTTTTATTATCCCTGCAAGTTCTTCATCGCTCATTCCGTCAAGCTCGCTTCCGCTTACTGCATTCAGACCTTCCTCAAGAATTCCGAGCTTTTTCGCAACTGCACAAGCGGTAATAATATGATCCCCCGTTATCATAACGGGAATTATACCTGCTTTCTTGCAGGTTGCAACCGCCCTTGCCGCTTCGGGTCTCGGAGGGTCGGTCATTCCGATAAGCCCTGCAAAAACAAGACCGCTCTCTTCATTATCGGCAGCATCCCCGGCATTTCTGTAGGCAACGGCAATCACCCTGAGTGCATCCTTTGCCATCTGTTCATTCTGCATAAGAATTTTTCTGCGTATCCCCTGTGTCATCCGCACCGTTCCCGATCCCGACACGGCAGAAATGCAAAGCGGAAGCACAACATCGGGTGCACCCTTGACTATAAGCCGTGCACCGCCGCCGAAAGCATTCACCGTTGACATCATCTTTCTTTCGCTCGTGAACGGATTTTCATGCAGTCTCGGATAATCAGTTTCGAGTGAAAAGGCATTTTTGCAGACATCGTGTAATGCGGAAAGTATTGCGGTTTCCGTAGGATCGCCGCTGAATGCAACAGTTTTCCCTTTCCTTGAAACCCTTGAATTATTACATAATGCACCCATAAGAAGAATGTTTTTTGCCTCTTTGCTTTCCTGCGATATCTCTCCCGACTCATTACGGATTTGCGTCACGGTCATTTTGTTTTGCGTAAGAGTGCCCGTTTTGTCGGAACAGATGACCGTTGCCGCTCCGAGAGTTTCAACCGCAGGCAGATGACGGATAATTGCATTGCTCTTCGCCATCCGCTGAACCCCCATGGAAAGCACGATTGTCACAATCGCAGGCAGACCCTCGGGAATTGCTGCAACTGCAAGGCTGACCGAAAGCATGAACGAAGGCAGAATTCCGCTCCTTCTTATTATTCCGAGAACAAAAACAAAGGCACAGATAACAAGTGCACCTATACCGAGTGCCTTGCCGATTTTTCCGAGTCTTTGCTGAAGAGGAGTCTGCGGCGATTCCTCGCTTGCAAGCAGATGTGCGATTTTTCCCACCTGAGTTGACATTCCCGTTTCCGTCACAATAGCCGTGCAGTTGCCTGCCATAACGGTTGTTGATGAGAAAATCATATTCTTTCTCTCGGCAAGCGGACATTTTTCCGTGCAGATGTATCCGTAATTTTTTTCGCACGGTTCAGATTCACCCGTCAAAGCACTTTCCTGCACCTTAAGCCCGTTTGAAGTCACAAGTCTTGCATCGGCAGGCACCATGTCTCCGCTTTCAAGCATAATCAGATCTCCCTGCACAAGCTGTGCCGCAGGAATTCTTTTCACTTTCCCCGAGCGGATAACACATGCCGTGGGAGCTGACATCTTTTTAAGAGCTTCTATCGCCTTTTCTGCTCTCTGCTCCTGAAAAACTCCGATTGCCGCATTCAGAATAACTATCATCAGTATCACAATCGGCTCAACGAAATCCCTGCTGCCGTCTATAATGCTTGTCAGAAAAGAAATTATGCACGCTATGAATAAAATGATAACGCAGAAGTCCGAAAACTGCGATAAAAAGCGTTTTGCGAGCGACACCTTTTTGTTTCCTCCCAGAGTGTTTTCGCCGTTTTTCATCAATCCTGCTTTTGCCTTCTGTTCACTCAGCCCTCTGACGGTATCGCTGCCAAGCTTTTCCGCAGTTTGCTGAGGTGATTTTGTGTGCCACTCCATTCCTCTTCCCCTTTTCATGAAATATTTCGTTTGCTCAACTCATATATATTCACAAAAGGGTAAAAAAATCCCCGAACGGTAAAAACCGTTCGGGAAGTCTGCTGTTTTATTCTGCTCTGAGTTTTTCAAGACAGCTTGCACAGATGCACTTGCCTTCAAACTCATGCAGCTCCGTTTCGCTTTTGCAAAAAACGCAGTCATTGACCGCTTTTTTTACAACAATCTGCTTTCCGTCGGAAAACAGCTCCACCCTGCTGCCAAGTTCAACGAGACCAAGCTCTTTTCTGATCTGCATGGGGATTACCACTCTTCCGACACTGTCAATTTCACGAATAAATCCTGCGTACATAATTATACCCTCCGTTAATTTATTTTCCCTTTTATTTCCATTTATTTATACCATATTTTGACAGAATTGTCAATATATTTTTACAATTTTTGTAAAATTACTGGAGGATTAGGCATGATTAACCATATCTGGTCTGCAATGGTCGTTTTTTCGCTCATAACGGCGATTTTTGGCGGCACAGCCGACGCACTTTCAAACGCAATAATTTCGAGTGCTTCCGATGCAGTTTCACTCTGCATCCGACTTGCGGGCACAATCTGTCTGTGGGGAGGGCTTATGGAAATCGCGGAGCAATCGGGTCTCACAAACGCCGTTTGCAGGCTGATATCTCCGATACTCAGACTTGTTTTTCCGAAAATGGATATGAAGAGCAAAACGGCAAGAGCAATTTCAATGAATGTTACCGCCAACCTTCTCGGGCTCGGCAACGCTGCAACTCCGCTCGGTCTTGAAGCAATGCACCATCTTCAGAGCGAGAATTCCTCAAAAGAAAAAGCAAGTGCAGATATGATTAAATTTGTTGTTATGAATTCCGCCGCTTTTCATCTTATCCCGACAACCGTTGCGGCATTAAGAAAAGATTACGGCAGCGAAAATCCTTTTGATATAATGCCTGCTTCATGGATTTCATCCGCCGCCGCTTTAACTGTCGGTCTTACCGCCGCCGTTATTTTTATCAGACTCAGCGAGGGGATAAAATGGAAAAAATAACAGCTTACCTTCTGCCCGTAATTACGGCAACAATCGTAATTTTCGGATTCGCACGGGGAGTAAAGGTTTTTGACTGCTTCACCGCAGGTGCGGCAAAAGGTCTTAAAACAGCGGTAAATCTTCTGCCGCCGCTGATGGGCCTTGTGCTCGGAGTAACGATGCTCCGAAGCTCGGGAGCACTTGAAGTTATAACAAAAATGCTCTCCCCGCTTGCAAAACTTTCAGGCATTCCCGCCGATGTGATGCCGCTTACAGTGCTCAGCCCCATATCGGGAAGCGGCTCGCTGACAATGTTTGAACAAATTCTGAAAAATCTCGGTCCCGATTCTCCCGAAGGTCGCATCGCATCAATCATAATGGGCTCAACCGAAACAACATTTTATGCCGTTACGGTTTATTACGGCTCGGTCGGTATAAGAAAAAGCGGATGCACCGTACCTGCCGCTCTGATTGCGGATATGACAAGTTTTTTTCTCTCAGCTTTATCTGTCACAGTTTTCGGCTTATAGTATTTTCTGAAAAACACAAAAAATTCTGTTGAAAATTCTCATTGAAGATGATATATTATCTGTGTATGCGGTAAATGCATACTCAAAACAGATATAAGGTGGACTTTGATATGATAGGAATTATTGATATCGGCGGCGGCATGCGAGGCATTTACACAAGCGGTCTCTTTGATTATCTCATGGATAAGGGAATTTCCTTCAGATATTACCTCGGTGTTTCCTCCGGCAGTGCAAACCTGATTGCCTATGCGGCAGGTCAACGCGGAAGAACATACAGATTTTATACAGAAGATGCTTTTAACAAGGATTTTATGGGTCTCGGCTCATATTTCAAAAAAGGAATGATAATGAATCTTGACAAGATTTTTGAAAATCCCCTTGCTGACACAACACCTTCTGTTGATTTTCTTGATTTTATGACTGCCGATTTTTCATTCACCGCAGTTTCAACTCATATGAAAACTCTTGAACCGAGATATTTCACAAAAGCTGATTTTTCTCCCAAGGATTTCACAGCTCTCAAGGCGGCTGCAGCCATGCCCGTTGCCTGCAGAAATCCCATAAAATTCAGAAACGATTTCTATTTTGACGGCGGACTTTCAGACCCCATTCCCTATCAGAAGGCATTCGATGACGGCTGTGACAAGGTTATAGTCTGCATCACAAAGCCCGATCACGAAAGAAAAACCATTCTTCCGTGGTACATAGTAAAGCCCCTTCTCATCAAATATCCCAATGTTGCAGACTCCGTTCTCGACCTTCACACAAAATATAACGAAGGTGTTGACAATATCCTCAGACTTCAGGAAGAAGGCAAGGCTCTTGTTGTTGCACCCGAAGAATGCTTCGGAATCAACACAATCACCCGCGACCTCGATGGCCTCAACAAACTCTATCAGCTCGGCTACAAAGACGGCAGAAAAATCGAAGAATTCCTCATCACAAACGAACAGTATGTTTAATCAAAAAACCCTTTCGGAACGGTCACAACAACCGTCCCGGAAGGGTTTTCTTATATCAGATCAATACCAGATAAATCCGAGCAGAAGGATACGGATTATCCATTGCCACCAGGCGTAAGAAACAGTGACTTCAAATTCATCCGTGTATCCGCCGTATGAAACTGTAATCGTTTTTGTGCCGACGGAACCTGGTTTTGATCTTACTTGATTTGTTTATAAAGATATAAAAACCCAAACCTGCAAAAAATTTTGTTCACAAACTGATAACATTTTCGGATCAGAATATGTTATCATATATCAAAATCTATCTTTATTCAATGGAGAGATTCCTGTGAAGAAATTTTTTTGTTTTATTCTTACGGTTGTAATTGCTTTGTCGGGTATAACTGCCTATGCCGAAAATGTTGAAACCGATAA
>JAZOVN010000276.1:0-7850 GCA_045658725.1 Acutalibacteraceae bacterium
ACTCCCGACGAGAGAATTATTTATAACATTCTTGATTTTACGGAGGATTCAATAACCGTTTCTTCATATTACTACGGCGAAGACGATGCTTTCAACAGCTACAGCATTGTTAAAACATCAAAAGAGGGCGGCCATCCCAAGCAGATTATTCCTTCATTCTTTGACGGATTTGTAAGATTTGTCGGCACTGTTTACGGACTTTTCAATAATATCGGTGTTTACAGTGATCTCAAGGAAGATGGCTATGATGTTGATTTCTTTGATATTGTTTTTAATAACTGATAATTCAGGGACTGTCTCACGGAGATGAAGAAGCCGTTTTCTTCCGATGTATGGCGTATAAAATACATCAAGTCGGAAAAAAACGGCTAAAAAGAAACATATAAAATAATTTTATCTGAATATTAAAACTAAAAGCGACTTACATAGGTTTAATCCTGATGTAAGCCGCTTATTTGTTATTCGGTTTCTTTTGATCTTCGCTTCGTGAGACAGTGCTGATCAAAGACCTGTTTTTTCGTTAATATACTTTCTTGCCATGCAAGCATATTCATAGGGATTTGCCTTAGCGGGATCCTGCTCTGCTTCCACAACAACCCAGCCTTCATAACCTGCTTCATCAAGAATATCAAATACGGGAGTGAAGTCAAAATCGCCGTCACCGGGAACGGTGAATGAGCCTGCTCTGACGCAGTCAAGGAAGCTCCAGCCTTTTTCTTTACCTTCATTGATTACATCCTGTCTGATGCTCTTGAGGTGAACATGCTTTACTCTGTTGACATACTTTTTAAGAACACCGATTGCGTCTTCACCAGAAAATGAAAGATGACCGGTATCATAAAGAAGATAAACAAGGTCGGGATCGGTGATTTCCATGAGCTTGTCGATTTCAGCTTCTGTCTGAACACCTGTGCCCATGTGATGATGAACGGTGAAATACATGCCTTTTTCTTTTGCGAGTCTGCCCATTTCGTTAAAGCCCTTTGCAATGAGTTCCCACTGCTCGTCTGTATAAACGGGCTTGTCGCCGAAAATGCTGAGAGCCTTGCCCTGAATGGAGTTGCCCTGCTCGGAAGCACCGATAACCTTTGCACCGAGAGCGTGAAGGAAATCTCTGTGTTTGATAAATGCTTCGATTGTTGCTTCATATCCTTCTGAAAGAAGAAGTGATGAGAACCATGCATTGCAGATTCTGAGACCTCTCACATCGAGCTTGTGTTTGAGGGTTTCAACATCCTTGGGATATTTGTTTCCGATTTCGCTGCCCTTGTAGCCGCTGAGTGCCATTTCACTTACGCACTGCTCAAAGGTGTTTTCTGCGCCGAGGTCGGGAAGGTCGTCGTTTGTCCATGCGATAGGAGCTATCGCAAGATTTACCTTGTCTTTGTTAAGCATTTTAATTCCTCCGTATATTAATAAAGTCTTGCTTTTGCAATGTTTTCCTGCATGTCTTCATATGCCGCCTGAACCTTTTCGCTTGTTGAAACTTCAGCAACGCCGACTCTCCACCATGCGTCATATCCGTCGCTCATGCTGCCGTGAACAACCTTAATATCGAAAAGGCAGGGAACAGTTTGTTTCTTTGAATCCTTGATTGCATCTCTGAGCTCCGCAACATTTGTAACCGTGTATGCCTTGCAGCCGTAGCCTTCTGCGATTTTTGCAAAATCAATAGGAACAATCGGACCGACAAGCATACCTGTAAGCGGATTTCGGGCAAGGAACTGTGTGCCGAAAGTATCGGTGCCCTGATTATTCTGAAGATTTTCAATGCAGCCCCAACCGGAATTGTCAAAGGGCATAACATTGATTTTTGCACCTTCCATAACAGCTGTGTAAAGCTCGCTGTGAAGCATAAGGAAGCTGCCGTCACCGACCATAGTATAAACTTCTCTGTCGGGCTCTGCAAGTTTAACACCGAGTGCACCGCAGATTTCATATCCCATGCATGAGAATCCGTATTCCATGTGATATGTTTTGGGAACAGAAGATCTCCAGAGTCTCTGCATACAGCCGGGAAGGCTTCCCGAAGAGCCGATTGCAATTGAGTTCTTATCGATGAGTTTGTTGATTTCTCCGAGTGCTCTTGTCTGTGAAAGACCTTCTTTGAGATGAATGCTGTACATGCGGTCAACTTCCGCATTATATTCTTCTTTTATCTGTGCAAGCTCGTCACCCCAGTTAGAGTAATATTCTCTTACCGAAAGAGCCCCCATGATATCAAGCATTGCGGTCTTTGCGTCTGCAATAACCGATGTTGCATCCATTTTGAATGCGTCAAATGATGAAACATTGATTGAAAGCATTCTTACATCGGGATTCTGGAATCCCCATTTTGATGCGGTTGTGAAGTCTGTAAGACGGGTACCAACTGCGATTATAAGGTCAGCCTGTTTTGCAATTGCATTTGCTGCAGGTCCGCCCGTAACGCCGACACCGCCCATGTTAAGAGGAAGATCCCAACGGATATTACCTTTGCCCGCCTGGGTTTCGCCGATGGGAATGTTGAATTTTTCGGCAAAGAACTGTGCGGTTTCCCATGCCTCTGAATATGTAACACCGCCGCCTACAATAAGCATCGGTTTTTCGCTTCTCATAATTTCTTTGACAGCGGATTCAATTTCTCTGTGAGTAGGTGAGCGTCTGTCAAGATACCATACTCTCTTTTTAAGGAAATAATCAGGATAATCAAAAGCTTCACCTTCAACATCCTGAGGCATTGCAAGACATACCGCACCTGTTTCTGCAGGATCAGTAAGAACACGCATTGCATTAAGGCAAGCAGTCATAAGCTGTTCGGGTCTTGAAATTCTGTCCCAATATTTACAAACAGCCTTGAATGCATCGTTTGAGGTTACGGTGTAATTTGAAGGCTGCTCAATCTGCTGAAGAACGGGGTCGGGCTGGCGGCATGCGAAGGTGTCACCGGGAAGCAGGAGCAGGGGAATGCGGTTTGCTGTTGCTGTGCCTGCTGCGGTTACCATATTAAGAGCACCGGGTCCGATTGACGATGTACATGCAATGATCTGACGGCGGTTCTTCTGCTTTGCAAACGCCATTGCAGCATGAGCCATGCCTTGTTCGTTGTGACCCTGATAGAATTTGAGGCTGTGTCCGCCCTGTTCAAGAGCCTGACCGATACCGACGACACATCCGTGACCGAAAATACCGAAAATACCGTCAACAAATTTTGTTTCAACTCCGTCAAAACTGATATACTGGTTATCAAGAAATTTAACGAGAGCCTGTGACATTGTAAGCTTCATATTTATATCTCCTTCTTGCGTATTATTGAATTTTAAAGGATTTTAACCATAAAAATTCAAAAATAGCTATATGTTGTTTATTATATACCATATATAGATATA
The DNA here is from genome assembly GCA_045658725.1 of Acutalibacteraceae bacterium. Classification (GTDB taxonomy): domain Bacteria; phylum Bacillota; class Clostridia; order Oscillospirales; family Acutalibacteraceae; genus CAG-177. The sequence goes on from JAZOVN010000276.1 coordinate 3,369, forward strand.
TTTCAAGCGAATTAATCCAAAATAAGTATTGAGAAAATGTAATTTTTTTTGCAAAAAGACTTGACAATTGCAAAGAAATAATATATTATATTGAAGCGTCAAAAACACGCCTACAAAACAATAAATGATCCATTAGCTCAGCAGGCAGAGCACTTGACTTTTAATCAAGGTGTCCGGAGTTCGAATCTCCGATGGATCACCAAACACTTGATATCCGAACTAATCTATGAAAACGGTTTAGTTTGGGTATCTTTTTTTCTTACCAATAAGTAAACAGCAAAAAAGACGGTAGTAATTTTTGTGGAATAAATTTATAGATTTTTGTTTCTTTGTATGCTATGATTATTTTATAGATTGTGAGAGGAGGCGGAATATGATCAAGACCCAGAAAAAGACTCTGATTTATCTTGTTTGTGCAATGGTTCTTGCGATGGCAGGTATACTCTATAATGGCATCAACTTTCCGCTTACCAACTCATTTTCAGGAAATACATTTACAATTCTGTCTCACATAATTTTTGTTGCGCTGTCGTTCGGCTGGGTTATTTCCGTGCGGCGCAGAATTCTTGATAAACGAATCCGAAGCTATCTGATTGCCGTCGGTCTGCTTATGTCATTCTGGCTTGCAGAGCGTACTGCAAAATGGTTTTTTGTTTCCGAATTTTCCGACTTGTGCAGATATATGTGGTATGCTTTTTACATTCCGATGATTCTCATTCCGCTTCTCGGTGTGTTTATCACAACCTATATCGGAAAACCCGAAACATACAAAATGCCGTGGTGGCTCAATCTTCTTTACATCCCCGCTTTCGCACTCATTCTTTTTGTTTTCACAAACGATTTTCATAATCTTGTGTTTGAATTCCCGAACGGAATTTACTATTTCAATGAACAATATGAATACGGTTTCGGTTTTTATATCGTATGTGCTTGGTTCATTATTCTGGGATTTTATTTTGTGGTTTCTCTTGCAATCAAGAGCCGTGTGCCGGGCAGTAAAACGTTTCAGAAATTGCCTCTTATCATTATGGCTTGCTCGGTTGTTTTCTGGGTGCTTTATGCTCTCGGTCTTATCAATGCCGACCTCACCGCCGTTGACTGCCTTATGATTACCCTTCTTCTTGAAAGTGCAATCGAAAGCGGCCTTATCCGTTCAAATGCGGGTTACACGGAATTTTTTGAAATTTCAACGGTTGCGGCGCAGGTTGTTGATAAGAATTATCAGACGATGTATATCTCTTCTTATGCCGATGATTTGCCCGAAGATGTGATGCGAAGTGCATTGGATAAACCCGTTGAACTCGGAAAAACAATGCTTCACGGCAAGCCTGTTTCGGGCGGATATGTATTCTGGCAGAATGATATCAAAGAAATCAAAAAGCTGATGAAGAGCCTTGAAGAAACCCGTGAAAGGCTCAGCGAAAACAACTTTCTGCTTAAAGCCGAAATTGATATGAACGAGCAGAAAGCCCGTTTTGAAGAAAAAAACAGACTCTATGACCGTATTGCCCGAGATGTTTCATCCCAGCTTATAAAAGCCGAAGAATTACTCGCTCAGGCAAAACAAAGTCCCGAAGAGGCTCACAATGCGCTGGCGAAAATCTGTGTCATAAGTGCTTACATAAAACGAAGAAGCAATCTGCTTTTGCTCAGCGAAGAAAACAAAATCATTTCTTCATCGGAGCTTGAATTCTGCCTTCGTGAATCGCTTGACAATATCCGCTTGCTCGGTGTTCATTCATCGTTAAAGAGCAGGTGCTCGGGCAATCTGGATGTTGAAAATGCAGTTGCCGTTTACGACTTGTTTGAAAAAACAGCCGAGCTATTCATTGACGATATCAACGCTCTTATGGTATCGCTCAAATGTGAAAACTCCGTCATAAAACTCACTCTTCAGACAGGTCTGAATGACGGTGCGGATATTTTTGCGCTGAATTCTCTTTCACTCAACGGCGGAAGCGTAACCTGCGATGTTGATGAAAACGATGTTTCGGTTTATATTCTTCTTTCCGAAGGAGGTGCATCGGATGATTAACCTTCTTGAAACGGGAACATATTTCCAGGCATTTTTTATGTCGGTTTTATTTCTTGAAGCTGTAATAAATGTCTGCTGTATTCCCAATCTTTTTATCCGCGATTACAAACCTCTGACAAAGGTGTTTACCGTTCTTTTCAATTTTTTTGGTTTTGCCCTGCTCGTTGTTCTCACAACTGGGATAAACGCATTTATTTTCAGCCGTGATATTCCGTATCCGAGCATACTGCTTCTTGAAAATGCAGAATATTCTCTGCTTTATATTTTGGCAAATCTTACTTTTCTTGTTTTTCTCGGTATCGGAGAAATCCGTTACCGCAAAAACAGCGTTTCGTCGCTTTCAATAAAAGAAAGCTTCGATCATCTTCCGACAGGTCTTTGTTTTTCAAAGGCAAACGGCACAGTTCAGCTTGTTAACCACAAAATGAACGAACTCGGATATATTCTGACGGGGGAAGAAATTCAGAATGCCAACAAATTCTGGAAGACACTTGTAAACGGTGATGTTCTTTCCGATGTTCATCGTATTACCGACAGTAAACAACCCGAATACCGTCTGTCTGACGGAACGGTTTATACTTTCAAGCGTGAAAAGGTTGAAAATGTTTTCCAGATTACCGCAACCGACACAACAAGCCTTCACAAGCTTACAAACAGACTTCGTATGAACAACGAAGAGCTTGAAGAAATGAACGCAAGACTCAGGCATTACGGCGAAACCGTTGACGAAACAACAAGGGCAAGAGAGAGGCTTGAAACAAAAATCCGTATTCACAGCGAACTCGGTCAGGCACTTCTCGCAACCCGTCATACATTGAGTCTGCCCGATGCCGATTATCAGCCGATTATCAGCACTTGGAACAGAAATATTGCCGTTCTACGCACGGAAGCTGAGCCTTCGCAAAGCAGCGGTCTGCTTAACACGCTTATTGATATTGCAGAATCAGCGGGTGTTACCGTTGAAATCAGCGGTGAATTCCCGATGAACGATATGGCAGGCAGTATACTGACTTCTGCCGCAACAGAAGCGCTGACAAATGCCGTTATTCATGCAGATGCCAAAACTCTGTTTGTCGAGTTTTATGAAACAGAGGAAGGCTATAATGCCCGTTATACCAATGACGGAAATCAACCGACAAAAGAAATACACGAGGGCGGCGGTCTCGGTTCGCTCCGCAGTAAAATTGAACGGTTGGGCGGAAATATGGCAATTCAGTCTTTGCCGCAGTTTGTTATGACTGTGCAAATGCCGAAAGAGGTGAAATTATTTTGATTAACGTTCTTATCGTTGAAGACGACCCCATGGCTCGCAAATTGCTTGAAATATACATAAACGACAGCGAAGAATATAAACTTTCACAATCTATTGAAAGTGCGGCAATGGCAGAGCTTTACTGTCGCAGAAATCCCATTGACCTTATTCTTATGGATGTATGCACGGCAATGGATGCAAACGGACTTGATGCGGCGGCAAAAATCAAAAAGAGCTGTCCCCATATCAAAATAATCATTGTTACAAGTCAGCCCGAATTCAGCTTTATTGAAAGAGCAAGAAAAGCGGGAGTTGAAAGCTTCTGGTATAAAAGTGCATCGGCAGAAGAAATCATTGAGGTTATGAACAGAACAATGGCGGGTGATTCCGTTTATCCCGACACAACTCCTTCACTCAGACTCGGAGAAGCGCTCAATGTTGATTTCACGGAAAAAGAGCTTCTTGTTTTGCGTGAAGTTGTTGACGGCGAAGCCGATGCGGATATAGCCGAAAAACTCGGAATGTCATTGCGTACGGTTAAGGCGCACATTCAGAATATGCGTGATAAAACAGGCTTCCGTAATCGCACCGAACTTGCGGTAAGAGTGCGTGAAAGCGGACTTGTTATCAACGACCATAAAACGGAATAAAAACAATATCATTCTTGACGGCAGAGCAATCTGCCGTCTTTTTTTGAAAAAATTATTAAAAAAACTTCCATTTCTGCACTAAAGTACAATGTGCAAACCGAAAAAAGGTGCTACAATCACAATGTAAGAATGTATACTGACAAAAGTATACCCATTATAAACAAAACGAAAGGAGAAAATTTCTGATGAAAATTTTCAAAAAATCATTGTCAATTCTTCTTGCACTGACAATGGTTATCGGTCTGTTTTCCTTAACGGGCTTTAACACCTTGGCAGCAAGCACATCTGTCTGGGTAGGCGGTGTTGAGATGAACGATGGCGACTACCTTGCAAACGGTGCAACCACAACCACAACCTCCAAGCCTTCGGGCGGCTACGCTTATTTTAAAGACGGCGTGCTTACTCTCAACAACTATGAGTATGAGGGTGCCGGCGTTCCTATGACTAACGGCTATTTCACATGGGCTGTGTTGATAAGCCATAATACGATACCGCTGACACTCAATCTCAAGGGCGATAATAAGCTTATTTTCGTTCCTGATTCA
>JAZOVN010000277.1:0-4291 GCA_045658725.1 Acutalibacteraceae bacterium
AGGCAGAATCTATTCTTGAATCAGCAAAAGCAGAAGCAGAAAAAATCATCGCCGATGCACAGGCAAAAGCAGATAAGATGATTTCCGATGCAAAAGCCGAAAATGAAAAAACAGTAAAATCAGGTGAGGATGCACTCCGTCAGGCAGGCCGCAATCTGCTTATTTCTTTCAGAGAAAGTGTTGCAAGAGAGCTGAAGGCTGTTGTAGGCGAAAATGTCAACGCAGCTTTTTCTTCAGATGATTTTGCAAAACTCATTATCAATGCTGTTGAATGCCAGGCAAAGAATTCCGATTCGGAAGACATTACCGTTATTCTTAACAGCAATGACCTTAACAAACTTGAAAATGCACTTACCGCTGAACTCAAATCAAAAATGATGAAGGGTATCACCCTTAAAGCAAACGATAATTTTGACGGCGGTTTCCGCATCGCCGTTAACAACGGTGCGGCATATTACGATTACTCAGCTGAGGCTGTTACGGATATGCTTTCAAACTATCTCAGCCCCAGAATCACCGCACTTCTGAAAGAGGCTGAATAATTATGGCTGAATATTATCTTGTATCGCAATTACCGTCGCTTGACGGTATTTCCGAAAACACTCCTCTGCCGATTAATGAGGAAAGATTTGTTGAGCTTTGTCAGCGTTTCTTAAGCAAAAAAGCATTAAAGGAACTGAGCGGTCTGTCTCTCATGCCGCCGAAAGTCCATGAAAAATCGGGTTCCGCACTTATCAATGCATGGAATGAAGGCGAACGCAATCTGCGTTTTGCTCTTGTAAAACTCCGTGCAGAGAAAATGAACAAACAGTCTGAATCCGAAAACCGCAATCTGCCTGCAAATCTTATGCAGACTGCACGCAATGCGGTTGAAATTGAAAGTCCCATGGATGCCGAAAAGTTTCTCAACCGTTTCCGTCTGGATTTTCTTGAATCACTCAGACCTATGGACTCATTTTCCGAGGATTTTGTTTTTTACTATTATCTTAAGCTGAAGCTCATTCTCCGTATCAGACAGTTTGATGCGGAAAGCGGTGAATCCGCATACAGAAAAATTTACGGCTCCGTTATCAGCGGAGAAAGATCGGAGGTTATTCAATGACCGAAAATAAAGGCAAGGTTGTAAGCATCAACGGTAACCTTTTATCAGTCAGATTTGACGGCAATGTTTCAATGAACGAAATTTGCTATGTTAATGTTGACGGCACAAAACTCAAAAGCGAAGTTATCCGTATCCGCGGCGATATCGCACAGATACAGGTTTATGAAATGACGGGCGGCATCAAATGCGGAGACGATGTTGATTTCACAGGCGACATGCTCTCTGCTCAGCTCGGACCCGGACTTCTCGGTCAGGTTTATGACGGACTTCAGAATCCCCTGCCCGTTCTTGCTCAGCAGGCAGGCTGGTTTCTTGAAAGAGGCGTTTATGCAGACGGACTCAATGCCGAAAAGAAATGGGAATTCACTCCTACTGCAAAGCCCGGCGATATTCTTCGTGCAGGCGAATATGTAGGAACTGTTCCCGAAGGACCTTTCACACACAAAATTTTTGTTCCCTTCTATCTTCTCGGGAACTACACTCTCAAATCAATTGCAGATAAGGGAGAATATACGGTAAACGAAACAATTGCCGTTCTCACAGATGACAGAGGCAAGGAAATTCCCGTTTCAATGTCATTCAAATGGCCCGTAAAGAGAGCCGTAAGATGCTACAGCGAAAGACTCGCTCCCGTTGAAACAATGGAAACAAAGGTGCGTCTTATCGACTCCTTCTTCCCCGTTGCAAAAGGCGGAACCTACTGCACTCCCGGTCCTTTCGGTGCAGGAAAAACCGTTTTGCAGCACACAACATCAAAATATGCCGATGTTGACATCGTTATCATTGCAGCTTGCGGTGAGCGTGCAGGTGAAGTTGTTGAAACAATAACCGAATTTCCCGAGCTCATCGACCCGAAAACGGGCCGTTCACTCATGGAACGCACAATCATCATATGCAACACTTCTTCAATGCCCGTTGCATCCCGTGAAGCTTCGGTTTATACTTCGGTAACACTCGCCGAATATTACCGTCAGATGGGTCTTAATGTTCTTCTTCTTGCAGACTCAACCTCGCGTTGGGCGCAGGCACTCCGCGAAATGTCTGGCAGACTTGAAGAAATTCCCGGTGAAGAAGCATTCCCCGCTTATCTTGAATCTTACATTGCGGCTTTCTATGAAAGAGCAGGATATGTCCGCCTTCCTGACGGCAGCAAAGGCTCCGTTACAATCGGCGGTACCGTTTCTCCTGCAGGCGGTAACTTTGAAGAACCCGTAACCCAGGCAACACTCAAGGTTGTCGGTGCATTCCACGGCTTATCACGCGAACGCTCGGATGCAAGAAAATATCCTGCAATCGATCCGCTCATTTCGTGGTCAAAATATAAAACCGTTACCGATCCCGCAAAATCCGCTTTTTGCAAAAACATTCTTCATCACGGTGTTGAAATCGGCTCAATGATGAAGGTTGTCGGCGAAGAAGGCACAAGCCTCTCCGACTATATCATTTATCTGAAATCAGAAATGCTTGATTCGGTTTATCTTCAGCAGAACTCCTTTGATGCGGTTGATGCAAACTGCTCAACGGAGCGTCAGCGTTATGTTACCGACAAGCTGATATATGTTCTCGGCAGTGAATTTGAGCTTGACAGCAAGGACAGTGCACGAAGCTTCTTTAACCGCATGCGTCAGAAATTCATTGACTGGAATTATGCTGAATTTGAAAGCGATGCATTCAGAAAAGCTGAGGCAGAAATTGATGCAATGTATGCCGAAGGTAACGGCAAAACAAGCCGTGATGCGGAGCTTTTATTAAAGGGTGGTGAGTGAGAATGAACAAAGTTTTCAACAGAATTGAATCTATTACGGGTAATGTTATCACCGTAAGAGCGGAAGGAGTCCGCTACAATGAGCTTGCTCAGATAAACACCCGTTTCGGAAAATCACTTGCAGAAGTCAACAAAATTGACGGAGATCTCGTATCGCTTCAGGTTTTTGCAGGCGGTCAAGGTATTTCAACAGGCGATGAAGTCCGCTTTTTAGGTCACGAAATGCGTGTTTCCTTCAGTGAAGACCTGCTCGGACGAATTTTCAACGGTTCGGGTGAGCCGAGAGACAAAGGTCCTTCACTCACCGATAACATGAAACCCATCGGCGGACCTTCGGTTAACCCCACAAAGCGAATTCTCGCAAACCGTATGATGAGAACAAACATTCCGATGATTGATATGTTCAACACTCTTGTTGTTTCACAGAAACTTCCGATTTTCTCAATCTCGGGTGAACCCTATAACCAGCTTCTTGCACGAATTGCCCTTCAGGCTGAAGCAGATGTTATCGTGCTTGGCGGTATGGGTCTTAAATATGACGATTTTCTCTATTTCAAAGAGGAACTTTCAAACGGCGGTGCTCTGAGCAAAACAGTTATGTTTATTCATACCGCATCCGACCCCACCGTTGAATGCATGATGATTCCCGACATGGCACTTGCAGTTGCAGAGCAGTTTGCTTTGCAGAACAAAGATGTTCTGGTGCTTCTCACCGACATGACAAACTTTGCCGATGCCATGAAAGAAATCGCCATCACTCAGGAACAGGTTCCTTCAAACCGAGGATATCCCGGCGATCTTTATTCACAGCTTGCATCCCGTTACGAAAAGGCAGTTGACTTTGACGATTCAGGCTCCGTTACCGTTCTTGCCGTAACAACGATGCCCGGTGACGATGTTACTCATCCCGTTCCCGATAACACGGGATATATAACGGAAGGTCAGTATTATCTCAAGGGCGGAAGAATCGAGCCTTTCGGTTCTCTTTCGCGACTCAAGCAGAATGTCAACGGCAAAACTCGCAAGGATCACCGTGCACTCATGGATGCAATGATAAGGCTATATTCTTCTTACAAAGAAACATTAGAGAAGAAAAACATGGGCTTTGCCATGACCCGTTGGGACGAAAAACTTCTTAAATACGGTCAGCTTTTTGAAAACAAACTCATGGATTTATCGGTCAACCTTTCTCTTGAAGAAGCTCTTGACCTCGGTTGGGAAATACTTGCCGAATGTTTTGAAAAAGATGAAACCGGAATAAAGTCCGGCCTTACAGATGAATTCTGGCCCGCAAAGTAAGGAGGGACTGAAGTTTTGGCAAAAATCAAACTGACTAAAAATGAGTTAAAGATACAGAAAGATGCCCTCAAAATGTATCGGAGATATTTGCCTACTCTGACACTCAAAAAACAACAGCTTCAGGC
>JAZOVN010000278.1:0-5105 GCA_045658725.1 Acutalibacteraceae bacterium
TCTGTGCCTGCAAGATATGAAGCATCAAATCCGCAAGTGTTCTTGATCCAACCAACATTTGTGATGTTGATACTGGTTACCATACACTTGTATGCATTTGAAGTCCATGCAGGATGATTCTTATTGCTTTCAGCCTGTGAACCTGAAGTATAACCGTTAGCATCGTATGAAGGTGTGCCTGCAATTGCCTTTTTGACATCCCAGACTGAGTTGTCAAAGAAAGACATAATTGTAGCTTCGCCAAGATACATGTTTCTCTTGACATAAACTCTTGAAGTAAGCACATCACCGGGCATGATATAATAGTCGGTGAGTGTACCGTCTGCTTCGTAAAATTCAGCACCGATATAAACAAAACCGTCTGTGAGACCGTCTGCACCTGTTTCGGTACCGTATGCTGCTACAAGATCATTATATGACATGATACCTGTAACATCGGTGAGAGTCTTTTCTGCACCGTTAGCATCTGTGGATTTCTTTACCGTAGTTTTCATTCCCAATGTTTCTTCTTCCGCAGAAGCCACGGGAGCTACGAGGCCGCCGACAAGTGCGAATGAGCCGACAAGAATTGCCGCACAAAGCACAAGGCTGATGACCTTTTTTAATGTGGACATAGATTTTTCCTCCTTAAAATAGATTCTTAAGTCCATGGGATTTCCCCACTGTGAGCAGACGCAGAACCGCCTTCTGCTCCAATATGCACAGCAATTATGACACAATTATTAAAATAAAGCAATAGAAAGTTACGATATTTAAAAATTTGTTTTAACTTTTTGTGAATACCTACCAAACAATATATGTCAAATTCGTGCAATTCCACAATCACGAGCTGCCTTCGCAACCGCTTTTGCAACCGCAGGACCCACTCTTTCATCAAAAGCCTCGGGAAGAATGTATTCAGCACAAAGCTTTTCTTCCGAAACAAGGTCTGCAATGGCATGAGCTGCCGCAAGTTTCATTTCTTCGTTTATATCCGAGGCTCTCACATCAAGCGCACCTCTGAATATACCTGGAAAAGCAAGCACATTGTTTATCTGATTCGGATAATCGCTTCTGCCCGTGCCTACAACCGCTGCACCTGCCGCCTTTGCCTCATCGGGCATAATTTCGGGAGTGGGATTTGCCATCGCCATAACAACCGCATTTTCCGCCATGGAAGCAACCATTTCTCTGCTGACAATACCGCCTGCGGAAACACCGACAAAAACATCGGCTCCCTTCATTGCATCGGCAAGACCGCCTCTGATATGATTTTTATTGGTAAACTCCGCAAGCTCCGCAAAAGCGGGAGAAAGATCATCACCCTTGCAGATTATACCCTGTCTGTCGCTCATAATGATATTCCCCGCACCGCAGGCATTGAGAAGCCTTGCGATTGCCGAGCCTGCCGAGCCTGCACCGCTCATTGCAACAGTGCAGTGCTCAAGCTTTTTGCCGACACATCTGAGTGCGTTGAGCACAGCCGCAAGAACAACAACCGCTGTTCCGTGCTGATCATCGTGAAAAACAGGAATATCGCATTTTTCCTTGAGCTTTCTTTCAATTTCAAAGCATCTCGGAGCAGCAATATCCTCAAGATTTATTCCGCCGAAGCTTCCTGCAAAAAGAGAAACAGCATTAACTATTTCATCTGTATCCTTTGAACGGATGCAAAGAGGAATTGCATCAATATCCGCAAAGGATTTGAAAAGCAGGCATTTTCCTTCCATAACTGGCATACCTGCCTCGGGGCCTATATCGCCGAGTCCGAGAACAGCCGTGCCGTCGGTGATAACGGCAACGGTGTTCCATCTTCTTGTAAGCTCGTAGCTTTTGTTTATGTCTTTCTGAATTTCAAGGCAGGGAGCGGCAACTCCGGGAGTATATGCAAGCGATAAATCCTGCTTGCTGTCCGCACTCGCTCTTGCTTTTGTTTCAAGCTTGCCTTTCCATTCGTAATGGAGCTTCAATGACTCCTTTAAGTAATCCATTTAAATATCTCCGTTTGTAAATATATAATTGACGGGACGACACAAAGGCCGTCCCCTGCAAATAAATAACTCTTAATCACGAATTACGCATTACGAATTCATAATTACTTTGCCCAACCCATTGAGCATTCAACCGCCTTTTTCCAGCCTGCATAAAGCTCATTGCGTTTGGCTTCGTCCATTTCGGGAACAAAGACTCTTTCAACCTCGCGGTTATGCTGAATTTCGTCTGTGCTTTCCCAGAGACCGACAGCAAGACCTGCAAGATAAGCCGCACCGAGAGCAGTTGTTTCGACATTTTTCGGACGGTTGACGCTGCATCTTATCATATCCGCCTGAATCTGAAGCATGATGTCGCTGACACTTGCACCGCCGTCAACACGAAGCTCCGTGAAGTCAATTCCCGAATCGGATTTCATTGCTTCAAGAAGGTCGGTCATCTGATATGTGATTGCTTCAAGAACACTTCTTGCGATATGTGCTCTGTTGACGCCTCTTGTTATTCCCACAAGTGTTCCTCTTGCATACATATCCCAATAGGGTGCACCGAGACCCGTGAATGCAGGAACAAAATAAATGCCGTTTGCATCGGGAACGCTCTCTGCAAGTTCATCGCATCTTTTTGCGGTATCAATCATATGAAGCTCGTCACGGAGCCACTTTATAACCGAACCTGCATTGAAAGCCGAGCCTTCAATCGCATATTCAACCTTATCTCCGATACCCCATGCAACACCTGTGAGAAGATTATTCTTTGACTTAACTCTTGTTTCGCCCGTATTCATGAGAAGGAAACAGCCCGTGCCGTAAGTATTCTTTGCCTGACCGGGTTCAAAGCAGCCCTGACCGAAAAGAGCAGCAGGCTGATCGCCGATTGCACCGCAGATGGGAATGCCTTCAAGAGATTCAAGACCGAGAATGCCCTTTGACACTCTGCCGTACACCTTGCTTGAAGGAACGGGTTCGGGAAGAATAGACATGGGAATTCCGAGCTTTTCGCAAAGGAACTTATCCCAGCAAAGGTTATCAACATCAAACAGCATTGTTCTTGATGCGTTTGAATAGTCGGTAACATGAACGCTTCCACCCGTAAGATTCCAGATAATCCAGGTTTCAACCGTGCCGAAAAGAAGTCTGCCTTCATCGGCAAGCATTCTTGCCTGAGGAACATTATCAAGAACCCACTTGATTTTTGTGCCCGAGAAATATGCATCTATAAGAAGACCCGTTTTGTCTTTGATATATTCTTCAAGACCCTGAGCCTTGAGCTCTTCACAGATTTCCGCAGTTCTGCGGCACTGCCACACGATTGCATTATAAACGGGTTTGCCCGTCTGTCTGTCCCAGAGAATTGTCGTTTCTCTCTGGTTTGTTATGCCGATGCCCGCAATTTCAGAAGGTGCGATTCCGCTGCTGATAAGGCAGGATGAAACCGCCTGAAACTGACTGTAAAGAATAGCAAGAGGATCATGCTCAACCCAGCCTGCCTGAGGATAAATCTGCTCGAATTCGTTCTGTGCTTTGCCGACAATATTACCTTTTTTATCAAAAAGAATCGCTCTTGAACTGGTTGTGCCCTGGTCTAACGCAAGAACATATTTTGCCATAAATATCCTCCTTTAGTTCACGCCGAAATATCTGATTGAATTGTTATATGAAATATCCTCAGCTATTTTGCAGATTGCCTTTTCATCATAGGGATAAAGTCCGTCTGCAACCATGTCACCGAGAAGACCGCACATGATTCTGCGGAAATATTCGTGACGGGGATATGAGAGGAATGAACGGGAATCGGTTACCATTCCGACGAATTTTCCGATTGCTCCGAGATTTGCAAGAGCCTTCATCTGCTCTCTCATTCCGTCGATATTATCATTGAACCACCATGCCGAGCCGAACTGGATTTTACTTTCGGCTTCGCTGCTCTGGAAGTTGCCGAGCATTGTTCCGAGAACATAGTTATCCTTGGGATTGAGTGTGAAGAGAATTGTTCTGGGAAGCTGTTCCTTCACAGCAAGGCTGTCAAGGAATTTTGAAAGCTTGCCTGCTATTTCTCTGTCGTCTATTGAATCAAAACCTGCATCTGGTCCGATTTTTTTGAACATAAGGGTGTTATTGTTACGAAGAGGACCGATATGAAGCTCCATTCCCCAGTTACGCTTTGCATATTCGGCTGCAAGGAATGAAAGAAGAGCAGTTTTGAATTTATCGGTTTCAACAACGCTTGCCTCTCCGCCGTTCTTCACCTTTGCAAAGATTGCTTCAAGCTCCTCTGCGGTTGCTTCTTCATAAGGAACATATGAGAATGCATGGTCACTTGCACGGCATCCCATTGATGCGAAAAATTCTATTCTTTCTTCAAGAGCCTTGCAAAGCTCTGCGAATCCGCCGATTTCTCTGCCGACCGCCTTTTCCATATCGGCAAGCCAGGGTCTCCATGAAGGAAGATCAATACTCAGAGCCTTGTCGGGTCTGAATGCGGGAAGAACCTTGCACTTGAAATCGGTTTCTGCAATAAGCTTGTGATATTCAAGGCTGTCTGCAGGGACATCTGTTGTGCACAAATGTGAAACATTTGATTTTTCGATAAGCTCTCTCGGAGTAAATCCGCCTGCTTTGATTGCGGCATTTGCTCTTTTCCATATGCTGTCGGCATTCTCAGCATTGAGAATATCGTTGATGCCGAAATATCTTCTCAACTCAAGGTGACACCAATGATACATGGGATTCCCGATAAGATTGGGCATAATTTCCGCAAACGCCCTGAATTTTTCATAGCCGCTTGCATCACCCGTTATATATTTTTCTTCAACACCGCATGAACGCATTGCACGCCATTTGTAATGGTCGCCCGCAAGCCAGAGCCATGCGATATCTTCAGGCTGATTGTTTTCGTATATTTCTTTGGGTGAAAGGTGGCAATGCCAGTCAAAAATCGGCATTTTGTCTGCCGCCTCAAACATTTTTATTGCAGGTTCACTGTTCAGCAAGAAATCCTTGCCCATAAATTCTTTTATCATCGGACATACCTCCCGAATATAATAATACATTTTAATTTTATCATATATTACGAGATTTGCAAGTAAAAGATTGACGGAAATGCACCCCGACCTTCACAAAATCAACCGCATTTCA
>JAZOVN010000279.1:0-3234 GCA_045658725.1 Acutalibacteraceae bacterium
TTGAATAAAAAAGCAACAGTTCCAGAAGATTGTGGTCAGGCATTCCGTCAACACCTGCTTTTCTGAAGGTTTCACGGACTCTTGCCCTGTGATTCTGATGCGGATTATTGGATTTCTGATTTTTTTCGTTCACGGATATGCCTCCTTCCGCTTCAAATCTCTTTTTGATTATATATCAAATCAGACAGTTTGAAAAGCTTTTTTCAAAAATTCTTTTTAAAATCTTCGTGAGGTAAAAATTGAAAACATTCACAATTTCAAAAAACGATTCGGGTCAGCGGCTTGACAAGTTCATTTCCAAAGCAGTCCCTGCACTTCCGAAATCGCTTATGTACAAATACATAAGAACCAAAAGAATAAAGGTCAACTCAAAACGAAGCGATATTTCAACCAAGCTCTGCGAAAACGATGTTGTTGATATGTATATCAACGATGAATTTTTTGCTCCTGCCGATGAGCACTATGATTTTCTTTCCGCATCAAAAAACATTGATATCGTTTATGAAGACGAAAACATTGTTTTGCTCAACAAAAAAGTCGGTCTGCTTTCGCACCCCGATGAAACCGAATATAACGACACTCTGATAACAAGGCTGAAACGGTATCTTTATGAAAAAGGCGACTATAATCCGAAGGATGAAAATTCATTCGCTCCTGCCCTTGTTAACAGAATCGACCGCAACACGGGCGGTATTGTTATTGCGGCAAAGAATTCGGAAAGCCTGAGAATTCTTAACCAAAAACTCAAAGACAGAGAAATGGAGAAATATTATCTCTGCGTTGTTCACGGATATCTCAAGAAAAAAATCGGAATTCTCACAGGCTGGCTTATCAAAGACGAAAAGAAAAACAGAGTTGATGTTTTTAAATCCGAAAAACCCGGAGCAAAGGAAATCCGCACAAAATATGCGGTCATAAAAGAAAAAGACGGCCTCAGCCTTGTTGAAGTTGAGCTTCTCACGGGCAGAACTCATCAGATCAGAGCCCACTTTGCAAGCATCGGTCATCCCCTTCTCGGCGACGGAAAATACGGCACAAACGCCCTGAATAAAAATTTCGGTTATAAAAAACAGTTTTTGTATTCATACAGACTCAAATTCACATTTGAAACCGAAGCAGGTTGTCTTGATTATCTTAACGGCAAAAGCTTTGAAGTCAGCGATGTATGGTTCCGCAGTGAATTTCTCAGCGGAAATCTCACATCGGATATAAAAAACTGAACAAAATTCTGATTATGTGATAATTTTTCACAAAAAAGCTTGTAAAATCTTTTAAAATAGTATAATATATATGCATTATGCTGATTTTGTTCGCTCAGCATTAAAACATAACATAACAGAAAAGGAATGAACACTGATGGCAAAAAATGAAAGCACAAAGAGCAAAGCTGAAGTTTATCGCGAGGAGCGAAAAGCAAGAATTGCCAATGCTGCAAAAAAGAATGCCAAGAGCATTGAAAAGAGAAATTCATTTGCAAAAATAGCTAAGAAGGCTGTTGCAATCATCCTTGCAGTTGCTATTGTCGGCGGTATCGCATGGAAGACAATCGACGAGCTTGGCGTTATCGAAAGATTTGCAACCGCAATCACAATCGGCGATGAAAAAATCAGCGCTGCACAGTACAGCTACTATTATTCAAGCCAGTACAACCAGATGGTTTCACAGGCTAACTACTATTCACAGACCTACGGCTATGATATCGGCTTCGATACCTCAGTTGCTCCTGACGAGCAGACAACCAAGGATGCTGACGGTAACGAAACAACCTGGAGCGAAGTAATCAAAGACAACGCTGTTGACTATGCTCAGTTTGTTGAAGCATACTACAACGAAGCTGTTGCCAACGACTATAAGCTCGACGAAGAAGCTCAGGCTGAGGTTGATGAACTCATCGAAACCTACAGAACACAGGCTGCAACAAACAACTATTCTCTCAACGCATTCCTCAGACAGAATTTCGGCCCCGGCTTCAACGAAAAAGCTTTCACCGAGCAGATCACAAAGGAATATCTTGCTGAGAATTACTATTCAGACAAGCAGACTGCTCTTGCAGACGGCATCACAGATGATGTAATCAAGGCTGAATACGAAGCTAACAGAAAGAAATACGACTACACAGATATCCGTTACTATTCATTCGCATTCACAACTCTCAAGGGCAACGAAGGCGAAACAGAAGAACAGCTCAAGGCTCGCCAGAAGGCAGAAAACGATAAGGTTATCGCAGAAGCAAAGGCAGTTTACGATAAGGTAACAGACGAAGCTACTCTTATCGCTGCTGTCAAGGAATACAAGAACAAGGATGCAAAAACTCCTTCAGATACCGACTACACAACACTCACAAAGAACGCACAGTATGATGCTGTTGTTACAGCTATCTCAGAAGAAGGTGCAAATTGGGCATTTGACGCTGCACGCAAAGCAGGCGAAAAGACAATGATCACAGGCGAAAAGGCTGTTTATATCATCGTCACCGTTAATCCCCTCTACTCAATGAACAGCGTTGATGTTCGTCATTGCCTCATCAAGTTTGACGCAGCAGACGAAAACAATGTTACCGAAGCAGAAAAGAAGGCAGCACACGCAGAAGCAAAAGCTATTTACGATTCATTCATGGCAGGCGAAAAGACTGAAGAAGCTTTCAAGAAGCTTGCTACAGAAAAGACCGAAGATGAAGGTTCAGCAGCAAACGGCGGTCTTTACGAAGGCATCAGAATCAGTGACAGCTATGTTGAAGCATTTGAAGCATGGAGCTTTGATGCAGCAAGAAAAGCAGGCGACTGCGGTATCATTGAAACCGAATACGGTTATCACATCATGTATTTCGTAAGCGACAACACCGACGATCAGGATTGGAAGAATACAATCAAGACCGCAAAGGGTTCAGAAGCTTTCACAGAATATCAGGAAGCTCTTCTTTCAGATGAAGGCAACTACAAGGTTACAGCAAACGACACATGGACAAGCCTTGCAGCAAAAGATTACTGCGACAGAATCAGAAAGAACAATGCTTATTCAGCAGCTTACGGTGCATAATTAACTGGCTTCATCAAGCGAAGAACAAAAGAAACTGAATAAAAAGCAGAGCGACTTACATTGGAAATCACCTTTGTAAGTCGCTTTTATTATTGTTTAAATATGTTTCTTTTCATCTTGCCGAAACAATCTTTTAATCAAAAAGATAAACTCTTGTTTCGTAGGGCTTTGTCATGAAGGTATTGAGTGTGTTATCAA
>JAZOVN010000280.1:0-3615 GCA_045658725.1 Acutalibacteraceae bacterium
ATCCACCGTAGCCGTACTTACCATAACCATATCCGTATTTGCCGTAGCCATATCCGTAACCGTAATAGCCGTAGCTTGAGAAACCTTGAACTGTTCCATTGAGAACGCATCCGAGGATGTGGATGTCTGTTGACATAAGACCGTCAAGAGTGTTTTTGACTCGTGAAATTCTGACTGCATCCTGATATGTTACGAAAATTGCGGCATCAGCATACTGTGCAATAAATAATGCATCGGAAATAAGTCCGCAAGGAGGCGTATCTACGATGATGTAATCGTATGAATCTCTGAAGATGCTGAACATCTGCTTTATGTTGCCTGAACTGAAATATCCGCTTTGTTCTTCTTCCGCAGGAGTGGGGATAAGAAGATGAAGCTTGAATTTTTCAAGATAAGCAATTTTATAAAGGTCCGTAACGGTTTCATATTCGATGTTATCAAGGTCAACGCCAAGAAGGGGAGCAATGCTGGGATGTCGGATATCGCCGTCAACAAGAAGAATCTTTTTGCTGTGATCAGCAAGTGCAATTGCAAGGTTGGTTGCTGTTGTTGTTTTACCTTCGCCGGGAACTGAGCTTGTTACCATGATGATTTTTTCATTCTCAGAGAGAGAGGAAACAAAAATATTTCTCAGCACACGGAATGATTCGGGGAAACCGCTTCCGATATCAGGATTCGTGAAAAGAAGCGATTTATCGCCCGGCATGGCTCTTTTCTTGAATGTAACCTGAGGAATAACTGCAAGGGAATCAAGATTGAGCTGGTTTTTGATATCGGTTTTTGTTTTTACTGTTTTTCTCTGAATAATATAGATAAATATAAATAGAAGTCCGAAGAACACACCGACTATCGCACCTTTAGCTGCTTCATTGAAATAGTTAACCCTATTTGAAGGGGAGGTTGCAACCATAGGTTGTTTAAGAATTTCAAAAGTTATATGACCGACAACATATTTTGCAACAGACGGATAGTTTTCGAGTGCCGAAACAAGAACATCGTAGGTTGCCTGAGGATCTCTGCCTCTCGCAGTGAGAGTGAACATGTTTGTACCTGGGACCGCTGATGCGCTGACTCTTGCAGGCAAAGATGGAACGCCGAGATCTTCACAGACTGCTTCCTGGAGCAAATTACAGTTCAGGATATATGGGAATGTTGTTGAGAGCAGTGATGCGGTGGTTGAGTCATAATAAAATGAATAAACCGAAACACCGGTGATTGCACCTGCAGCGTTCTGGGTATTGACTGTAAGCGTTACATTTGACTGATATTCGGGAACATAGTTGATTCTCTGAGACAATGCGCTGTAACCGCCGAATAATACTGCAGCGGCAACACATACCCACCAGAATCTTTGCAACGCCTTGATGATATCGTTCAGATAAACCGTAACAAAAATATCTTTTATATTTTCAGTTGACTGTTTGTTTTGTGTGGTCTGATTCATTTCAAATCTTTCTTTCAATATATTTTTTGAGTTTTATTGTTCGATTGTTTCTTCAATGTCATCTTCATCCGCTGCATCGGAATTTTCAAAAACATTCTGAACAGTATTTTCATTTTCTTCGGGGATAGGTTCAATATCATATTTCGGTGCGGGATATTTTCCGTAGTGACCGTAATGTGAATGCTTGCCGTATCTGTATCCGCCGTAACGGTTGTTTTCGTCGTTGCCTGTGATACTGAACGGGAGAATATTCATGTGAACATCATTGAGAATACAACCTGCAAGGTTAGAACTGATTTTACTGATTGTTGAAATTGCATCATTGAGAACATTTGCGTGAACGGTATCTGTTCTGACAACCAGAATTGTTTTGTCAACCATGTTAATTATATCGGTAACTGTTGAATCAATCGAAAGCGGTGCAGTATCGATAATAATGAAATCGTACCATGCTTTAAGTTTTTCAATCAGTTCCGTTATGCTTCCGTCTTCAATATAATTGCGGTAGTCGGAATCTGCTTTTGTGTTAAGCGCAAGTGAAAGAGAAGTTTTCTTGAATTTTCTGAAAGCAAAATCTTCAAAAGAAACTTTTTTGCGGAGCAAGTCAGAAACCTCTCCGTTTTCGACTTCTTCTTCGCTGAATATTTTGTATACAGCGGGTTTCTTAAAGTCGAGATCCAGAAGAATAACCTTATTGCCTCTGTCTGCAAGAGAAACGGCAATATTTGCAGCGCAGGTGGATTTACCTTCATTTTCGGCAACACTTGTTATTGCAAAAACCCTTTCATCGGAACGGTTTTTCTTGTATTCGAGTTTTGCTGCGATTTTATGGAAATTCTCAGTAAATCGAAGGCTTATGTATGCATTACTGTGAATGAGAAGACCCTTTTTCTTTTTCTGTTTCACATCCTTAAGAGTCATTCTCTTGTCTTCGTGAGCAATGGTTCCAATGAGCTTTGATTCTATCTTATCATCAAAATCGCTTTCTTTTTTAACGGTATTTCTCATTAGGGAAAATGCAATAACAATTGCAAGGGCAATTGTTGCACACGCCATGACGATAATATTACGGTTTGAAGTTGAAATGTAATTTGAAGGTCCGCCCGGAACAGTGGGAGCACTGATTACCGTAACGCCTGCGTTCTTAAAGATTTTATTTGAAACCTTATGGTGAGATTTCAGTACCGCATTGAGAAGTTTGTATGCTTTTTCGGGGTGATCGGATGTAACTTTCAACTCAATGAAGTTTGTCTGGTCAAGAACTTTTGCAGAAACAATACCGTCAAAGCTGTCAAGTTCAAGATAAGCGGCGGCGTATTCTTTGATTGTCGGTTCGGTGAAAACATTAACAAGAACATTGGCTTTTTCTGTTGAAATTGTGTAAGTTGAGTATGAAGCCGTAACAGCACCGCTGTTGAGAACGGTAAGGGTTGCCGTTGATGTATACATCGGTTTGTATGAGGCGTGGGTGACGAGGAAAAAGCTCATTAAACCGATGAGTGCACAGAGAATAACAACCCAGATATTTTTGATGATATCCATCACCAGACTGTATAATTCAATTGTGATTTTATTTTTTTTCATAGCTTGTTATTCTCCAACAATAACGGTCAGCACACTGTGGCCTCTGAGTCCCAGTGTGTCCGTGACATAATAGTGAACATGGTATGTACCGGGTTCATTGAAATTGACATTTGATTCGACTGTTACCTGATCCCTGAGACTTACCTCTTCAAGATCAAGAGCATCAACAATATAGGAGTTGAAATCTATGGTTTTGCCTTTTTTTGTATAAACAAGGTATTCTTTGAGTTCAATAGTGGGAACTGAAAGCGGACGGTCTTCGACGATAAGCGGAAGTGATATGGTTGATGTGTCACCCTTGCTGTTCGAAACAAAAACATTGAGTGAAAACGCACCTGCAATTGAAGTTGCATAGTCATCCGATGTTACGATGATGTTGTTTTTTATGTTTCCTTCAATGCTGTCGGTGGCAAGTATCAGATCTCTGATGTCGATATGTTCATAAAGAGAAAAACAGAGATTTCCTACAACTTGAAATTTCGGTGACTCATAGCCCTTGAACTTTATTGTTCTTATTGCTTTTGCAACATTGTTGTTGCTGTCGCACACAGCATATGTAACCTTGCTGACACCTTTTTCCGTAAATC
>JAZOVN010000281.1:0-1047 GCA_045658725.1 Acutalibacteraceae bacterium
CAGATAAATATGTTTCCGAAAAAGCCTTTGAAGGCAGAGAATCGTCAGGTCTTTCCGAAATGCTGAAAGCTATGGCGTATTCACTCAGCAACGGCGGAAAACGCATAAGACCCATGCTGACTCTTGAGTTTTGCCGTGTCTGCGGCGGTGATTATATGAAAGCAATTCCTTTTGCTCTTGCGGCGGAAATGATTCACACATATTCGCTCATTCATGACGATTTGCCCTGTATGGATGATGACGATATGAGAAGGGGAAAACCCTCAAGCCATAAGGTTTTCGGCGAAGCAAATGCGCTTCTTGCAGGCGATGCGCTTCTTACCCTTGCGTTTGAAACCGTTCTTGCCGCAGAGGGTGTAAATGCCGAAGCAAAAGCGAGGGCGGGACTTGAGCTTGCAAAGGCGGCAGGCTGCTCGGGAATGATTGCGGGTCAGGGTAGGGACCTTGCAAACGAAGGGAAATCAGCACCGATTGAGGACATAAAAGAAACTGACAGACTCAAAACAGGCGAAATGATAAGAGTATCCTGTGTTATGGGATGTATAGCCGCAGATGCCGATGAAGAAAAAATAAAAGCCGCTGAAATTTACAGCGGAAATATCGGACTTGCTTTCCAGATTATTGACGATATCCTTGATGTTACAAGCGATGAAGAAACACTCGGAAAGCCGATAGGAAGCGACAGCGAAAACGAAAAGTCAACCTATGTTTCGCTTCTCGGACTTGAAAAATCGGCTGAATATGCCGAAAAGCTTACCGCAGAGGCGAAGGAAGCGTTAAATATTTTCGGTGGTGAAGGAGAATTTCTTGCTCAGCTTGCCGATAAGCTTGCGAGCAGAAAAAACTGATTTATGAATCAAACAATTCTTGAAAATGTAAAGCAACCGTCGGATATCAGGAATCTTGACGGTGCGGGTCTTGAAACGCTGTGTACGGAGATACGCAGGGTGCTGATTGATACCGTTGCTTCAACGGGCGGTCATCTTGCATCAAATCTCGGCACGGTTGAGCTGACCGTTGCCCTTCATAAGAGCTTCCGTTCTCCCG
>JAZOVN010000282.1:0-1007 GCA_045658725.1 Acutalibacteraceae bacterium
AACTGCGGTTCTTGCGGATATAACACCTGCCGTGAAAAGGCTGTTGCCATTGCACAGGGCAAGGCTGAATTTTCAATGTGTCTTCCTTATCTTAAGGATAAAGCCGAAAGCTTTTCGGACACAATCGTCAAGAACACTCCCAACGGACTTATCGTTCTCAACGAACAACTTGAAGTTCAGCAGATTAATATCGCTGCAAGAAAGATTATGAATATCCGCAGTGCATCGGATGTTCTCGGTGATCAGGTTGTCAGAATTCTTGATCCGAGCGTGTTTATGACCGTTCTTTCAACAGGCAGAGATGTCCGTGCACAGCGTGTGTATCTTGCGGAATACAAAAGATATGTTGAGCAGACCGTTGTTTATGACCGTGATTCTCATCTTCTTATCTGCATTATGCGTGATGTAACCGATGAAGAGGCAGAGCGCGAAAAGAAAGAAAACATCAGCCGTCAGACCGTTGAAGTTGCCGACAGAGTTGTTGAAAAGCAGATGCGTATTGTTCAGGATATCGCATCCCTTCTCGGCGAAACTGCTGCAGAAACAAAAATCGCTCTTGCGAAGCTGAAGGAGTCGATTACCGATGAATGATTTGTGTGCAGATATCGGCTATAAGAGTGTCAATCACTACGGCGAAGAGCTTTGCGGCGACCATGTTGATATTGTTGAGCAGGATGAAAACTCAACCGTAATTGTTCTTGCTGACGGTCTCGGAAGCGGTGTTAAAGCAAGCATTCTTTCAACCTTGACGTCAAAGATAATTTCAACTATGATGGCAAATGGTCTCCCTATTGAAGAATGCGTTTCCACCATTGCGGCAACTCTTCCCGTCTGCTCCGTCAGAGGTGTTGCATATTCGACCTTTACGATTATTCATCTGAAAAACAACGATATTGCAGAGGTTATTCAGTATGATAATCCGCAGGTAATCATCATCCGCGATGAAGAAAACTACGATTATCCCAAAACGGAAATGAACATCGGCGGCAAAAAGATTTTCAAGAGCG
>JAZOVN010000283.1:0-48109 GCA_045658725.1 Acutalibacteraceae bacterium
TGCAACCGCATCGGGATTATAGATAACAACTCTGTCAACGGGTTTTCCGCCGAGCTTTTTATCTGCAAGAGCAGTCAGCACGGGATTGGTTTTTTCAATGCCGTCGGGAATTTCAATGCCTGCAATTTCAATGGCGGAAGCCTTGACGGATGAAATGCAGATTGAGCTGTATAAATCGGACATGTTATCACCTTTCTTTGTTTACGGTATCATTTAAAGCATACTCCGAATCCGTTAAACTGTCAACACTATACGCCGATTATACAAATAATAGTAAATGTTACATATTTATTTTAATATACTGTTGAAATCATATAAATTATGTGGTAATATAAGGTGTATATTTGACATTAAGTCAAAAAAGGAGAGTGTTTAAACATGAAAAACAGAATCAAAAGAGTAATTTCTCTTGTTCTGTGTGCTGCAATGATCGTTTCAATCGGAGCGACAGGTGCACTTGCAGCAACAGACGACGAATGCGACGGCAACTGCGGCAGATCACCCGTCGTTATTCTCCCCGGTATCAACCATTCACCCACATACCTTTACAATGAAGACAACACATCCTATCTCGATGCTGACGGCAACGAGGTTGGCGGTACTCTTCTCATCCTCGAACTGAGCAAGCTCTGGGGTACTCTTCCCAAGCTCGTTCTCAGCCTTCTCACAACCCTCACTCTTCAGATCCCCATCGGTCTTGAAGATGCCGCATACGAAGCTGCAAGCGCTGCTTTCTGGGTTCAGAAGTGCGATGAAAACGGTAATCACATCAACAACCTTCAGACAAAGAGATGGAATCATCCCATTTCCGAAATGAATGAAGACGATAAGGATTGGCTCTACACAATGATTCCTCTTCAGGCAGTTGAAAAGGAAATCGGCGGCGACCACATCTATATGTTCACCTTCAACCTTGTAGGCGATCCCATGCAGTCGGCAAAAGAGCTTGACGCTTATATCGACATGGTTAAGGAGCAGACAGGTCACGATAAGGTTACCCTTCTTCCCGTTTCTCTCGGCGGTACAATCCTTACCGCATATCTTGATGCATACGGTCATGATAAGGTTGACGAAATCGTTAATGCCGTTGCTTGCCTTGACGGTACAGATATCGTTGCTGACATGATGGAAAGAAAGTGGAACCTCACAGATGAATTCCTCTATCATGAATTTGTTCCCCCCATTCTCGGTGATGATGCAACTCTCGGTTATCTTATCAACTGCGTGCTTCACATCATCCCCAGAGCAGGTGTTGAAGCTATTCTCAGAGGTGCAATCAGCGGTGTTCTTGACACAATGATGATCAACTGCCCCCAGATCTGGGCAATGGTTCCTTCATACAGATATGATGCACTTGCTGAAAAATATCTTGCAGATGCTCCCGAAAAAGCACAGCTTAAGGAAAAGACAGACCGCTTCCAGCAGGCAAGACTCAACCTCAAGCAGAATATCCTCGATGCAGTTGCAGACGGCGTTAAGGTTAACACCATCGCAGGTGCAAACCTTGCATTCGGTGAGCAGGATTACACCTTCTTCGGTATCGTTGAGTCAGCTTATGACTACAACACCGACGGTATCATCAATCTTTCATCAACAACACTCGGTGCAACAGGCGCACCCGCAGGTAAGACTTTTGACGATATCCCCTACAAGCAGGAAACATATCCTCAGAGATATTGCCTCAACAGTGATCATAACCATGTTTCACCCGACAATAAGGTTGATGTTTCAACTTCAATCCTTCCCGAAAACACATGGATTTTCCTTGATCAGCATCACGAAGTAGGCAACAACGATGTTGTTCTCAATCTTGTCAAGGCTATCCTTGTAGGCGATGTTTCAAGCGTTAACGACGATCCCGTAAATTATCCTCAGTTCAATTACAGCTGCAACACCAAGTATATCCGCCGCTGGAGACTTCCCGATGCTAAGAACCTTCTTGAAAAGGATGCAAAGGGCGAAATCGTTCTTCCCGAAGAAGATAAGAAAGAACTTGAAGCAGCAATCAAAGACGGCGAAGCAGTTATCAATGCAACTGTTGTTGATGCTGCAAAGGTTAAGGCTGCAGAAGATAGACTCAATGCAATTCTTGCTAAATACGATCTTTATACATACCCCGAAGAGCCCTCAAAGTTTGATATCTTCCTTGATGATTCAATGAAGAATCTCAGCAAGTTCCTTGTCGGCTGGCTCGGTGGCGGCAACCTTATTGACTGGGTTTTCTCACCCATCACAAAGCTTTTCAAATAATAAACAGGGGTTGAAAAGATAATGAAAAAAGCAATTTCCTTTGTTCTCGCAATTATAATGATATTTTCCGTTATGACTGTCGGCGCTTCGGCTGCCGCAGTCAAGACGGAATGCGGCGGCAACTGTGACACATGTCCTTCAATTGTTGTTCCCGGTATCGGTCAGTCGAATGTCTGGGCACTCGATGAAAACGGAGATTACCGTCTTGATGACAACGGAGAAAGAATGATGTGCTTCCCTGCAATCTTCGATATCGGTTACATAATCAAGAGAGCGATTTTCCCTGTTCTTCTCAGCCTTCTGACTCAGAGCGACGCAGGTCTCTCCGATGCACTTTCGGATGTTATTCTCGACAGCTTTGCAGTTAACATGTGCGATGACAACGGCAAGAACACGGGTAACATTGAGGTTGAAAAATATCCTTATTCGGTTGCTGAATGCAGCGAATACGAAAAAGAGCAGATTTATAATAATGTTCCCCTTATCGATTATGCAAATCAGGCAGGTGAAGACCACCTTTATTATTTTGCATATAACTCATTCAGCAATCATCTTGATATCGTAAACGAGCTTTATGATTTTGTTCAGATGGTCAAGAAGGATACCGGTCACGATAAGGTTAACCTTGTTCCCATCAGCATGGGCGGATCGGTTATGAACGGTCTTCTCGAATATCATCCCGATGTTATGGATGATATTAACAAGGTTGTTTATATTGTTCCCGCACTTGACGGCTCAACAATCGTCGGCGACCTTCTCATGAAGGATCTCACCTTCCTTGATAAGGAGTTCCTTTTCAACGGCTTCCTTGAAACACTTATGGATGAAGATGAAGCAAGAATGATTGAGGTTATCGCAAGAATCATTCCTGACGATGTTCTTCTCAAGGGTCTTAAGGCAGCGGTCAACACTCTTGTTGATGAAGTTGCGGTCAACATCACAACTCTCTGGGCACTCAGCCCCTCGTCATATTATCCTCAGCTTGCTTTGAAGCATCTTTCGGATCCCTCAAAGGCTGAAATCAAACGCCAGACAGAGATGTATTATTATGCTCAGGTCAACTCCGATAAGAATATTCAGACCCTTATAGACAAGGGTGTTCAGGTGTTCAACATTGTTGACTATGATGTACCTCTCTACTGCATCGGCAATACATGGAATGACGATAATGCAGACGGTGTTATTCACCTTGATTCAACATCAATGGGCGTTAAGAGTGCAAAGGTTGGCGAAACCCTTCCCGAGGATTATGTTCAGGCAAACACTTATTGCTCAAATCCTGCTCATGATCATATTTCTCCCGACAGAGTTGTTGACGCATCAACGGGTCTTCTTCCCGACACAACCTTCTATTTCGATGCTCAGAATCATGAGAAGACAGCGAGAAACGATATCATAATTTCTCTTGCAACAACACTTCTTGCAACTGACGATATCACCGATGTTTATTCAACACCCGACTATCCTCAGTTCAACGGTGCAAGAGATCCGAGAGGTCTTAAAAACAGCCACATTCCCGCAGCAAAGGCTGTTGACACTTCAACCCTTTCACCCGAAGTTGCCGCAGAGCTTGAAACCGCACTCGCAGAAGCTGAAGCTTTTGTTAACGGAACTGTTTGCTATGCAGGTCAGCAGAAGGAAGTTGAAGCAAAGCTTAAGAATGCTCTCGTAAAAGCAGGTGTTTATACCGCAGAGGAAGAGGAAGAACCTTCGGATTTCTTCGGCAAGCTCAGCCTCTGGCTTTATGAAAACTACGGTACGGAAGGTTATATCGAGATGCCTCCCATCACGGTTAACCTTATTGCAAAAGGATTTATCACTCTTCTCAACGAATATATCCTTAAACCCATAAACGATATGCTTTAAAATAAAACGGACTGCCTCGCATGAGGCAGTCCGTTTCATCTTGCGGAAAAACTTGTTTTTCGGCAAGATGACGGCTGTTGAGAAAGGAAGCTGAATGTCGTTTTCTTCGCTTGAAGGTGTATACAGATACATCGAAAAGCGAAAAAACGGCAAATAAACGAAAACCAACACGGCGGGATATGGGCATCCCGCCCTACTATTTTTACTGCTTTTGCGGGTCGTCGGGTCGCCGACCCCTACATTTGTTTCGTTTATGTTTCAGCGACTTTATCGACAGTCAAAAAACGGACCGCCTCGCATGAGGCAGTCCGTTGGTTTTTATTTCTTCAATGTTAATATTTCTTCAATAGGTCCTGCAAAATCTTTTGCAACAGAGGGGAGTGATTTGCCGTTCTTTACAAAGGCGGTGTAAATCATTCCTTTTTTGTCTGTTGACATCTGGAATTTTGAGATGAGCTTGATGAGTTCCTGCTTCTCATCCTTGTTTCCGAGATATACACAATTGCTCAGAGCAATCTTTATTTCGGAAATTGCCTTGGCATTAACGGTGATTTCGAGTGTGCCGCCGATTTTTTCAATCTTTGCATCATATGTATTGCCGTCAACGGTTATTGACGCATCTGCGGAAACGATATCCTTGAATTTAAAGATAAAGGTTCTGCTTTCGGGAGCAACGGTTGAAACGCCCTCTGCCTTTTTGACGGAGAAATCAACCTTGTTGCCGTTTTCGGAAACGGTGAATGCGGTTTTGAGGTATTCGCCGTTCTGATAAGAGAGGGTTTCGCCGTCATCCTCATAAAGAGTGAAGGTGTTGTTACCTCTGTAAATCCAGAGTTCAAGCTCTTCGGGATTTGAGCAGTCGTTTGTTCTGTCGTTGACGCTCATGGGAATAATTGAGCCTTCTTTTGCAAGAACGGGAATTGTTTCGATATCGCGGAACATCTTGACGAATTTATTTCCCTCATAAATTCTGCCCGTGAAAATATCGGTGTATCTTCCTTCGGGAAGCCATACATTGACACCTGCAAGATTGGTTTTTGCCGAGGTATGCTCCGTTATCGGTGCAACGATGAGCTCCGTGCCGAAGAAGAATTCATTTTTGCAGTTATACGCATTTTTGTTTTCTGGATATGCATAATACATCGGTTCGCAGATTGCTCGGCATTCGGTGTGAGTGCGGTAGTTCATTGTGTAAATATAGGGCAGAAGCTTATGGCGGAGACGGAGAGCATCGCTTGCGATTCTCTGAACGGGACCGCTGAATTTCCACGGCTCCTTGCCTGCGAACTCGTTGTTTGTTGAATGCAGACGGTTAACGGGGCTGAAAATTCCGAGCTGTACCCAGCGGAGATAAAGTTCATCGTCTCTTTTACCCATGCAATGACCACCGATATCGTGGCTCCACCAGGGATATGCAACATTTGATGCGGTAGCGGTAAAGCCGGGCTGAAAATCAAGGCTCTTCCAAGTCTGGGTTGTGTCACCGCTGAAGCCGAGAGGATATCTCTGACTGCCTGCACCGCAGAATCGTGAAAGAATAAGGGGTCTGTGATTATCCTTGGCGTTGTCAAGGAAATGATAATGGTTGAGTGCCCAAAGAGGGTCAAGACCGGGTGTTGCGGTGTTTTTGCCCTGCTGCCAGTCAATCCACCAGAAGTCAACGCCTGCTTTTTCAAGCGGATGATGAAGAATATCAAAATAATTCTCGGTGAATTTTTTATCTGTTATGTCAAATGCAACGGGCTTCTTTTCGGCAGGATTCTGACCCATTGCCTTGCACATGTCTTTGTACTGATCTTCAAACCAACGCACACCCATTGACGGATGAATGTTGAAGGTGACATGATAGTTGTCATCTTTGAGCTTCTTTATAAAGCCGTAGGGGTCGGGGAAAAGGTCGGTGTTGAAGCTGTAGCCCGTCCAGCCGACTGACCACACATCATAAACATATTCCATGAAGTTGCGGTGCTTTTCAATCTTATGAGCATCCTTGCCGAATTTTTCTTTGATTTTAACCCAGTGCCAGTCCATGTCAACCGTTGCAACGGTGATGGGAATTTCTTCTTCCTTGAACTTATCCATCAGTTCAAGATATTCAGCCTGAGAATAATCCTTGTATCTGCTCCACCAGTTTGAGAGGGCATATCTCGGAATGAGGGGAACTTTGCCCGTGAGTTTATATAAATCGGTTGTTGCACCGATATAATCATAGCCGTAGGCGAAATAATATTTGTCGCTTCCTTTGTTATCTTTAGGGAGAATTGAACCGTCGGGCTTTATTGCAAGAGTTTTGCTGTCATCAAGGATTGCAACGCCGTTTTTTGAGCATACGCCGTCGGTAAGAGTGATGATGCCTGCGGTGATATCAAGAGTACGGCAGGTGCCCTTGAGGTTGCCCGATTTGTAGTTTTTAACGGTTCTGCCGTCGGCAAGCTCAATGCGGAGCATTTTGTTTGATTTAAGAGAATAAACGAACTTTGCACCCGAGGTTTTTATTTCGATAATACCGTTTGTCTCCTTGGTTTCAAAATCCGTTTTGCAGAAATCGCGGAACCATACGCTCTGAGTGGGCTCATCACAGAATTTTCCGTCTTTCTGAGTTTCAACACGCAAAAGACAGGGAGCTATAACCGTAAGTCTTGTTTTGCCCTTTGTTACTGTCTGCTTTTCGGGTGCAACGGGGGAGCAGTCGATTTTAAATCTTTTTGAAAAATTATCCATGATAATCTCCCTTCATTTTCTTGAAATAATGCATTGCGAATATGATAACCCCGATACCGATAACGGGATAAATTGCGGTTACGAGCATTCCTGCTTTAAGACCTATCTGCTCGGTTGCAAGACCGAGATTTGCTCCAAGCTCTGCGGCAAAGCTGCTTTCGGAAACCTTGTCAACAATAATTCCGAGAAGCTGAGGGGCAACGGAAGCACCGAGATCGCCGCTTGACGCCATAAGTGCATATGCCGCAACTCCGATTCCGGGCACATTTTCTTCCATCATAATAAGTGTTCCGGGCCAGAGCATAGAAGTGAAAAGTCCTGTTAAAATGCAGGCAATAAATGCGAAAACAACATTTGTTGAAAGTCCTGCTGTGATATAGCAGACAGCGGCTCCCGCCATTCCGAAGAGAAGAACTCTCATGATGTTTTTGCCGAATTTTGCATATGAGATTCTTGCAATGCCGAGAAGGATTGCAAAAGTTGCCATACCGAGAATATCGCCGAAGGTTTTGTCAACCTGAAGAGCGTTTTCCATATAGGTTGAAACCCAGTTTGACATTGAGTTTTCGGCACAGCTGCCGAAGAAAATAGAAGCAACGCATATTGCAAGGGCAAGGGTTCTTCTGCCCGTACCCTTTGTTCCTTCTTCGGAAGAGGAGCTTTCACTCATATCGGGCATGGGGGAAAGAATGAATGTTACGGCTGCCGTGACGGGAAGAACCGCCCAGAAAATTGTGAGCCACATCCAGTTATCCGCACCGAAGATTCTGAGGAAAAGGGTGCTGATAACAACAACTGTAAAAACGCCGAAGGCATAGAGCGAATGAAGAAGGCTCATATCCTTCTGAGGATTATCGGAAGGAATTGCCGCAATAACGGGGCTGAGAAGAACCTCCGAAAGACCTGCCGAAACAGAAAAAATCACCGTTCCGACAAGCAGACCTGCATATGCATACTGCGGAAAAAGATTCGGAATCAATGCATAGATAAGCAGACCTGCCGAGGTTATAAGCGGCATCACTCTGACAACTTTTTTGATGTTGAAGTGTTTTGAAAACACGGTAAAAATCAGATCTACCGTCAACTGTGTGCAGAAGTTTGTCAGCACAAGAGTGCCGAGAAGAGTGTAGGAAATTCCGTACATATCCTGAAGCGATGCAAACAGAAGCGGCGGAAGACTGAAGATTGACGACATGGTGAAATATGCCAGATAGCAGGCAAGTTTTGTGCGTTTGAATTTGTTTGCGTTCATATAATTCTCCCGGATGTTTATTCAACTGATAATTATAACATATATTAACATAAAGTGAAATACCTCTGCGAAAAAAGATTTGTCTTTTTTGCAGAGGTATCAGCGTTAAATGTTATTAAGTTCTTTTTCGAGAAGCTCTCTGATAACTGCGGGGTCGCCGTTGCCCTTGAGCTCTTTCATGATGCAGCCGAAGATTGACTGCATAGCCTTGACCTTACCGCTCTTATAGTCAGCAACCGCCTTATCGTTTT
Source organism: Acutalibacteraceae bacterium (assembly GCA_045658725.1). GTDB lineage: Bacteria > Bacillota > Clostridia > Oscillospirales > Acutalibacteraceae > CAG-177. Next base: position 8,341 of record JAZOVN010000283.1, read on the forward strand.
CACCGATAACACGGCGGACAGTATCAAGAATAAAGCTGTCGTCAATCTTTGCGTTGAGGCTGTTTTCTTCGCAGTATTTATCAACATCAACATCGTTTTCGAATACTGCCGAAAGAACCTTCTTGCCTGCGGCACGGGTGATTTCTCCGCTTTCAACAAGTTCAATTATTCTTGAAAGCTTTGATGCATCAATGTCAAGCGAGGTGAGCTCGAGACGCTTCATCTGACCCATGCATTCTGTGAGAATCCAGCTTGCAACGGTCTTGGGGCTTCTGCCCATTGCAACAACCGCATCAAACATATCTGCAAGCTTTCTGTCGGAAGCAAGAACGGAAGCTTCTTTTGTTGCGATGCCCATATCCTCATAAAGAGAAGTTTTCTCATCTGCAGTTGCGGGCATGCTTGCCTTGATTTCTGCAAGCCATTCATCGTCAATAACGATGGGCATGAGGTTGGGGTCGGGGAAATATCTGTAGTCCGCAGCGGTTTCCTTGTTTCTCATGGGGAAGGTACGGCGCTTGACATCGTCCCAGCGGCGTGTTTCCTGAACAAGCATTTCTGTGTGACGCTCGATAGCATCAACATGGCGGACCTTTTCAAACTCAATTGCATCCTTGATTTCGGAAAGTGAGCTCATGTTTTTGATTTCGGAACGGACACCGAGCTCATCCGAGCCTTCGGGGCGGACCGAAATATTGACATCGCATCTCATTGCACCTTCTTCGCATTCGGAAATGCCTGCAAACTGAAGGCTTGATTTAAGCTTTTTGAGATATGCGATAACCTCATCCGATGAACGGAAGTCGGGTCTGCTTACGATTTCAATAAGGGGAACGCTTGTGCGGTTATAGTCAACAAATGAAGTGTTTGTTGCTTCATCGTGAACGAGCTTACCTGCGTCTTCTTCAACATGAATCTGCTTGATTCCGATTGTTCTGTCGCCGATCTGAACGCTGCCGTCAACGCAGATGGGGTGGAACCACTGAGTTATCTGATAAGCACAGGGAAGGTCGGGATAATAATAGCTCTTCTTATCGAAGGTTGTGTACTGATTGATTTTGCAGTTAAGCATGAAGCCTGCCTTGACTGCAAGCTCGATTGCGTGCTTGTTTGTTACGGGAAGCATACCGGGCATACCGCTGCAGGCAGGGCATACGCAGTCGTTGGGCTCCTTGGGGCTTGAATGACCGCCGCAGGAGCAGAAAAGCTTTGAATCGGTGGAAAGTTCAACATGCGTTTCCAAACCTATAACAAGTTCGTATTTCATTATTTACACCTCCACGCTTTTTGCGATGCTGAGAAGCACGCTTTCTTTATATGAATCCGAAATAAGCTGAACACCCTTTGTTACCATTGCGGGAATGCCTGTGATTGAGGGGATTGCAGTGAAAAAGCTCTCGTCATAAACCTTTTCAAATGCATCCGAAACATCGTAGGGGGCATAAGCTGTCTGTGAGCATACGGGAGCAAGGATTGCATCATATTTTGCAAGGATATCCTTTACTTTGTCGCATACAACACGGCGGATGCGGAGCGATTTATCATAGCATTTTTCGTATTTTGCCTTTGCAAGAACATCCGAACCGTAGATGATTGTTGCCTTTGCAAGGAAGCCCATTGATTCCGAACGGCTCTTTACATAAAGCTCGTCAATATTTTTGTATTCGGGAGTTCTGTAGCCGTATTTAACACCGTCAAATCTTGAAAGATTGTTGGTGGTTTCTGCTGACATAAGAATCTGCCATGCTGTCTGTGCCTGAGAAGCAACATCAATTGAAACGGTTTCAACGGTTGCACCGATTTTCTTGAGGCTTTCTGCATATGCATCAATGTTTGCCTTTACTTCTGCACTTGCAGCGTCATAAAGCTCTTTTGCAATGCAGATTTTCATTGAAGCAACATCTTCGCTTGTTGAATATTCGTATTTTTCAGCAGGAAGGCTTGTGCCGTCTTTGCTGTCGTGACCTGCGATAACGGTGAGGATTTCCTTTGCATCCTCTGCATTTGCGGCGGTAACACCGATCTGCTCACCCGAGCATGCACAAGCGATAATGCCGTAGCGTGAAACGGTGCCGTAGGTGGGCTTGATGAAATCAACGCCCGAAACAGCTGCTGCACGGCGGGGAGTGCCGTTAAGGTCAACATTGAGAGCCGCTTTTACTTTTCCCGAAGCAACAAGAGCCGCTGCTGCACCGACAAGCTTGCCGTTTTCGGTTTCGGGAGCAAAATATGATGTTTCACCGAGAAGGTCAAGACCGAATTCGCCGACATTTGTTTTGCCTGCGATTTCATAGCCTGCTTTTTCAAGTCTTTCAACTGCTTCCGCACTGAAAAGGGGCTTGAAATTCTCAAGCATCTTTGAGCCTGCGGTTGCAGGAACATCTTTTATAAGAATTGTATCGTCTGCGGCGATTTTACCTGCCGCATTCATTTCGTTAATATAAATCATTTATCTGCACCTCACTTAACGAGTCTGGGAACCTGCCAGCTGTCTTCCGTGCTCTGGGGAGCACCTTCAAGCAGGTCTTTACGGGCAAAGGGCTGATTTCTGCCGTCGTTTCTGAGAACATTGGTCATGGGCATAACATAAACCATAGCTTCAACATCTGAAGTTTCGGTCTTTTCAAGCTCTGCTTCGTTTTTGCCCATCATATCAAGGATTTTCTGCATCTTCTTCTTTTCGTCTGCATCAAAGCTGAGCTCGTTGACGCTTTCAAGCTCCTTGAGCCAGCCTTCCTTGGTCATTGTGCCGCCCTTAGCTGATTTAACAGTTGCGGCAAATGCGGAATTATCGCTTTCGCTGCCGCCGACCTCAACGCTGCCGCCCTTGCCTCTGATGCTGACATTAGCCTCAAAGAGCTGAAGTTCTGTAACTTCGCCGGGTGCGCCGAGCATCTGGTCCTGAGCTGTGCCGTCAAGCGGGAATGCGATAACATCGCGGATTGTTTCGGTGTCTGCAAGAAGCATGATGATTCTGTCAACACCGGGTGCCATACCTGCATGGGGAGGTGCACCGAACTGGAATGCATTATAGAGTGCGCTGAAGCGTCTTTCAACTTCGTCTTCGCTGTAGCCTGCAATTTCAAATGCCTTACGCATGATTTCGGGGCTGTGGTTTCTTACCGCACCCGAAGCAAGCTCAATGCCGTTACAAACAAGGTCATACTGATATGCAAGGATTTCGCAGGGATCCATATTCTCAAGAGCATCAAGACCGCCCTGAGGCATTGAGAACGGATTGTGTGTAAAAATAATCTTATCTGTTGTTTCGTCACGCTCATACATGGGGAAGTCAACAACAAAGCAGAATTCGAATGAATCGTTTTTGATAAGCTCAAGCTCATTGCCGAGCCATGTGCGGATAACGCCTGCATTCTTATCTGCAACATCTGCAATGTTATCGCAGATGAAGAAGATTGTTTCGCCTTCCTTAACACCTGTAAGCTCAACAATTTCTTTCTTTTCTTCTTCGGTCATAACCTTGCTGATGGGGTCATCCTTGGAGCCGTAGTTTGCGGCATCAAGAAGAGTAATGTGTGCAAGACCTGCCATCTTTGCCTGCTTTGTTGCGAATGCAAGTGACTTGTCGAAGAACCATCTTTCGTTTTTGCAGGGAGCAAGAATTGCTCTTACGAATTTATTCATGAAGGGATTGTACTGAACCCTCTTGAACATATCGGTGAGATCGCAGATGATGAGGGGGTTGCGAAGGTCAGGCTTATCCGAGCCGTATTTTGCCATTGCCTCTGCATAAGGAATGCGGCGGAAGGGAGAAGCGGTTACCTTCTTATCGGAGAATGTTCTGAAAATATCGCTTACAACGCTTTCGCAGACTTCAAGAACCTCATCCTGAGTAGAGAACGCCATTTCAAAGTCGAGCTGATAGAATTCACCGGGTGAACGGTCAGCACGGGCATCTTCGTCTCTGAAGCAGGGAGCAATCTGATAATATTTATCAAAGCCCGAAACCATGAGCAGCTGCTTGAACTGCTGAGGTGCCTGCGGAAGAGCATAGAACTTTCCGGGATGCTTTCTGCTGGGAACAAGGAAGTCTCGTGCACCCTCGGGCGATGAAGCGGTGAGGATGGGAGTCTGGATATCAAGGAAGCCTCTTTCCTCCATGAGCTTTCTCATATGACCGATAACCTTTGAACGAAGAAGGATATTCTTGTGAAGGTCGGGATTTCTGAGATCAAGGAATCTGTGCTTGAGGCGGATATTTTCGTTTGTGTCGTTTGAGCCGATTTCAAAAGGAAGATCGCGGCTGCAGACACCGAGAACATCGAGCTTATCGCAGACAAGCTCAACAAGACCTGTTTCAATTTTGGGATTAACCGTGCTTTCGTCACGCTTTGTAACAACGCCTGAAACAGAAATAACTGTTTCTTTGCTGATGCCCTTAACGAGATTTTCGTCGTGAACAACAACCTGGGTTACGCCTGTTTCGTCACGCAGGTCAACGAAAAGAACGCCGCCGTGGTCACGGATAACATCAACCCAGCCTGCAAGTTCAACTCTCTGACCGATGTGGCTTTCTCTTATTTCGTTGCATCGATGAGTTCTGTACATTTTATCATACCTCCGTTTGGTGGTTAAGATTTATAAATAAAAAATCCCGGGAACTTCAATCAAGAAATTCCCGGGACGAGTAATTTAACCCGCGGTGCCACCCGTTTTGATATATCATCAATAATATATCCGCTTTTGATATTATGTTGTGGGGAACCGTTGAAGTGTTGCCGTGCTTACTACTCATCTGTAGTGCACTTTCAGCCCATGATGCACTCTCTCTTGCAGACTTTCCCAAAAAGACGGGTCTTCAAACTGCATTATAACAAATTGAAAAAGCCTTGTCAATCGTTATTATTCAATAAATCCTGATTTTTTTGGCGTGGTTAATATGTGATTTTTTTACATTATAATGTTTTATCGGCAACTGTATACGGTTAATGACATTTTATTCAATTGCTGTTTACAAATCGTTCTTATTATATTATAATAGCAGTTAACAGATTTTATGCATGGAGGGTATAATAATGACAACCGAAAGAACCTATGTTCCGTTTAACGAATGGAAAGAAAAATCAAAGCAGACAGAATACACAGAGCCTACCCCTCTGCTTGCTCCCGACGGAACTCTTCTTGCAAAGGGCTGGGCAAGACGCAATGTTTTTGAATATAACCGTGACTATGTAAAATCGGGAATCATGAGCCGTAAGGAGTGGGATTTCTATCAGGTCTGCAACGGTAAGCTTATGGTTCAGGTCAACTTTGCAAATATCCATATCGGCGGATTTGTGGGTGCAAAGCTTGTTGACATTGAAAAGGGCGAAACTATTGTTGATACCGTTCAGTATTTCCTCGGCACAAACAAGCATGTTCCCCCTGCAAAGGGCGATGTTCCCAACAGATATAAAGATAAGGTCGGCAAGGCTGAATTTGATTTTGATACAAAAGAAACCTCAAGAAGACTCTGGTACAAAATGGATTTCAAGGGAACTCCCGTTGAATGCGATTTTACCATGGATATCATGCCCGGTCTTGAAAACATAACAACCGTTCTTCCTTTTGATGAGAGCGATAAGAAATATTTCATGACCACAAAGCAGATGTGTATGCCCTGCGAGGGCACTTTCAGAATTGGCGGAGATACCTATGTTTTCTCAAAGGCTGATTCCTTCTGCACACTTGACTGGGGCAGAACCAACACCGTTCATAAAATGGTATGGTATTGGGGTGCAGGTTCAAAATTCGTCAAGGGTCCCGACGGAAAAGACCATCTCTTCGGCTTTGAAATCACATGGGCAATCGGCAACGAGTCAAACGCAACCGAAACCTGCCTTTTCTATGACGGAAAAGCACATAAATTCGGTGCTGTTGATGTTGAAACCTTCCCGAAGCCCGATAAATATATGGAACCCTGGAAGTTTATTTCGGAAGACGGCCGATTCAATATGACGATGAAGCCCTTCTATGATTATCACACCGACCTTGACCTCAAAGTGGGCAGAATGAATACACATCAGGTGCACGGAATCTGGAGCGGCGATGTTACTCTTGATGACGGCACAAAGCTCGAAATCAGCGATATGTATGCTTTCTGCGAATATGTAGAAAACAGATGGTAATATAAATGAAACACGATTTTACAAGTATCCCCGACCGAAGCCGTTTCGGTTCGTCAAAATGGGAAATCGCAAAGAACGCATCAACGGAATTTGTTCCTCTTTCGGTTGCGGATATGGAATTCCCTACCGCAAAACCGATAGTTGATGACATAAAAAAGCTTGCCGAAGAGGCAATTCTCGGCTACACCAATCCCACTCAGGAATATTATGATGCCGTTATCTCGTGGATGAAGCGCCGCCATGATTTTGAAATCAGAAAAGAGTGGCTTCTCCAGACACCCGGTATCATAAATGCTCTTTCAATGCTGATTGAAGCCGTGACCGCACCCGGCGACGGTGTTATCGTTATGCCTCCCGTTTATTATCCGTTTGATATGACGATAATTGCAACGGGAAGAAGGAGCGTTTTCTGCCCTCTGATTAACAAAGACGGCAGATACGAAATTGATTTTGATCTGCTTGAAGAAAAGGCAAAAGACAGCGGAAATACCGCCATTATTTTCTGCAATCCCCATAACCCCGTCGGAAGGGTGTGGAGCAGGGAAGAGCTTGAAAAAACAGCGGAAATCTGTTGCAGAAACAATGTTTTTATCATTGATGACGAAATCCATAACGATCTGATCATGCCCGGTTATGAGCATCCCGTTATGGCGAATGTCAGCGAAGAAGCAAAAAATAATATTGCGGTCTGCACCGCTCCGAGCAAAACCTTCAATCTTGCGGGTGTTCAGTGTTCCAATATTATTATTCCGAATGATGAAATCAGGGCAAAGGCGGTAATCCGCAACAAAATGAATATGCAGATGCACCTCAATGTTTTTGCATATACAATATGCACCTCGGCTTATAACAAGTGCGAGGACTGGCTTGAAGAGCTTATCGGTGTTCTTGCGGAAAATGCAAAATGCGTTGAGGATTTCATGGCGGAGAATTTCCCCGAAATCAAGGTTTATCCGCTTGAAGGAACTTACCTTCAGTGGCTTGATGTGAGTGCTCTCGGCATGACACACCTTGAAGTGCGTGAAATGCTTGAGAATGCAAATATCTATCTCGATAACGGTGAGATGTTCGGTGAACTCGGCAGAGGATATCAGCGAATCAACCTTGCCTGTGCGAAGTCAACGCTCGAAAAAACGCTTGAACGCTTTAAGAATGCCGTTGAAAAAGCCAGAGCAAAGGAAAAGGAATACCACAAGGCTCTTGAAATCGCCGACAGCTTTGATGAAATCAACTCGGAGAAGAAAACTCTTGTTGTTTTCGGCAGAAAAGCGGAATGCAAGCTGACCGAAGATATGCTTGATGAACTTAAAAAGAGATATACAGACCTTGCGGAAGCGGAAATTGATGTTAAATTCATCGTTCCGTCGGCAAAGCCCGAGGGCGATTATCCTTTTGAGATTATCGCAGACCCCGAAGCAAAGCTTTATGAAAAATATAATGTTTTTGAGGCAGACAGTGCGGTTTATGCTGTTGCGGGCGACAGACTTTTTGAAGAAAAGGTCGGTTCCGACCAGGCGAAAATCATGGAATCGGGAGTTTTTGCTCCTGCGAATGAAAATGAATTCAGACCGCTTCAGCTTTTTGCTTTTGTCGGTATCGATGAAAACAAAAAGGTTGTTTATTCTTATTACTCAAAAACAATCGGTGATTTTCCCGATATTGACGGGATTATCAAAAAGTTAATATAATTATAAAGGCGGCTTGATTCAAGCCGCCTTACAGTTTGTCGAAAAAGTCAATATGAATCTGAAAAGTTGCTCAACAGAATTGCCTCCCCTTCAGGGGAGGTGGATTTTGCGAAGCAAAAGACGGAGGGGTTTATCGGTGGAAATTTTTTACAAATCAATGGTTTCACGCAAAATCCGAAACTCCCTCAGTCACTCCGTGACAGCTCCCTCTTGAGGGAGCCGAAACAGCAAATTACAGTTTATATACAAAAATCAGGTTTATCGACAGTCAAAAGGCGGCTTTTTCAAGCCGCCTTAAATCTTATAATAAATATCCGCAACCGTGAATGCAGAGCCGTGATAGCAGATATCGAGAGAAATATAAAAATATTTTCCGCTGAGTGTTTTTTCGGGGTATTTCCGAAGAATACCGTCGGCAAAAATCAGTTTTTCCTTGCTTGCCTGATGTTCGTTGAGATAAAGATTCTGATTTTCGTAATTCTGAACAGCATAAATCCAGATATGATATTTTTCGGGAGTAGGGAATTCTGACAAATCAAGCTGATTTATAAGGCTTATCAGGTCGCTCATCGGAATCCCTTCAACGGGATCGGTGTTTTTTCTCATTTCATTGACGGAGCAATATCGGCTTGAACTGTCGAAAAGGGTGTCTGCGTAAAAATTTCTGCCGTTTCTGCAGGTGCCGTCCAGATGAAAATCGTTTGTGTTTTTGTTTTCGTCAAGAAAAATCCATCCGTCGGAAACAATCAGTTCACCGTCCGCCTTCGGGCGCTGCTTTATGTAGCCGTCAATGTTGTGAAGTATCGTCAGCAAATCGTTGCTGTAGCATTCAATTTCATTATAAATAACTCCGGAAAAAACACCGCTTGCAAGCAACGCAACATAACTTGCGCAAATAACGGAAACCGTAAGGGCAATTGCGATAATTGCTCTGTATATTTTTTTGCTTCTGCGGTTTGTTTTTATCTGCTCAACAATCTGTTTTTCACTCGCTTCGGCGATACTTTCGGCAGGAATGCGTCTGCACTCAAGAAGCTCGCTTATGCTGACATCAAGAGCCTGCGCAAGCTTTGTGAGAGTTTCGATATCGGGATAATTTTTTGCTGTTTCCCATCGGCTGACCGCCTTATCCGTAACATCAAGCATCTGAGCAAGTTCTTTTTGAGTAAGATTCTTTTCCTTGCGCAGAGAGCAGATGAAATTTCCAAAATCGGTGAGGTTCATTTTATCGCTCCTTTCGCATTAATTATAAGATAAATTGCTCGGAAAGTCACTCTATAAAATATAGAATCGGTGTTGAATAATGGGTTTTTATAATGTATAATCAGATTGACATTATTATTTACGGAGTAAATTTATGGAAAAGAAATTTTTTGACAAAATCATTCACGGTGGAGACTACAATCCCGATCAGTGGATAAAAACTCCCGAAATCTGGGATGAGGATATGCGTCTTATGAAGCTTGCACACATCAACAGTGCAACAATCAGCATTTTCTCATGGTCGCTTCTTGAGCCCGAAGAGGGTGTTTATAATTTCGGCTGGCTTGATGAAATCATGGATAAGCTTCACGCAAACGGAATGTCGGCTATCCTTGCAACTCCTTCGGGTGCAAGACCTCCCTGGCTTGCTCAGAAATATCCCGAGGTTCTGCGTGTTGAAGAAAACGGAATCCGCAATGAATTCGGTGTCCGTCATAATCATTGCCTGACATCTCCCGTTTACAGAGAAAAGGTTCGCAACATCAACCGCATGCTTGCTGAAAGATATAAAAATCATCCTGCACTCAGAATGTGGCATATCTCCAACGAATACTGCGGTGAATGCCATTGTGAGCTTTGTCAGCAGGCATTCAGGGATTGGGTCAGAGAATATTATCATAACGATATTGAGGAGCTTAACGAAAAGTGGTGGAACGGATTCTGGAGTCACCGCATGAACGACTGGTCACAGATAAGCTCTCCCAAAAACAGAGGTGAAAACCATGTTTCCGCAATGAAGCTCTGCTGGAACAGATTTGTTTCTGACAGCCATATTTCATTCTATGAAAACGAAATTGCTCCTCTTCGTGAAATAACTCCCGATATCCCCATAACAACAAATTTCATGAAAATGTATGACGGCATTGACTATCAGAAATTCGCAGAAAAGATGGATCTGATTTCGTGGGATAATTACCCCGCATGGGATAAGGGCAGGAATGAGGATGAAGCACTCGAAACTGCGTTTGTTCATGATGCATTCCGCTCTATGAAAGGCGGTCAGCCCTTCTTCATGATGGAAAGCACGCCTTCTCTTGTCAACTGGCACGATGTCTGTAAGCTTCCCAAACCCGGAATGCAGGAGCTTTCTTCAATCCACGCCGTTGCTCACGGTGCAGACAGCGTTCAGTATTTCCAGTGGAGAAAGAGCAAGGGCGGTCACGAAAAATATCACGGTGCGGTTGTTGACCATTGCGGTCACGAGCACACAAGAGTTTTCCGTGATGTCACCCGTCTGGGAGAGGTGCTTGAAAAGCTTTCGGGAGTTGTCGGAAAATACAGCGACGCAAAGGTTGCCGTTGTTTATGACTGGGAAAATTCGTGGGCAGTCAAGCACTATTGCGGTTTCAACAACCTTAACCGCAATTATCTCGGCGAATGCGTAAAATGGTATGCACCCTTCAGAAAAAGAGGAATTTCCGTTGATGTTATTCCTATGGACGGCGATTTTTCAAAATATGATATCGTTATCGCTCCGTATCTTTATATGCTCAAAGACGGTACGGGCGAAAGAATAAAGACCTATGTTGAAAACGGCGGCAATTTTGTTGCAACCTATCTCACGGGCTTTGTTGATAAGAATGATATGTGTTATCTCGGCGGTTTCCCCGGTGACGGTCTTATGGAGGTTTTCGGTGTCTGGTGCGAAGAAACCGATTCTCTTCCCGACGGCATGAAAAATTCCGCATCATTCGGCGGCAAGGATTATGATGTTGATTATATCTGTGATATCATCCATTCAAAGGGTGCAAAAATCCTTGGTGAATACAAGAGCGATTTCTATGCAGGTATGCCTGCCGTAACCGAAAATTCTTATGGCAAAGGCAAGGCGTATTATGCCGCATTCAGAAATGACGCTGATTTTGCCGATGATTTCTGTGAAATGCTGATTAAAGAAAACGAAATCAAGCCCGACTGCGGAATCAAATCCGATGACGGAATCGAAATCCGCAAGAGAGGCGACATGATTTTTGTTCTTAATTTCTGCGATGACGAAAAGAAGATTGTCCTCGACAGGGAGTATCTTAATGTTGTCAGCGGAGAAAAAATGAGCGGAGAAATAATGCTCGGTTCATGCAAATATCTTATATTAGAATAAAAATGAACGGCTTGCGTTTTGCAAGCCGTTTTACTTATTTCAGAATGTTGCTTTGATTGAGAATAAGAGTGTTGTAAATAAAAAGCACATCGCAGTTTGTGAAATCAACATATTCGCCGAGAATCTGCGGAGAGATATAGCGGATATCAACAACCGTTATTTTACTGTAGCCCTCAAGCATGAGGGGAACAAGCGATGAACCGAATGAATCTCTGAAAACAACAAGCTCTCTTTTTTCTTTTGCAAGCGGATTTTCAATTGTCAGAAAAGCCGCCGCACCCGAAAGATAGACCTCATATTTGTCATAGCCCGAAAGCTTTGACATATCATAAACGCCCTGCATTGTTTTATTTGTTTCAAGGTTAAAGGTCTTTGCACCGTCTGTGACGGGTGAGGAGAGAGTTACAATTTCATCGCTCATTTTTCCGAGAGCAAGTCTCGGAGCATAAACGCCCTCAAAATCAGAGATTTTCTGAGCCGTGTAATCGCTGAAGGGTCTTGCTTTGAAGCCCATTTTTCGGCTCAGTCTGTCAATAACCTTTCCGAGGTTTTCCTGCTTCCAATGAGAATCGGTTGTGTAATAGTCATCGGCGGTCAGACAATCGAAAATATCAATATATTCCATGTTCCTGATTTCTGAATGATAAATTTCAAGCATCCTGCCGTAATCAAGAGAGGGGAAGCCGTTCTTTTCGGCAAGAAAATAATTCTTATCGGGCACAACGGAATAATAAACCTTTGCGTTTTTGCCGCTGATATATTTTTCATAAATCGAGTTGAGTTTTTCGGCAGTTTTCTTAACCGAATTTTCGCTCAGCACCGACTGAAATTCCGAAATGTGGCCGTCGGCAAGATAAACCTTGCTGTTATCGGTCTGACGCAGAAGCTTCATTCGGATTGCGGCATTGACCGTGCGGAATCCGTCACGCAGGGGAAACTGGTCGGTCAGATATTTTTCAAAACCGTCAAAAAAGCTTTTGTCCATAACGGATTCAACCGATGCTTGGGGCATCTGCTGTGCCTTGCGTCTTTCGGAAACAAGGATTTCCACTGGTTCTCTTAAAATACAGGTGCCGCCGAGGATAAGGATGAATGCCGAAAATATTATTATGCTTGTGATATTGCGTAATTTTTTACCCATTCCGACACCTCCTAAAATCTGAAATACAGGAACGGATTATATGAGCCGTCAATGAGATATGCTGTAACAGCAACGAGAAGCGTGAGAACGGCAACGGGCTGCAGAATGTTGCAGAGTTTTTCGCCCGTTTTGGTTGAATCAAGCTTTTCTGCGGCAATCGTAATCGCAGGAGTTGCACCGATTATGCCGATAACAAACAGAACGGCGTAGCTTCTCAGATAATAAAGCGTTGCTTCGGTGCAGAGGGGATAAGCGGATGTGAACATGCCTCTGAAATCCGCAATAATACCTTCAACACCGTTTGAGTTGAAGATAACAAAGCCGATAAGAACGGCAAATATAAGATAAATATGGCTGATAACAGCAGGTGCTTTATCCTTGATTTTCTTCGGAATGCTTTTTTCAATCAGCAGAAGTGCCGCAAAGTAAAGACCCCAGATGATGAAGGTCCAGTCAGCGCCGTGCCAGAAGCCTGTGAGAAACCACACGGTTAAAATATTGAAAAAAAATCTTGGAGTTTTAACACGGTTGCCGCCCATGGGAATATAAACATAGTCCCTGAACCAGCTTCCGAGTGAAATGTGCCATCTTCTCCAAAATTCCGTGACGGATTTTGAAATGTAGGGATGGCGGAAATTTTCGGGGAACTTAAATCCGAACATACTGCCAAGACCAATCGCCATATCGCTGTAGCCCGAGAAATCGAAATAGACCTGCAATGAATATGCAACGGCATAAATCCAGAAAAAGAGTGTGGATTTTTCATCGGATTCCCTGAAGATTTCGCAGAAGCTTCCGAAAGAATTTGCGAGAAGAACTTTCTTTCCGAGTCCGACAGCAAAGCGTCTTATGCCATATGCGAAGCCGTCAAGCGAATGCGTTCTTGTGCGAAGTTCGCGTTCAACATCGGTATAGCGGACAATCGGACCTGCAACAAGCTGCGGAAAAAGAGAAACATAAAGTGCAAGGTTGAGCGGATTTTTCTGAACGGGGGTATCTTTTCTGTAAACATCAATATTATAGCTGATTGACTGAAAAGTGAAAAAGCTTATGCCAATCGGCAAAGCAATTCCGAGAAGACCGATTTCTGTGTTGAAAACGGAGTTTGTAACGGAAATGAAAAAGTCTGTGTATTTGAAATAAACAAGTGCCGAAAGATTCAGAAGAACCGATGCCCAGAGCAGAATCAGCCGCATTTTTCCTTTTGCTTTGTCTGTCAGCAGACCGAAAATATAGCTGACGGAGATAACCGAGAGCATAATTACAAGGTATTTCGGCTCTCCGTAGAAATAAAAGAAAAGACTTGCCGCCAGAAGCCAGATGTTTTTTGCTTTTGAGGGCAGAACATAATAGACCGCCAACACAACCGGCAGAAACGCAAATAAAAATGTTAAGCTTGAAAAAAGCATCAGCAGTCTCCTTTCAGATTAATTGAGGTTTAAAAAACACCGAAGCCGAAACTCCGGTGTTTTTGTTGTTATAATCAGCCGAGGATGATTCCTTCGTCTTCGCCGGGCATTGCTGCAGGTGCATCCATGCCGTCTTCTGCGGGGAATTCTTCACCGTAGGGGATTTCTTCCTGAACTTCGCCTGCCTTGGTGAGAGGAGCACTTGCCGCACCGTTTGCAACGATATTGAATGCGTTGTAAACATCGTCAACAATGTTTTCGGCAGCCATGATCATCATGATTGTGTTACCGCAGTTTGTAACAAGAACCTTTTCAGCTGCAACGCAGATCCACTTTCTGTGGTTAACACCTTCAAGAATTTCGTTCTTGAGAGCTTCAACATCTGCTCCGTCCTTAGCCTTGACAAGGCACATTGAATATGCGATTGAACCGATCATGGGTTCTGAGAAAACAGCTCTTTCGATTGAATCTGTTGATGAAACACCGATGAATGAAGCTGCTGCTTCAACATCTGCAAGGTCGATTTCCATGGGATCCATGAGCATCATTTCGATTGTTGTTGCGTTTGAATAAATCTGAGCTGTGATTTCTTCAAGAGTGCCTGTGAGCTCAGCTGCGGGAGCATCTGTGATTGCTTCGGTTGTTTCGGGAGTGTCGCTGTTGCCGCCGCATGCTGCAAGAGCAAATACCATTGTGAGTGCGAGTAAGATGCAAATAATTTTTTTCATTGAATTATTCTCCTTGATTTTTATTTTTGCCGTACCATGCGATTATATCAGCAATAATCAGTTTTGGCAATACTTTTAGATTAAATAACGGTTAACAATATGTGAACACGGCAATCAAAGCTCAATTTTAACGAAGGCAACATTGAGTCTTTCATATGTATAAGCAATATAAAGAGCACCGTTATAGTATTCGATTGCGGGGTAGGAAAATTCGCTGTCAATTTTTTCTTCTTCAAGAACAAAAGCGGTTTCCCATGTCTGACCGTTATCGGTTGATTTTTGGAGTGTGAGGGGAGAGCGTTCACCCCAGTTTTCACCAACGGGATTTGAAAGAAGCCAGAGGCTGCCGTCGGGAGTCTTAACGGCATCAAGACCGCTGTTGTTGTTGAGAAGGCTTGTTTCATATGCGGTGCACCATGTTTCACCGTAATCGTCGGAATCACTTCTGTATGCTTTGCCTACGGGAGTTCTTGTGAGCATATGAACCTTGCCGGGTGCGGATTCCCAGAGAGTGGGCTGAATCATGGGGATGAGGTTTGATGTGTAATGGTTAAGACTGTTGAGAATGGGAGCTGTCTGCTTTGTTTTGATTTTTGCACCCTTTTTCCAGGTCAGACCGTCGTCAAAAGAGGTATCGATAAAGCAATTCCAGCCTCTGTTTTCGCTCGATGCGGGAGCAAGAATTCTTCCGTCTGAAAGGCGGAGGCATTTATTCTTAACGGGGCCTCTGCCGCCGCTTCTGTCACCTGCAACAAGCTCACGGGGAGTGTCAAAGCTTATGCCGTTATCCTTTGAAACGCAGAAGAAGGTTCGCCAGGAATAAATTTCTTTACCAACCTTGAAAAAGAGAACAACTTCTCCGTTTTCACGAAGGAAAAGCACGGGATTCCAATGGGGAATGCGGCTGTTATAGGTTATTCTTGAGGGTTTGCCCCAACCGTTTTCATCTCTGCGTGCATACCAGATATCAACATCCTTCTTGCCTTCCTTTGTTCCGCCGAACCATGCGGAAAGAACGCTGCCGTCGGGCAGGGGAAGAACGGTTGATGCGTGGCAGTTTGCGGTGGGAAGGGGATTGCATACGAATTCTTTTATCATTTTCATTTTAATCACCTTATAATTCAAATTCTGAAGGATCGGCTTTTTCTATCATAAGCGGTTTTTTAGGTCTGCGTTTGAGAGGGTCATAGGAATATTTCATGCATTTTCCGTCGGTTGCAACAATGCCTTTTTTGATGCAAAGAACAGACTGTTCATCGGGTGAAAGTCTGCCGTGAACGCAGTGTTCGCACATCGGCGGATATTTTTTCTTTTCAAAAAGCTTCTTTCTCATCTTTCAACAACCTTTCCTTAGAGTGAAATATGCCTTTCAAAACCGTATGGAGTTCGACTTGTTTCACTCTAAAATATTAGCATAATTTTTTATTATTATCAAGGTCTAATATCAGAAGAACGCAAAGAAACATGAGCGAAATTGCCGCAGGTGCGGAGAATGACCACAATTCCATGTTCGGAGAAACGGAAATCATAGCCTGCTTTTCAAGCGGATGAAAATGAAGAATCACGCGGCATGCGGCAAAAGCAAGGGCGGAATGAAGAAGTCTGAAAAGATAAAAAACGGGAATTCTTATTCCGATATCCTTTGCCATAGAAAAAATCTGCATATGTATGCATAATCCGCCGAAAGCGCATACCGAGGCGATAACGGGAAGCGGAACCTTACCCGATGCCGAAGCACATCCGCTTGTAACTTCAAGAATGCAGGAGGCGGCAAGGGAAATTTTTCTGTTTTCAATAATACCGCTCATAACCGAGCTTATTCCCGAGAAAAGACACACAAAGCCGCAGCAGGAGAGCATTGCGGATGATGCGGATTGCACACTGCTGACCAGAGCGGCTGAAAAGCTTAGATCTTCATTTTTTGTTACTGTCGGGTTTTCTTTGATATCGGGTAAAAAGCGGACAAAACAGCCTGTTATTCCCGAGGAGATACAAAGAGAAAGAAGCAGAATTCTTCCTGCTTCTCTTGACCCCAAAAGAGCGTTGCCAACGGCGTTAACCGAAAATCCCAGTCCGGGATTGATGCAGAAAAGAATGAGTCTGCGTGCCTGAGAGCGGCTGACTGTTCCCGATTCATAAAGTGATTTTGCGGCGGAAGCTCCCGAAAGATATCCGCCGAACTGACCGAGAATTATCACAGGAAGACAGCTTCCGTCAAGACCGAAAAGCCGTTTTGTCAGCGGTTCGGAAAGCTTTTGAAACTTGTACGGTAGCCTTCCCGACCCCGCAAGAGCAGATGCTGCAAGGAACGGGAAAAGCGACGGAATAACAACACCTGCACAGTTTGAAAGCCCTGCCGAAAAGCCAGCCGAGAATTCTTCGGAAAACAGAAAAATCAAAACAAACAATGCCACTCCCGATAAAAAAATAAAAAACCTGTTTTTCATAGTCTGCACCTCGGTTAATTCTATGTATTTTTGACTGTGTCAATTCATAGAATTCTAAAAAGGGGAGTGCTTCATGAGAAACAGAAAAAGAAACGGCACAAGAGCCGAAAACATAATTGATTCGATAACACGCAATCTTGATTTGCCGCAGGATGCGGTGTCGGGTTATGCACACATCGAAATAAGCGGCAACCGTGAAGCGATAATCGAAGGCTGTCAGGGTGTGCTTGAATATAACGATAATCTGATTGCCCTTAATACGGGCAGGCTCACCGTAAGAATCTGCGGATGCGGTCTGACGATAGTTTCAATGCAGAACGGTCAGGCGATAATAAAGGGCACGATAACGGGTGTTGATTACTGTAATTAGGAGTTTTTTATGCTTGTTCTGAAGTTTCTGAGATTTATTTCGGGATATGTCTTTCTGACGGCAGAGGGCGGTTTTCCCGAAAGATTTATCAACCTCTGCAGACTCAGAGGAATTCTTCTGTGGAATCTGCAGTGCAAAGACGGAGTTATTACCGCCTGCATGGGAAGAAAGGATTATCATAAAATCAGACCCGTTGCGAAAAAATCGGGCATGAAGGTCAGAATCAGTAAAAAGAACGGTTTGCCCTTTTTTCTCAACCGTCACAGCAGAAGAGTCGGGATTCTTATCGGTATATGTTTTTGCATTGCAATGCTGAGCATTCTTTCAACAAGAATATGGAGCATCGGTGTGAGCGGAAATGTCCGTGTGCCGAGCGAAAAGATTATTGAGGCGTTTGAAGAACTCGGTGTCAGAAAGGGAGTTGCGGCAGAAAAAATCAATATTTCAGCCGTTGAAAATGCCGCTCTCATAAAATTGCCCGATATTGCGTGGCTCAACATCAATCTCAGCGGAAGTGCGGCAATGATCGAGGTGAGGGAACGCGGTGCTTATGATGAAAAAGACGAAGACAGCACTCCGTCGGACATCATAGCTGCCCGTGACGGACAGATTGTTATTCTCCGCCCCTTCAATGGCACTCAGGAGCAGAAAATCGGTAATCCCGTGCTCAAAGGAGACCTTCTTATCAGCGGAATTGAAGAAAACAAAGACCTGACGGTCAGCTTTTGCAGGGCGAAGGGCTATGTTGTGGCAAGAACAAGCCGAAAAGTCGGAGCTTCGGTGAGCAGGGAAATCAAGGTTAAAATACCCGTCAGCACAAAGAAAAGTTATATTGCGGATTTCCTCAATTTTTCAATACCGCTCGGAAAAATATCTGCCGCCGCATACAGAGAAAAAACAGAAGTCTGCGTTAACGGAGTTACACTTCCCGTCGGGTTTACGGAATGCACCGAAACCGTTTATGACGAAAAAACGCTCACACTTACGCAGGAGCAGGCGGAAATGCTTGCCTTATTGGAGTTTCACGAAAAATGTGCAGAGGATTTCCGCGGTCTTAAAGTTGAAAAATATGAAATATCTTCAGCAAAAGATGAGAAATTATGCTCGGTCGGCGGAAATTTTGTCTGCCTTGAAAATATCGGTGAGGAAAGAAAAATGCAGATAGAGGAAACGGAAGGCGAGCAATGAAAATCAAGGAAGAGCATCACTCTTGCTTTGATTTATATTAATACTGTTTTCTTTACAGCAAAAAACGGCAGCTTTAGTTAAGCTGCCGTCAGTTATCTTTTAATCCTAATATATAATCTGTTGATGTGTTGTAAAGCTTTGCAAGAGCAATAAGAATATCGGAAGGTATATCGCGCAAGCCGCGTTCATATCGGTTGTATTGAGGTTGCTTCATGGAAAGATATTCTGCAACCTGAGCCTGTGTAAGGTCATGGTCTTCACGCAGGTCACGGATTCTTTTGTAGTATGCCAATAACCTCACCGCCTTTTATTACTGTTTGGTTATTGACATTTTAACATTTGTACTTTAAAATTATTCTTATAATAACCATACGGTTATAAAGACTCCGTGTTGCAAACAATATAAAAAAACGGGCGACCAACGGTCGCCCCTACGATTGTTTTTATTGATTTTACTTGAATATCCTTGTTTTTTTCAATGCATAGTAAAGCGGAATGCCGCCTGCAAGGCAGACTGCAAGTTCGCCTGCACCGACTTCGAGGGCGGCAACGGCAAATGCCGTTAGGTTTGCTTCGTCTGTCGGCAGAAGAAGAGTGATTTCCGCTCCGACGATGAGTGCGTTGAAAATCACGGGCATGACTATCGAGAGAAGCGGAAGCCCCTTGATTTTTACATTTCTCAGCTTGCGTGCGAGAAGTGCCGCAAGAAGGGTTGCAAGAGAACCGAAAACGATATCCCACATTCCGAAAGGGCTTGAAAGGTTACCGATAATGCATCCGATTGTGAGACCGGGAACGGCTGCGGGTGTGAAGAGTGAAAGAACGGTCAAGGCTTCCGAAAAGCGGAACTGAATCGGTCCGTAAGCAATGCCGAGCCCTGCACTCAGATAGGTTGCCGCGGCATAAACTGCCGCAATCAACGCTCCGTGAACGAGGTTGAGGATTTTTTTGTTATTCATTTTTACGCTCCTTTTGCTGCCATGCAGCACCTTTAGTTTTGTTTGACACCGAGCAGATGTCCGTCAGGAAGGTTTCGAACTGACGCTTCAGAGCGTTGCCGCTCTGTGGCTCTATCTATAATTAAAGATATTCCGCAAGTGCTTTGAGGTTTTCAACCGCAACGCTTGCTTTGATATCTGAATTTGCATATTCTTCGGGAGTGGTAACGCCGCTGTAAACAAGAGCACAGGGGATTCCGTGATTCATGCCGATGGCAATATCGGTTGCAAGTCTGTCGCCTACAAAAGCAAGCTCCTCACGCTCACAGCCGAGCATTTCGGTAATATAATCAACGGTTGCGGTCATGGGCTTTCCGAGAACAACGGGTCTTTTTCCCGTTGAAGCGGCAAAAAGCTCAATCATCGAGCCTGTGTCGGGCATGTAGCCGTCTGCAGTCGGGCAGTTAAGGTCGGGATGGGTTGCAAGATAAATTGCTCCCTTATCAATATATTTAACTGCATCCCACATTTTCTGATATGTGAGAGTGGTATCAAATCCGAGCACAACGATGTCGGGGTCTGCATCAACAAGATTGATGCCTGCGGCTTTGAAATCACCCGTAAGTCTTTCGTTGCCGAGAAGGAAAACCTTCTTGCCTGCATAGTTGCGGTTAAGATAGTCTGCGGCAACATGAGAAGAAATAATAACTCTGTTTTCGTCAACGGGGAAGCCCATTTTTTCAAGCTTTGCTCTGCAGATTTCAACATTATTTGACGAATTGTTGGTGAAGAAATAAAAATCTCTGCCGCTTTCCTTTACTTTTTCTATAAAATCCTTGGAACCGTCAATAATATTTCCGTCAAGATAGAAGGTTCCGTCCATATCAATGATAAAATATTTGGTTTTTGCAAATATCGGACTGCTCATATGATTAACTCCTTAACTGATATTTTAAAGTGTGACTTTTTGGAACATTTTCGGATTGTCGGTTGAAACAGCAGTATAATTGTTTCAGTTTATTACGGAAGGTGATTTTGTGGGCGATTATTTATCTTCCGAGCGCAGCTTGCTCGGCGAAATTCTTCACGATTTCAGAAAAGAAAACGGATACACACAAAAAGAAATTTCTGATTATCTCGGCGTTGACCGTTCAACTTATGCAAAATACGAAGCAAACCGAAAGCCTGAGCTTGATATTATCATTCAGCTTGCCGCATTTTACGGAGTTTCGGTTGACGGTTTTCTCGGCAATTACCGTGACAAAGCGGTCAACGGAAAATGCGTTGAGCCCTTTTTAAAAGTTTCTTCTCCCGAAAACGGTGAAGACGCAAGCAGTCTTTCGCTTGAAGAGCTGAGACTTCTTAATCTTTTCAGAAAAAGTATCCGCAAAAATGAAATTATCAGTTTTGCACGCCGCATTGCATCCGAAGACAGCGATTCCAAATAATAAAAACCGACAAGCTGATGGCTGTTGAGAAAGGAAGCTGAATGGCGTTTTATTCGCTTGAAGGTGTATACAGATACATCGAAAAGCGAAAAAACGGCAAATAAACGAAAACAAACGCGGCGGGATGTGGGCATCCCGCCCTACTTTTTTGATGTTTTTGTGGGGCGTCGGCTCGCTGACCTTAATATTTATTTCGTTTATGTTTCAGCGACTTTATCGACAGTCAAACCCTCTGTCAATGACAGAGGGTTTTTTATTATTCTTCAATTACGGGGATATCTGCGGTCTGCACGGGAGGCTCGATTTTGCCTGTTACATTTCTGATGTTGCTGCGTGCAGCCTGGATTTCAGCAAGGCTTGTTGAAATTGCTTCATCTGCGGTTTTCATTATGTCTTCAATGAAATCGCCTGCGGCAATTCTGATTTCGGCAGACCACTTGTTTGCCTTGTCAATTGCCTCGTCTGAACGGCGTCTTGCTTCTTCAATTGTTCTTTCAGCCTGCTCTGTTGCGGCACTTACGATGTTTTCTGCCTGTGCCTTTGCACCTGCAAGAGTTGAAGCTGCTTCTTCCTGAGCGGCAGTTGCAATTGCTTCTGCGGTTGCCTTTGACTGAATAACGATTTCGCTGCTGTCAACCATAGCTGCAGCTTCAAGCTGAGCATTTGCACGGATGATTTTTGCATCCTCGTTTGCAGTGTTGATAATCTGCTTTGCCTGAGCCTCTGCTTCAGCAACCTTATTTTTTGAATAATCTTCTGTTTTAAGAACAAGTGCACGAACCTTATCTTCTGCGGTTGAGATAAGTGCTCTTGATTTTTCCTGTGCACCTGTTACTGCATTGACAGCTTCATCCTTGGCTTTGATAAGGATGTTGTTTCTGTCGGCAACGATTGCTCTTGCCTGAGTGATTTCGTTGGGAAGGTTGAGTCTGATATCCTCAATCGCAGTTCTGATAGCGGCAGCATCAACGCCGATTTTGCTTGAAAGGGGAACTTTGGTGCCCGCTTCAAGTATATCTTCAATCTGGTCAAGTAAATTTTCAATATTCATTATGAAAACCTGTTCCTTTCTTTAATTCGTCTGATTATATCTTCACATATTGCGGCAGGGACAAATTCGCTGATATCTCCGCCGAACTCACAAACCTGTTTTACTACGCTTGAAGAGAGATACATATTCTCTGCGTTTGCCGTAAGGAATACCGTTTCAAGCTCGGGATTGAGCTTTTTGTTGGTTAATGCCTGCTGGAATTCATATTCAAAGTCCGACACAGCACGCAGACCCTTGACAACGGCACATGCACCTTTTTCTTTTGCGTATTCCGCAAGAAGTCCACAATGCATTTCGATTTCAACATTATCAACATCGGCAAGGCTTCGTCGGAGCAGTTCAACTCTTTCTTCAACGCTGAAAAGTCCGCTGCTTTTACTTCGGTTTATCATAACGCAGACAATGACCTTATCAAAAAGCTTTGCCGCACGGTGAATGATGTCGATGTGACCGATGGTAACGGGGTCAAAGCTGCCGGGGCAGATTGCCGTTTTCATTAAATCAGTCCTTCCGATAAACGGTTACGGCCGTTTTGCTGTATTTATATTCTCTGTATTTTTTCAGACCGCCGACTTCATCCTCAAGCTCTTCCCTGAAGGGATGCTCGCAGATAACAACGCCGCCTTCGGCAATGTGTCCGTCGATTTTGGAAAGTGCTTTCTGAAGAAGTCCCGTTTCATAGGGAGGGTCAAGAAAAGCAATGTCAAAAATCTTGTCGGTCATGGAGAGAAATGCGATTGAATCCGTCTGGGCAACGGTTGCAAGGGAATCAAGCTTTGTTTTTTCAAGATTCTCTTTTATGATTCTGACTGCATTTTTATCTGCATCAACGAAAACCGCATTTTTTGCACCTCTGCTGAGAGCTTCTATTCCGAGCTGGCCCGACCCTGCAAACAAGTCAAGAATTCTGCGTCCTTCAAGTTCAAACTGAATTGCACTGAAAACCGCTTCTTTAACCTTGTCGGATGTGGGTCTTGTGTTATCGCCTTCAAGAGTTCTGAGTGTCATACCTCTTGCGCTGCCTGTTATTACTCTCATCTGATGTCCTCCACAGAGTATTATCACTTTATTATCGCACTAAATATGATTAAATGTCAAGATAAAATGTTAATATAAGGTAAAAAAGTTGTAAATAAGCGTATTATCTGTCTGTATTTTTGCCGTGAAAAGCCTCAAAAACCGCCCTTGCGGCATTTTTATTCATACCCTTGACTGCTGCAAGATCTTCTTCAGAGGCTTCCGAAACAGCCTTCACCGTTTTGAAATGCTTCAGAAGAGCCTTGCATCTGCTTTCACCGATGCCTTCGATTGAAGTGAGAGTTGAAGAAAGGGTTGATTTCTTGCGACGGTTTCGGTGATATTCGATTGCGTAGCGGTGCACCTCTTCCTGAATAGTTGAAACAAGTGTGAATGCCGCACGCTTTGAGGTCAGCGAAAGTTCATCTCCCGAAAGAGCAATTGCTCTGGTTTTGTGGTGGGAATCCTTGACCATGCCGAAAAGGGGGATGTTGAGATTATATTTTTCAAGCACGGGCTTTACTGCATTGACCTGACCGCTTCCGCCGTCAAGCAGAATGAGGTCAGGCAGTCTGCCGAAGCCCTCGCCGCTGTCTTTTTCTTCAAAGTAGCGAAGGATTCTGCGTTCGATAACCTCAGCCATTGAAGCATAGTCATCCTGACCCGAAAAGCCCTTGATTGCAAACCGTCTGTAAGATTTTTTATAAGGCAAACCGCCCTTGAAAACTACCATACCTGCAACATTTTCGCTGCCTGCGGTGTGTGAAATATCATATGATTCGATGAATTCGGGAGGTGATTTCAGTCCGAGAAGTGTGCCGAGTTCATCAAGAGCGGCGGTGGATTTTCCTGTTTTGCCGAGATAGATGCCAAGCTTCTGTGCCGCATTTGAACGGCACATTTCCATGAGCGAATGCTGTTCTCCTCTTTGAGGAATAACGATGCTGACTTTTCTTTTTGCAAGCGACGAAAGCCATTCGCAGAGCACCCCGCTGTCGGCAACCTCGCCGTCAACGGCAATTCTTCTCGGAACAAAATCCCTTATGGAATAATAACTTCTGATAAGCTCATGTCTTGCCTCGGGCATATCTTCGGGAAGGTCAATGATGAAATGCTCGGTGTCATAGAGCCTTGCATCCCTGAAACGGATAACGGAAAGGCATGCCTTTGCATCCGCACAGACAACAGAAAAAACATCCTGCTCCTCAACGGAGGCGGCAACTACTTTTTGTTTTTCGGTCACTTTCTTTATGGCATTGATTTTATCTCTGATTTTTGCCGCTTTTTCGAATTCAAGATTTTCAGATGCTTCAAGCATTTTTGCAGTCAGGTCATCAATCGCTTTTCCCGAGCCGTTGATGATGAAATCAATCGCACGGTCAACCGCTTCGGAATGCTCTGCTTCACTCATTTTGCCTGCACACGGTGCTGCACACTGCCCGATAAAAAAGTTCAGACACGGTCTGCTTTTTTTGAAATCTCTCGGAAAAATCTTTGAGCACTGCGGAAGCAGAAAAATCTTTTTTGCGGTATCGATTGCGTTGGTTATGCCGTAAGAATTTGTGTAAGGTCCGATATATTCCGCACCGTCATCGAGTCTTTGCTTGACGGCGGTGAAATTCTTCCATCCGTTTTTGGTGACTTTTATATAGTGATAACCCTTGTCATCCTTGAGAAGGATATTGTATTTCGGGCTGTGCTGTTTGATCAAAGAGCATTCAAGAATGAGCGCCTCGAATTCGCTGTCGCAGAGAATGTAGTCAAAATCCTCAACATTCTCAACCATTCTGCGAACCTTTATCCACATGCCGTTCTGCGAGCCGAAATAAGAGCTTACACGGTTTTTGAGTGCCTTTGCCTTACCGACATAAATAATTTCACCCTTCTTGTTTTTCATAAGATAAACACCGGGCGTCAGCGGAAGCGACATTGATTTTTTTCTCAGATACGGAATTCTTTCGTTCATTCTTTTCACCTCGTTTTCACTGTATTCGCACATATATTATATACTTTAAAAATGTTTTACGCAATAGTGAAATTTCCTCTTGACAATTATTGAATCTTCTGTTAAAATAATAAACCGCTGTGAAATGCACAGCAGGATTAATCAAATTTTTATCCTTGTCACGGATGCACCGTGACCAAAGACCAGAAGGAGGTGCTTTAAGAATGTCAGCAAACATCAGCTATGAGACAATGATGGTTTTTTCAGTTGCCAACGGCGAAGAAGCTGTTCAGCCTCTCATGGAGAAATTCAAGGCTATGATTGAAGCTAACGGCACTCTTGAGAGCGTTGACGAATGGGGCAAGCGCAAGCTCGCATACCTCATCAACGACGAAGCAGAGGGTTACTATGTTCTCTTCAATTATCAGGCAACACCTGAATTTCCCGCAGAGCTTGACCGTGTTGTAAAGATTACAGACGGTGTGCTTCGTTCACTCATTGTCAAGAAGAACTAAGGAGGTCGCAAAATGTTAAACAATGCCGTTGTAATGGGCAGACTTGTTGCAGACCCCGAGCTTCGCACTACAGGAAGCGGAATTTCCGTATTATCTTTCACAGTTGCTGTTGACAGAGGCTTTGTCCGTCAGGGCGAAGAGCGTCAGGCAGATTTCATTGATATCATTGCATGGAGACAGACTGCTGAATTCATCAGCAAATATTTCCGCAAGGGTTCAATGATTGCAGTTCAGGGTCACATTCAGACCAGAACCTATGAAGACAGAAACGGAAACAAGAGAAAGGCTGTTGAAATCGTTGCAGATAATGTAAGCTTCTGCGGCTCAAAGTCAGAAAGCGGCTCAAATGCTTTCGCGAGAGAAGACAGCTACGCAAATGCTCAGCCCGCACCCTCATATTCAACTGCGGACGAGGGCGATTTCAAGGAAATTCCCGAAGACGATCTCCCGTTCTGAGATCGCATAAACTGAAACTGAAAAGGAGGTTAATACCATGGCTTACGACAGAAGCGAAAGAAGACCCAACAAGAAGGGTCGCAGAAAGGTTTGTGCTTTCTGTGTAGATAAAGTTGAATGCATCGATTACAAGGATGTAAACAGACTCAACAAGTTCACTTCAGACAGAGCAAAGATTCTTCCCCGCCGTGTTACCGGCACTTGCGCTAAGCATCAGCGTGAGCTGACAACCGCTATCAAGCGTGCTCGTCAGATTGCTCTTCTTCCCTACACAAGTGACTGATAATAAAAATGCTCCGTACCTTCGGGTACGGAGTTTTTGTTTTTTGAAGCATAAAAAATCCGGATGCTCTTTTTGAACATCCGGATAATTTTTATTTATTGATTTCAATTTTGCCGTAAAGCGATGCACCTGCGGAATCTGAACGGGGTGCTCTTGAGGGAGCAGCGGGAGCATCATTATTGTAGCTTCTGCCGCCTCTGTTACCGCCGCGGTAACCGCCTCTGTTGTTGCCGCCCTTGTTATAACCGCCGCGGCCTCTGTTGTTGTAACCGCCGCCGTGTGTGGGCTTAACGCCTTCTTCAAGGGTGATAACAACTTTTCTGTCGCTGTCGCTGCCGACTGAATGAGAGGTAACGCCTTCAATCTCCTGAACGGTTGTGTGAATGATGCGGCGTTCATAGGGATTCATGGGTTCAAGAACAACATTTCTGCCGTATTTTCTTACCTTTGCTGCATTCTTGCGTGCGAGTGCGCGAAGAGTGTTTTCTCTCTTTTCTCTGTAGTTACCGACATTGATTGAAACCCTCTTATAATCTTCTGAGCCTCTGTTGATAACAAGTCTTGTGAGATACTGAATGGCATCAAGGGTTTCGCCTCTTCTGCCGATAACTGAGCCGTAATCATCGCCGCATTCGATGGAAATGCGAACATCCTCATCGTCTGCTTCAACGGAGATTTCAGCTTCCTCAACACCGAGATTTTTAAGGATGTTGAGAACATATTCCTTTGCTTTTGCAAAGGGATCTTCTTCGAATTCATAGTAGGCTCTCATTTTTGCGGGAGAACCGCCGAAAATTCCGAGAACCTTTGCCTTGGGTCTTTCGATAACATCATATTTAACATCTGCATCCTCGGGAGCTCCGAGAGCCTTGAGGGCAGCCTCTTTTGCTTCGTCAAGAGTTGTGCCAGTGCCGAATGCTTCTTTTATCAAAATTTTCACCACCTGAAATTAGTTGTGGTTTTCCTTGTTTTTTGCCATGAGCTTTGTATTGTTTTCTTTTGAACGGCGCTCAACCGTTTCGTCAACCATGAGCTTGGCAATCATCTTTTTGGGGTTGTAGAAGTGACCGATGATAACTGTTGTAAGGAAACCGAAAAGACTGGATGCAATCCAGTAAATACCGATACCTGCAGGATAATTAACAACAAAGTAAAGCGAGAAGAGGGGCATACCGAAGGTCATGCAGCCCATCATGGGGTTGTTTGACATTGCAGGATTTGTTTTCTTCTGCTTTATCTGAGAATAAAGGCTTGTTGCCATTGATGAAAGGAAAGAAAGAACGGGAATAAGCCAGATAACATGAATCTTTTTGTGATTCATGGGAACATCGCCGAGCGAGAAGAGACCGAAGAAATCGAAATTAACGCTCCTGATGGCTTCGTATGTTTTTTCGCTTACCCCTGCAATATTCTGGAGAGCAGGATCGTTGATATTCTGAATGATAAGGAGTTCGCTCAGATGAGTGCTGTTGGCGAACTTTGAGTTGCCGAGAGTTGCAACTGCATCTGAAAGCAGTTTTATCTCAGCGTCAGTGACTCCTGTGAGGAAATGGCTCAGAGGATAATAAATAGCACCGATAAGACCGAAAAGAAGAACAAACTGGAAAATCATGGGAGCACAGCCCGCATTCATCGGGTTATAGCCTTCTCTCTGATAAAGTGCGGTTGTTTCTTCCTGAATTTTCTGCTGGTTGCCTGCGTATTTTGCCTGAATCTTACGGATTTTAGCCTGAATACGCTGTGTTTTAGCCATGCCCTTCTGCTGACTGATAGTTGACGGAATCATAAGAAGTCTTGCAAATAAAGTCAACAATATAATTGAAATAGCATAGTTTCCGAATCCGACGGTGTCATAAATAAGTCTGAGCAGGAAACCGAACGGAACACCGAGAATTTCATAAAGACCGGTCATTTTTCGTCCTCCGAGTGTGAGTGTTTCTTGGGCGGAACGGGATCATATCCGCCGGGAAAAAGGATGTTGCATCTCATGATTCTCAAAATTGCCATGAGAGTGCCTTTGATTGCGCCGTGAATCTGAATTGCTTCAACGGCGTACTGTGAGCAGGTGGGATGGTACCTGCAGACGGGCGGAAACAGCGGGGAGATGCATTTTTGGTAAAAACGAATCAGCGCAAGCAGAACTCTTTTCATCAAAGATCCGCCTCCGCTCTGTTTCTCACTATTCCGAGCTCCGTTAAATGCGAACGCATAATCGGAACAAGGTCTGTACTTTTTGCTTTTTTGGTTTTGAACCTTGCAACAAAAACTATATCCCAGTTACCGCAGCATTCGGGAGAAATTGAGGAGAATGCCGCCCTTATGATGCGGCGGCATCTGTTTCTCTCAACTGCACTGCCGAGCTTTTTAGCGGCAGTAATGCCTGTGCGGCAGCCCATGCCTCTGTTTTTAACGGCATAGGTGACTAAAACGGGGGAGGTTCTGACCTTACCCCTGCCGTAGGCACGGTGGAATTCTGAGTTTTGCTTCAGGGTTACTGCTCCGGACATTTTTGCATCAACCCTCTCGGATTAATAAGTGAGCTGCTTTCTGCCCTTTGCTCTGCGGCGTGCAAGAACCTTGCGACCGTTTCTGTCAGCCATTCTCTTGCGGAAGCCGTGTTCCATCTTGCGATGACGCTTCTTGGGCTGGTAAGTTCTTTTCATTTTACTAACCTCCGTTTCACTTTATATCTTCAGACCGTATGCCTTGTTGCGGCATAATAATCTGAGCATGACAAATAAAGGGGAAAATACCCCTCGGAATACACATTATATAACAGCTTGACCGTGAATGTCAACATTTTTTTGAATTTAATTGATTTTCTTTTCTTTTTTCTTGAAATATCGGAACTCTTGTGTTATACTCTATTATGTATCGTTATCGTTAGAATGAGAAAGAATGCGTAAAAATAAAAGAAAAAGAAAGATAAGGAGGATATTGCATGGATTCGCTCAAGGACATGTGGCAGCTTGCTTGTGAAAAGCTTAAAGAAAGCTGCGGAGAAGTTATTTACGATATCTGGATAAAGCCACTCGAAATAATCCGTTTTGACGGTGCAAGGGTAGAAATTGCGGCAAGTGAATTTGTTAAAAAGATAATAGAACAGAAATTTCATAATGAATTAAAGGATGCTTTCAGATCGGTTATGGGTTTTGATGTTGAGGTGGTACTCATCGACCCCGACAAAGCTCAGCAGGTACAGGCTCAGCCCGAAAGAACTAAAGCTCCTTCCGTAACATCAACAAGCATTGAAACAAATACTTTCGAAACCTTTGTTGTCGGCTCATCAAACCGATTTGCTCATGCGGCTGCACAGGCGGTTGCGGCAACTCCGGGTTCTGCATATAACCCGCTTTTCATTTACGGTAATTCCGGTCTCGGAAAAACCCACCTTCTTTGTGCTATCAGCAATGAAGTCAAACGCAACAAGCCCGATGCGGATATCATCTTCACAAGAGGCGAGGACTTCGTTACTCTTATTGTTGAAGGTATCAAGAGTCAGAAAATGAAGGAAATCCACGAGAAATACAGAAACTGCGATGTGCTTCTCGTTGACGATATTCAGTTTATCGCAGGCAAGGAATCAACTCAGGAAGAATTCTTCCACACCTTCAACGCACTCACACAGGATAACAAGCAGATTGTTCTGACCTCTGACCGTGCACCGAAGGATATTGAAATTCTTGACGAAAGACTTCGCAACCGTTTCGAGTGGGGACTTATTGCTGACATTCAGCCGCCCGATATCGAAACAAGGATGGCAATTATTCAGCGTAAGGCAACTACTCTCGGTCTTGAGCTTCCGCAGGATGTTGTTCAGTTTGTGGCAGAAAAAATCAAAACAAATATCCGTCAGCTTGAAGGTGCGGTAAAGAAAATCAACGCACTCGTAAATATTGAAGGTGCCTCCATCAATATTGCGATGGCACAGAATGCAATCAAGGACATTATGAATGACAGCAGACCTGTTTCTTCGATTGTAGGAAATATCATTACAGAAACTTCAAGAACCTTCGGCGTGCCCCAGGCAGACATAACTTCAAAAAAGAAGGATGCAAAAACCGCAAAGGCAAGACAGGTTGCAATTTATATTGTAAGAGAGATTACCGACCTCACTCAGAAGGAAATCAGCGAATATTTCGGCAACAGAGACCGCACAACCATTCTCTATTCAATCGAATCAATCAAGCAGGAGGTTGAAAGAGATTCTTCTCTTAAAAAGACGGTTGACAACATAATCAAGAATGCCCGCGAACAGTAACGGACAGTCTGACACTATACATTATATATATAGAGGTACACAATGGGACTTTTCAAACGAATAAATCAGGGTCTTAAAAAGACAAGAGATAATATGACGGGCGCAATCAATGCCGCTCTTCACGGAAGAAATGAAATTGACGATGACTTTTATGACGAGCTTGAAGAAATTCTTGTTATGTCCGATGTCGGCGTAACAACGGCAATGGAGATTGTTGAAAAGCTTCGTGATTCCGTGTTCAAAAAAGGTCTCCGCAGAGCAAAGGATGTCAAGAAAGAAATCAAGAATATCGTTGCAGAGCTTCTCAGCGGCGGCGAAGAAATTGATATGATAACCGTGCCTTCGGTTATCCTTGTTATCGGTGTAAACGGTGTTGGCAAAACAACATCAATCGGTAAGATGGCAGCTATGTTCAAGGCAGAGGGAAAAAAGGTTATTCTCGGTGCTGCGGATACATTCAGAGCTGCTGCGATCGACCAGCTTGAAATCTGGGCAGACCGTGCAGGTGTTGATATTGTAAAGCATAAAGAAGGTGCAGACCCCGCAGCGGTTGTTTTTGATACAATCGAGGCAGGCAAGGCAAGAAACGCTGATATAATCATCTGCGATACTGCAGGCAGACTCCACAACAAGAAAAACCTTATGGAAGAGCTTGCAAAGATTTATCGCATCATGGACCGTCAGCTTCCTTATGCTGACCGTGAAATTCTGCTTGTGCTTGACGCAACAACAGGACAGAATGCCGTAAATCAGGCAAAGGAATTCAAGGATGTTGCCGAAATCACGGGCATTATCCTCACCAAGCTTGACGGCACCGCAAAGGGCGGCGTTGTGCTTGCTATCAAGAATGACCTCAAGGTGCCTGTTAAGTTTATCGGCGTCGGCGAAGGAATCGACGACCTCAGACCCTTCAATCCCCATGCTTTTGCAGAAGGATTGTTTGAAGAAGACAATGATGAGGAATAATAAATATGGATTATATAATTGCTACTCATAACATGAAAAAGAGAGACGAGATGCAGAGAATTCTCGCTCCTCTCGGAATCCGTGTTCTTCTTGCGGAGGAAGCAGGTATTGAGCTTACCGATGCGGAAGAAACAGGAACAACTTTTGAAGAAAATGCATACATCAAAGCTGAAAGCGGATGCAGAGAAAGCGGAATGCCCTGCATTGCGGATGATTCGGGTCTTGCAGTTGATTTTCTTGACGGAGCTCCCGGTGTTTATTCCGCAAGATATGCGGGTGAGCACGGCAACGACGATGCAAACAACAAAAAGCTTTTCAAGGCACTTGAAAATGTTGAGCCTGCCGAAAGAGGTGCGGCATATGTGAGCGTTGCATGCTGCGTTTATCCCGACGGAAGAAAGCTTATTGCAAGAGGCGAATGCAGAGGCACTATCGGATACGAAGAAATCGGCAACGGCGGTTTCGGTTATGACCCCCTTTTCCTTCCCGTTGAATACGGCGGAGAAAAGACAATGGCTCAGCTTACCGCTGAAGAAAAAGACGCAATCAGCCACAGAGGCAAATCCGTGCGTCTTCTTGCAAAACAGATAGAGGAGTTGGATTTATGACGAGTAAAGAAAGAGCGGCACTCAGAGCACAGGCAAACGGACTTGAACCCCTTTTTCAGATCGGCAAGGGCGGGATTTCCGATGCACTGATTGAGCAGACCGCAGATGCTCTCAGAAAAAGAGAGCTTATAAAATTAAAGGTTCTTCTTGAAAGTGCTCCCGAAAGCCCGAGAGAATTTGCAGACAAGCTTGCCGAAGCAACAGGCAGCGAGGTTGTGCAGGTTGTGGGCGGAAGCATCGTTTTCTACAAGGAAAATCCCGACAAGGATAAAGAAGAGAAAAAGAAGAAGCCCGCAAAGAAAGGCAAGCCTCTTTCAAGAGTCAAGGCAAAGAGAGCGGCAGCCGCAAAGCGTGAAGCTGAAGAAAAGAAAAATAAAAAAGATTTTTATGCAAAGAAGCGTGTGTATAAGGCAAAAACCGCAAAATGATGTGTTGTTGCGTAAACTGTAACACATTATTTCCGATTTAAAAAATTTTTCAATTCCGATGCAACAAAAAACGGGTATTGACACACTAATATAATGTGTGGTACAATCGCAAATCACGAAAGGTAAATAAAATGGAGAAGAACGGCTCAATCAGAATAATTGCTCAGAACAAGAAAGCGTATCACGATTTTTTTGTTCTTGAAAAGCTTGAAGCAGGCATTGAGCTTTTCGGCACGGAGGTCAAATCCATCCGTCAGGGAAAAATCAATCTCAAGGATTCGTGGTGCTTTGTCAAGGACGGCGAAATGTTTGTCAACGGAATGCATATCAGTCCTTACGAACATGGCAATATCTTCAACCGTGATCCTCTGAGAACCAAAAGGCTTCTGCTTCACAAGCGTGAAATCAGAAGATTTTATTCTCAGGTCAAGCAGGAAGGTCTTGCAATCGTTCCTCTCAGCGTTTATTTTCTTAAAGGCAGAGCAAAGGTTGAAATTGGTCTTTGTAAAGGTAAAAAACTTTACGATAAGCGTGCCGTTGCAGCCCAAAAAGATGCCAAAAGAGATATTGAACGCAGTTTGAGAAGATGAAATATCACAGCAAAGCAATATTTAACTGAAGCACGCAAGTGCTTCACCATATACGGGGATGAAAGGATTTCGACGGGGAATCTGAGCCCGGATAAGCGAGTAGCGGTGCGGGACCGCTATAAAATCCGCAATTCTTAAATTTAAACGACAACAATAAAGTTGCACTTGCTGCTTAACTAAGCAGCCGTCTCTGTGCGGAGGACTGCGGCCGCATAAGAGGCGTCGATCAGCAGTGAACGTGAACGGGTAACGGCGGATAGCCCGTCATGCATAATCTGTCTACCAAGCATCGGAGCCTGCCCTTCGGCGTCGGTGTAAGGGAATGTTAAAAGACGGGATACACTCGTAGAAGGTCCCTGCAAGGGTTTTTCGGACGCGGGTTCGGTTACCGCCATCTCCACCAGGACATTGTCTTGCTTTTTTGCAAGACAATGTCAATGAAATCCGTTTGTTAAAACGGATGAAACAGAGCCAAAACATTAAAATATTACCAATCCCATCGCATGGGCGGCCATCGGTTGCCCGAAGTTAAACAGGGGCACAAAAGAACATAACAAAAGGAGGAAAAAAGATGAAGAAAAAAGCAAACCTTGCCGTTATCGGTGTTGCAGTGGTTGCGGCTTGTCTCGTAGCAGTTGCGGGAACGCTCGTTTTCAAGGCGAAAGTTGATATGCCGCCTGCAGAGAATACAGAGCTTACCGAAAGCATCGGCAACAATTATTATTTCCCCGAAGAAACAGAAAAGCAGACAGTCGGAGAAACTATCGGTTCGATTATCGACTTCACAACTCAGGTTATTACCGAAGAAGCAACAACCAGACCTGTTCCCACAACTCAGGCTCAGTCAACAACCAAGCCTGCTCAGACAACCGAACAGCAGACTCAGGCAACAAAGCCTACGCAGGCACCCACAGAAGCACCCACAGAGGAAGTTACCGTTCCTCAGCTTCAGGCAGGTCCCAACAGCGGTGTTGCGGTTACTCCGAGCAAAAACCTTCCTCAGGATATGTCGTTCGCAGGTCTCAGCCTCATGGGCTATGATGTTATCGGCGGTAAATCATACATATATAATGATGATAAAGATCCCGAGTGTTTCCAGAAAAACTTCGGTTACAATCCCCTTTATGACTGGGGTGCACAGCTTATTGACTTCAGCATTGAAACAACAAGACTTGATTTCAATTATGATAATAAGCAGTACAGAATCCAGCTTTGGAAGGGTCAGTATATTTCAGGCTCAATCGGAACCGTCGGCGGTGAAATCGGTGTTTATACCCGTCCCAGAGGTTCGGTCGGCGAGCATTATAACTGTGCCGATGAAGATGATTGGCTTAAGATGGAAATGACTGTTTACTGGGATGAATTCGATAACGGTGAATATCTTCCTCAGTTCACAAGAAACTACAATGATTTCTGGTGGGCAACAGGCTTCGTTGACGGTCAGCTCAAAAACCGCAAGGATTCAAACACTCTCAGAGTTCTTGGCAGAATAACCTTTGAATCCGAAGAACAGGCAGAGGCATTTGATGCAGCTTTGTCAAAGAAGGGCTTCACAAACGTTGAAGAGTTCTCACCCTATGAAATTGACACCTACAAGCGCTACGAAAAGGATGTTATTTTCATCTGGCAGAACATCAGATAAGGAAATAAACCTCACAGAGGTTAAGGTATAATAATATAAAGGAGGAATTTGCAATGAACAAGTTCAGCTTATCCAAGCAGAAGATTCTTATTCTTGCAATCAGCGCAATCGTTGTTATCGGCGGCGCTGTAGCGGCTGTTGCAATTTTCAGAAACAGCGACAAAGCCAAAGAAGACACAACAACCTCGGCAACCGTTTCGCAGTATGACTATGTTGAAGAAGAAACCTATTATGCAGATGTTCCCGTTTTTGTTACAGATGAAGATAATTCAACCGTAACAGATCCTTCGGGCAACGCACTCACAACCATCAAGAGAGTTGTTCAGACAACAAAGAAGGCTGCAAACAAGACTCCCACAACAAAGAAGCCTGTTGCACAGACCAATGCACAGGCAACCAAAAAGCCCGGTAACACAGGTCTTGTTCAGGATGTTCTTGAAGACGGAGCTCTTGCAGGTTACAAATACGATGCAAACGGCGATTTCTACTACACAGACGATAAGGACTGCTGGCAGAAGAATGCAGGTTACAACGAAATTTACGATAACCTTGCTCCCGCAACTGCTATGTTCATCGACCAGATCCGTATCCGTTTCAGCTATGAAGGCAAGGACTGGATGCTTCAGTTCTGGAAAGGTCAGTACGGCTTCCTTCTCATCGGTGCTGAAATCGGTGTTTACACAGCTCCTCTCGGCACTTTCAAGAACGAAGGCGGCGCTGTTAACCACTACAGCTGTGCAGGTCAGGAAGACTGGCTCAACATGCAGCTTGACTGCTACTGGGCACAGAACAACAACGGCAAATATAAGAAAGTATTCACAAGAGAATACGGCAAATATTGGTGGGCAACAGGCTTCGTTAAGGGTCAGCTCACAAAATACACTCATCCCAGAACCGAACTTAAGGTTAAGGGCAGAATCACATTCAAGTCAAACGACATGGCAACCCTCTTTGTTTACGGTCTTAAGGAGGCAGGCTTCGTAAGAGCAATCGGCTCAGATCAGCTTGTTGACGATTCATACTATCAGAACGGCAAGGATGTCTGGGTACTCTGGTCAACCGTATATCACGATTGCTTTGTTGATGAAAACGGCAACCCCGTTTCCGCAACAACAACCAAGAAGCCCGTGACAGTTCCTGTTACAACAACAAAGAAGGCTGAACCCACAACCGTTAAGCCCACAGAAGCTCCCACTCAGGCACCTACACAGGCTCCCACTCAGGCTCCTACTCAGGCTCCTACAGCAGCTCCTACTCAGGCTCCTACAGAGGCACCCACTCAGACTCCTACACAGACTACTCCTGCAGGATCTGATGAATAAGAACGGATTACCGGATCCGCCAAAAAAACAGTTAATTATGCAAGGTGCACAATATAAATTGATAACATTTTGAAATTTATACACTTAAAATATTAAAAAGTGTTGACAAAACGGTTACAATATGTTACTATTAGGTAACAATTGTTGCTCTTGCAATAAAATTTGAAAGGAATGGTTCAAAAATGAAGAAAGTAATTTCACTCGCTCTTGCAGTTATC
This sequence comes from Acutalibacteraceae bacterium, assembly GCA_045658725.1. Classification (GTDB taxonomy): domain Bacteria; phylum Bacillota; class Clostridia; order Oscillospirales; family Acutalibacteraceae; genus CAG-177. The sequence goes on from JAZOVN010000283.1 coordinate 44,489, forward strand.
ATGGCTCTCTCAATGACAGCTATGGCATTTGCAGCAGAAACAACAACAGCTAAGGCTACTCCCGACGAACCCCTCAAGGCTTGCCCTGTTTGCGGTATCGAATTCAGAGATGGCGGCGATTTCAATGATCACCTCGCTCTCTGCCGTGCAAAGACTTGCTCAAAGTGCGGCGAAGTTTTCGCTGGCGAAGCTGAGTACAACGTTCACGTTGAAAAGTGCACAGTTGGCGACACAAAGGATTATGTTGACCTTACAATTAAGGAAATCCTCAACGCTATCCTTGAAATCGTTAAGGGTTCAATGAGCCAGTGGGATGGCATCGAAGATGTTGTCGTTCGCATCATTGACTTCATCGAAAACATCGGCACAGGTCTTGTTCCTGAAGCAGACGTTAACGGTGCTATCGCAGAGCTCGAAGGCCTCAACATCCCCGGCATCGACGGTCTCCTCGATCAGCTTAAGGCAAAGATCAAGGCTCTCTATGCAGGTGAAGTAGCAACAACAGTTGCTGAAACAACTGCAGCTGCTCCTGCAGATACAGGTTCAGCATCAGTTGGCATCGCTGTTTTCGCAGCTGTTTCAGTTGCAGCAGCAGCAGCTTATGTTTGCACAAAGAAGGACTAATTCTTAGTTCCGACTTGTTATTTGATTGAATTAGCGCAAGAATTTAATTGAATAGCGGCGGCGTATCCGAAAGGATGCGCCGCTTTTTTCTTTTGTTCAACTCCAACAAAAACAATATGTGTTTTTAGTGGAAAATGTTGTCTTTAAAATATGGGATATAGGTGATATAATATTATAGAAGGTTTGCCTTGAAAGGTAAGCCTGCTAAATTCATAAGGAGAAATAACGATGAACAACACCTTTTTCTGCGCAAGAGAAAACGGCAAGCTTCACCGCCCCAGAACCATTCTGACGGGCTTCGGCTTCATGGCTTCTTCAATTGCGTGGGCAATCTATGACCCCTACATCACCAAAATTCTTGAAAGACTGCTTAACGCTTCCGCAATGGTAACAGAGTGGAGTGCCAAGCTTAACGAAATGTTCCCCGTTCTTGCAAAATTTGCGGAATCGCAGGGTGAAAATGTTGTTACCGAAGCAGGCGGCATAACTCTTGTTCCGCTTTTCATCGGTATCATTATGACCTTTGATAACATTTTTGGTGTTATCTTCCAGCCGACATTCGGCAAGCTTTCAGACAGATGTCATTCAAAGCTCGGCAAACGCCGTCCCTTTATTGTTTTCGGTGCACCCGTGTCTGCATTCCTTTTTGCTGTTATTCCCTGGGTTGCACTCTCAAATTCGCTTTCCCTCACAATGCTCTTCATCATCCTTTTTGTTTTCTCAATGTCACTCTGGAGAGCACCTTGCGTTGCACTTATGCCCGCCCTCACTCCTCCCTCACTTCGCAGTGAAGGTAACGCAATCATCAACCTTATGGGCGGTGTCGGTTCAGCAATCGGTATGTTTGCAGGTACAATCGTAGGTCTTATTTATACCGGATTCACAGGTGTAAAAATCACAACCGAAAACGAGCAGATTGCATTCCCCTATGTTTTCCTTACCGGTGCAATTGTTATGATAATCGGTATGCTCGTTGTTCTCTTCTTTGTTAAAGAGCCTTCAAGCAAGCTCGAATCAGTTGCAGAGCGCAACAAGGCAATGGATGAAGCCGCAAGAGCAAAGGCAGAAAAAGATGCACAGAAAGCAGCACAGAAAGCACAGAAGCTTTCAGGTTCCGAAAGAAAGAGCCTTATCTTCATGCTTGGCGGTCTTTTCTTCCTCTTCTGCGGTACTAACGCAATCACAACCTTCTTTGCACTCTTTGCAGCAGAGGTTCTCGGTAAAACAACTTCAGAAGCTACTATCATGACAACTCTTTTTGCTGTTTGTTCTGCAATTGCTGCAATTCCTGCAGGCTACATGGGCAAGAAAATCGGCAGAAAGAAAACAATCCTTCTCGGTCTTGCCGCATTCATGGGAGCATTCCTCCTTTATATCCTGACAAAGAGTTCCGCTGTTATCTGGGTTGTTCTTGTTCTCGGCGGCTTTGCCAACATGTTTATTACAGTTAACACCCTTCCTCTTGTTCTTGAAATCGGCGGTATTGATAAGGTTGGTACATTCACAGGATATTATTACACAGCAACCTTCTCCGCACAGATTGCTTCACCCATCATTTACGGTATTGTCCGTATGCTTTCGGGAACATATATGTCGCTGTTTGTTTACAGCCCCGTTATGTTCATGCTCAGCATTCTTTGCATCCTCTTCGTCAAGCACGGCGAGGCTGTTCCTGATGCGATTGTGAAGGAAGCACAGGAAGCAAACGACTAAGAAATCTCCCGTCGGATGCGAAGCACTGCGGTATCCGCAACCGCAAGGCGGAATATCCGGCAACACATACATCCTTCTATAAGTCGAAGGCACCGTTTGACGGTGCCTTCGGCTTTTTTCTTTTTTATTTGTTGCCATATCCGCAGATATATGGTAAAATAATATAAATACAGCTTGGAGGTAATACTATGATAGTTAAAAATAATTTCGGCACAACCGCAGACGGCAGAGCGGTTGATTGCTATACTCTTAAAAATTCTTCTGAAACAGCGGTTGATATCATTACCTACGGTGCAACCGTCAACAGCATTTATGTTGCAGATAAAGACGGCGTTTTTGCCGATGTGCTTGCAGGCTTCGACACAATCGACGGTCACGAAAACCATTCCGACTATGAAGGTATGACTGTCGGCAGATATGCAAACCGCATTGCAAACGGAAAATTCAGCATTGACGGTGTTGAGTATGAGGTTGAAAAGAATGAAAAAGGCATAACCTGCCTTCATGGCGGTGCGGAGCTTTCAACTGCAGTGTGGAAGGCTATCATTATTGACGATAATTCTCTTGAAATGAGCTACACAAGTCCTGACGGAGCAATGGGCTTCCCCGGTAAGGTTGATTTCAGAGTTGTTTTCACTCTGCATGAAGATAATGCACTCAAGATTGAATATAACGCAGTCAGCGACAAAAAGACAGTTATCAACATGACAAACCATGCATATTTCAATCTTGCAGGTAAGGGCGATGTGCTCGGTCATGAACTTATGATTAATGCCGATGCATATACTCCGATTGACGAAAACAGCATTCCCACGGGTGAAATCAGACTCGTTGAGGGAACTCCCTTTGATTTCAGACAGTCAAAGGCTATCGGCAGAGATATCGCTGCGGATGATGATCAGATTAAAATCGGCAGGGGATATGACCATAATTTCTGCCTCAATGAGGGTGACGGCCCTGCAGCGGTTGCATATGACCCCGAAAGCGGCAGAATGCTTGAAGTATTCACAGACCTTTGCGGTGTTCAGCTTTATACGGGCAATTTCCTTGACGGAACAATAATCGGCAAAAAGGGTAATCCGCTCATTCAGCATGCAGGCTTCTGCCTTGAAACGCAGTATTACCCCAATACACCCAATATGCCTGAATTTCCGCAGTGCACATTTGATGCAGGCGAAAAGTTCAGATCATGCACTGTTTTCAGATTTTCTGTCAAATAATTAATTGTTTGTTCATTATTGCGGCTTAAATGTAACAAATAATTATTGCTCAATTCATAAATTT
>JAZOVN010000284.1:0-2010 GCA_045658725.1 Acutalibacteraceae bacterium
CAGCACCAATATAATTGATGTTCTTTTTCATAAGTTCCATATGCATAGGATGCTTTTCGGAAACAATAGGTATATAAGGTAAATCAGAGCAAAGATTTTCAAGAACAGAAATTACTTTATCGGAAATCTTGCTTTTAACAAGCATTTGTTCTTTCATTCCATGTCGGTTAATTGCTTCATATATTTTTTCGGGATTATCCCAGAATTTATCTATGTTGATATAACATCTGCCTTTGAATTGTTCAAGAAAATCATCAAACGAAGAAATCCCCAACTGTGTAGGAGTGTTATCATAATTGACATATCTGAGTTTTTTGATTTTATCATACTTCATAAACTTAAGCCACTTAAGTTTATTAAAATGAGGAATCTCCATTCCCGGATGGAAAAGGAAAAGTTTTCCGTCTGCACTGCAGCTTACATCAACCTCAATCATATCTGCCCCTTGCTTCAATGCAATTTCATAAGAAGCCATGGTATTGCACGGAATATTTCCGCCTGCAGCACCTCTGTGTGCTACAATAATTATGTTTTCTTTTGCTTTTTCATGAAGATTGAAATTCATCTTCCTCTCCCCTTTCCCGTCTATTATATCATCCGATGTTTTCTTTTTCAATACACATATAAATTAATCCCCCGAAACTGAATTCCGGGGGATATCATTAAATTACTGTTTTGCGCCGTTATCAAACATTTCAAGCATTTTTACACTTGCAGCGAAGCAATTGGCAATGCCATCTTTATTCATGTTTGTATATGTATCAAGTCTTGTGTGATAGTATCTTTCAAGCTTATGGTTAAGACCGGTAACACCAGCAGCTCTGAAACCGCCCTGACTGAATGCAGCTGCGTCAACAGCACCGCCAAGAGGAGGAACGCCGCCCTTCTTACAAGGAACACCGACAGCTTTTGCAGCTTCCATGAAGAGATCTGCACAGTCCTTGTCGCTTCTGACGGTACCGTTAAGATCATAATAGTTTGACATAAGATATTTGGGATCGTTGATTGTATCGTATGCATAAATAAAAGTGGGAACATCCTGATATTCACCCTTATGAGCTTCTACCCATGCCTTTGAACCTCTGAGACCGATTTCTTCTGAACCTGTGAGAATAACACCGATTTCGGTGTTTTCAAGTTCAATACCTTCATCTTTAAGATATTTAAGAATAGCAATACCGACATAACAACCTGTAAGATTATCGTTTGCACCGTCAACAACTCTTCTGTAATTGACCATAAAATAAAGACCGATTGAGAAAGGAAGAGTAACAAGACCCCAGAGACCAATCTTAACGAGAGGATTATTTAAATCAGGCATACCAAAAGTGATTCCGTTCTTTGCAACAAAAAGAATTGAAAGAACAAGATAAAATATAGCAGCACCGATAACGATTATTGCATGACCTTCAAAGCCAACACCGCCGAGAGCATAGTTAACAGGCCACTCCCATGTAGCATCGGGATGTCCGTTAAAAATGATTCTTCTCTTGGTTTCGCCTGAACATTTCTTTATTGCAGTAACATTATGACTTGTCTTTTTGGGGAACAAGGGATCAAGCATCTTCTTGTAAAGGCCAAACTGAATAACTACAATTGCAAAGCCTGCAATTATAAGGGGAATAGAAATAATCGGAGCAAAAGGAAAAATAATCGCACCAAGAATCGCAAGTGTTACGGTGAAATAAATCCAACCGTAAAAAGCTCTGGGAGCAACTTCGTATGATTCGATTTTAACATCTTCACAGCCGCAGTCTTTTTTGAGAACCTCTGCCATATATTCGCACGATTTCTTTTCGCCTTCAGAACCGGGGTCTCTTTTACCGCATGTTTTAATAACATGAGTGATTTCGTCAATCATGTATTTAGCGGCTTTGTCTTTTTTATCGATGATTTTTTTCAGATCCATAAAACTCTCTCCTTAATTATTTATTTAATAATATTTAACACTTTTTATAAAAATTTGTCAATAATAAAAGTGTAACAGTTGTAACAGTTATTAAAAAAGGA